>DASQFD010000112.1:0-10455 GCA_035633255.1 Dermatophilaceae bacterium
TACCTGAACGAGTTCGTCTTCCGGTTCAACCGGCGCCGCTCGCGCGCCCGCGGCATGCTCTTCTACCGCGTCCTGCAGCTCGCCGTCACACACGCACCCGTGCGCTACCGCGACCTGGTCGCCGACCCCAAGCCCAAGCGCATCACGCCACGACCGCCGACCCGGCGAGGCCACCCACCGAGCTTGGACCGCCCACTCGCCGACCGCCCGTGGCGCGAGATTCCAAGCACGATAGTCCGGTCAGATGAATAGCCCTATGGCAGGAAATGTCCGGGGCGATGAGCCGGACGCGAGCGGGGGGCGCCGGCAGGGGGCGAGCGGGGGAGGGGGCCGGCAGGGACGGGTGGGGTTCTGGGCCGGGCGCTCCGGACGGGAGCCTCACTCCTTGAGGCGGACCATGCCCTCCTGCGCGACCGTGGCCACCAGCCGCCCCTCCTGGGTGAACATCCGGCCGATGCCGAGGCCCCGCCCGCCCTGCGCCGAAGGGGACTGCTCGGCGTACAGCAGCCACTCGTCGGCGCGGGCCGGCCGGTGGAACCACATCGCGTGGTCCAGGCTGGCGATCCGCAGCGCCCGGTCGGTCATCGCGAGGCCGTGCCGTCGCAGGACAGGGTGGAGCAGGGAGTAGTCCGAGGCGTAGGCGAGCACGGCGGCGTGCAGCAGGGGGTCGTCGGGGAGCCGCCCGACGGCCCGCATCCACACGTGCTGGGCGGCGACCCGGTCGCCGGCGGGCGCGGCATACAGGTCGCGTTCGACGTGGCGGTGCTCGATCGGCCGCGCCTCGGCGATGTGCCGCGCGCCGGGGTGGTCGATGCCGGCGTAGAGATCGGCGAGGGGGGTGAGCCCCGCCGGGCCGGCCACGTCGGGCATGACGTCCTGGTGGTCCAGCCCCGGGGCGGGCCGCTGGAAGGAGGAGGCGAGGGTGAGGATGGGGGCGCCGTGCTGCACGGCGTGCACCCGGCGGGTGGAGAACGACCGGCCGTCCCGGAGCCGCTCGACGACGAAGTGGATGTCGGCCTTGTCGTCGCCCGGCCGCATGAAGTACCCGTGCAGCGAGTGCGGCGCCCGACTGCTGCCGTCCGGCTCGGGCGCGATGGTCAGCCCGCAGGCCATCAGCCCCTGCGCGAGCACCTGTCCGCCGAACACCCGCCCGTGCGGCATGACCTGGCTGCGGCCGACGAACACCGTGGTGTCGGAGGTGTACCCCTCGCCGCCGGCGACCCCGGGTGCGAGGCTGACCTGGCTGGCCCCGACCTCCTCGAGGTGGAGGACCGCCAGGAGGTGCTCCAGAGGGGTCGCGTCGAGGCTCACGAACCACCACCCTAGCCACGGGTCGCGTACTCCGACGTCGACGTCGAGGACGACGCGGACCCCCGGCCGACGCCAACCGCGAGGCCGACCCGGAGGTCGCCCGCCGCCCGCCGGCCCTCGGAGATGCCGGACGCCACTCGTCCCGACAGACTGCGCCGATGGCGCGCCTCCGCTACGCCGTCATCATGTCCCTCGACGGGTATTTCAGGGACCGGCAGGGCGGCTTCGGGTGGGCGGCGCCGGACGAGGAGGTGCATGCGTTCGTCAACGACCTCGAGCGCGGGACCGGGACGTACCTCTGCGGCCGACGCATGTACGAGGTCATGCACGCCTGGAGGACCGACCCGGGCCTGGCCGCGGCGTCACCGGCGACCGCCGACTTCGCCGGCCTCTGGCGAGCCGCCGAGAAGGTCGTGAACTCGGCCTCGCTCACGGCGGTGCACGCCAGCCGAACCCGCCTGGAGCGGGGTCTTCGACCCGGACGCCGTGCAGCGGCTGAGGGCCACCGCCCATCGTGACCTCGCGATCGGCGGCGCCATGCTCGCCGCCACTGCCTTCCGCACGTGCTTGGTCGACGAGGTGTCCGTGCTCGCTGCACCCGCCACGGTCGGGGGAGGGCTTGCGCACTTCGCGCCGGACCCACCTATTCACCTGCAGCTGGTCGACCAGGGCACCTTCGCGGTACGTGACATGACGTCCCAGCGACTACAGGGTCCTGAGCTGAGCCCCGGCGAGTGGGCGAGGTCCATCCTTGACCTCTACGTAGGGCTAGGTAGACTACGAGGATGCCTCGCCCGCCGCGGATGACGATGGCCACGCAGCTCGTCCTCCGGGCCCTGCTGGCCGACCCCGCGGCGGAGCTCTACGGCAGCGAGATCGGTGAGGCGGCGGGGCTGATGAGCGGCACGCTCCACCCGATCCTGGCCCGGCTCGAGGCGGCCGGCTGGGTGGAGTCACGGTGGGAGGACGTCGACCCACAGGTGGCCGGGCGCCCGGCGCGTCGCTACTACCGCCTCACCGGCGAGGGGGCCGACCAAGCGCGCGCCGAGCTGGCGCGCGTGCCGAGGCCCCAATCGGGCCGGCTGGCCCCACGCCCGGAGCCGGGCCTGTCATGAACGGGCGGCCGGGCAAGCTCGGCGTGACGCCCGCGGCGCGCCTCCTGGTCGGCGTCGCCACGGCCACGCTGCCGTCCGGGGCGGTGCGCGAGCGCTACCGCCGCGAACACCTGGGAGAGCTGAGGGCGGTCTCCCGCGGTGGCCAGGTGAACTACGCCGCCGGAGCGCTCGCCACGTCGTGGGCGCTCCGACGAGCGGTGCTCGAGGGGAACGACATGTCGACGACGACGAAGCGTCCGGGCAAGCCCCTGCTGTGCCGGCTGAACCTGCACCACGCCTGGCGACCGGAGAGCACGGAGGACGGCGGGCGTTACCGCCGCTGCGCCAGGTGCGGCAAGGACGACGTGGGACCGCCACCCCGCGGCATTCCCCACCGGCCCATGCCGTGGGGCTGAGCGTTCGGGGGAGACGATGAGCGACTCAGCTCGATGCCGTCTCGGAGCGGCGAAGCGCCTGCCCGGCCGCTCGGTGCGTGGCACGTGCGCGCTGGTGCTCTGCCTTGTCCTCGCGGCATGCACCTCGACCGCCGGCCGCTCCTCCGCGCCCCGCGGGTCCCCGACGTCCTCGTCCGGGAGCGCCGCGACGTCATCCGGCGTCGAGGGAGCCTGGCCCGCCCCGCCCACGACGCAGGTCCCTGCCCGGACCGCCGCGCAGCTGCAGCGGGAGGTCGAACGGTGGGTGACATCCGGTCTGGTTCCCGGCGTGACCGCCGCTGTGGTCACGCCGCAGGGCCTGTGGACCGGCGCCGCCGGGGTGGACGGCGCCGGCAAACCCCTGGAGCCACGATCCGGCATGGCGCTGGCCAGCGTCACCAAGACGTTCACGGCCGCCGAGGTGATGCTCCTTGCCGAGCGGGGGGCGCTCGACCTCGACGCGCCGGCCTCGGCCTACGTCAAGGTCCCGCAGGTGAGGAACGGCGTGACGCTCCGACAGCTGCTGGCCCACCGCTCCACCATTCCGGAACCGGGAGAAGCCGCGTACGCGGCCGTGTGGGGGCAGTCGAACGGCACTGGTCGCCGGAGCAGTTCGTCAAGCTCGTCCCCGCGCCGAAGGATGCACCGGGGACTCGGTTCTCCTACGACAACACCAACGACGTGCTGCTCGGCCTGGTGGTGGAGGCGGTGACGAAGTCCGACCTGGCCAGCGTGTTGCGTCGCGACCTCTGGCAGCCGCTGGGGCTGGAGCGCCTCGCGCTGCAGGACGCGCAGCAACTGCCCGCACCGCTCGCTCAGCCGGGCGAGGACGATGAGATGCCCCCAGGCCGCCGAGACCTGGGATATCTGCCGTTCCGTTCCGTGGTGAGTGGCCTCGCGGCGGCCGGTGGTGCCGCCGGCGACGCCGAGGCGGTGGCCCGCTGGGGCTACGGGCTGTCCGGCGCGGCGGTGCTCCGCCCGAGCACCGTCTCGCAGATGACCGACTTCCAGGACGACGACGGCTACGGGCTGGGCACGATGGACTTCACCGACCGCTACTGGTGGAAGTACAACATCGACGGGTTCGGGCACGTGGGCGACCTCCCCGGCTACCGCAGCGTGCTGGCGGTCATCCCGGCCCGCCGAATCTCGGTGGCGATCCTCAGCCCCTCCTCCACCGAGACCGTGCCGTACGTCCAGTACCTCCTCAAAGCGGGCGGCCTGCTCGCCGGCTGACGGGTAGGCGCGCACGCCGGCAGCGGCGGACGCCACGTCAGCCGTCGACGGCGAGGGCGAACGGCAGGACCTCCGGCGCCCCCGCCCGGCGCAGCGCGCGGCCGGCCACGGTCATCGTCCACCGGGAGCTGACGAGGTCGTCGACGAGCAGCACCGGACCCCCGGCCCCTGCCAACGCCGCCTCAAGGTCGGGTCCGACGACGAGCCGCTCCCAGAGGCCGGCGAGGCGGAAGGCGCTGTTGCCGCCCGGCTCCCCGGTCGGCCCTCCGTGCGCGAGGTCGAGCTCGCCCAGGAAGGGCAGCCGCCCCACCTCGGCCAGGGCCTGCGCGACCGAGCCCACCAGGAGGGGCCGGTGCCGCGACGGCACGACCACCACGCCGACCGGCCGCCGCTCCCACCCCCAGCCCGCGAGCACCTCGACGCAGGCCCGCAGCAACGGCTCGGACGCGGGGCCGTCCTCGGCCCGGAGCACCTCACGCAGCCGCTGGCCCCAGCCGAGGTCGGTGAGGCGCGCCAGGGCTCGCCCCCGCGCGACCGCCTCCTCACCCGGGATCCGTCCGCGCACCGGCACCCCGAGCCGGTCCATGCCCGTCGGCCACGACGCGCGTGGCTCGAGGTCGACACCCACCCTGGCGAGCCGGCTGCGCGCTGCCCCGACCACCTGGTCGGGCAGGTCGGTCGGGTACCACGCGCCGGCGCACGCGTCGCACCGCGCGCACGGGCGAGTCGTGTCGTCGTCGAGGCACTCCTGCAGGAACGCCATCCGGCAGGCGTCGGTGCGTTCGTAGCCGAGCATGAGCTGCTGCTCGTGGCGCCGGGCGGCGGCGACCCGCTCGTAGCGCTCGGCGTCGTAGGACCACGGCGTCCCCGTGGCCACCCATCCGCCGGAGACCCGCTGCACGGCACCGTCGACGTCGAGGACCTTCAGCAGCAGCTCCAGGCGCGTCCGGCGGACGTCGACCGCCGTCTCCAGCGCGGCCGTGGAGAGCGGGCGGCCCGCCTCGGCCAGGGCCCGGAGCACGGCGTCGGCCTGCTCCTCGCGGGGCATGGACACCGACGCGAAGTAGGTCCAGATGTCCCTGTCCTCCGGTCCGGGGAGCAGCAGCACGTCGGCGCGTTCGGTGGCCCGACCGGCGCGCCCCACCTGCTGGTAGTACGCCACCGGTGACGAGGGCGCGCCGACGTGCACGACGAAGCCGAGGTCGGGCTTGTCGAACCCCATGCCGAGCGCGGACGTCGCGACGAGCGCCTTGACCTCGTTGGCCCGCAGCGCCGCCTCGAGGCGCTCCCGGTCGGCCGGGTCGGTCCGGCCGGTGTAGGCGGCGACGCGGTGCCCGGCCTCGGCGAGCGCGGCGGCGACGTCCTCGGCCGCCGCGACGGTCAGGGTGTAGACGATGCCGCTTCCCGGGAGGTCGCCGACGTGCGCCAGCAGCCACCCCAGGCGCTGCTCCGGCGACATCGACGGCAGCACGCCCAGCCGGAGCGAGTCGCGGGCCAGCCCGCCGCGCACGGTGCGCACGGCGTGCCCCCCGACGCCCAGCTGCTCGACGACGTCGGTGACGACCCGGGCGTTCGCGGTGGCGGTCGTGGCCAGCACCGGGGTGTCGGCGGCAAGCCCGGCGAGCAGGTCGCGGATGCGGCGGTAGTCCGGGCGGAAGTCATGACCCCAGTCGCTGACGCAGTGCGCCTCGTCGACGACGAGCAGCCCGCAGCGCCGGGCGAGGTCGGGCAGCTGCTCGTCGCGGAAGCGGGGGTTGTTCAGCCGCTCGGGGCTCACCAGCAGCACGTCCACCGCGTCGGCGGCGAGCGCCCGGCGCACCTCGTCCCAGTCCTGCGCGTTGGCGGAGTTCATCGTCACCGCGCGGATGCCGGCGCGCTCGGCCGCGGCGACCTGGTCGCGCATCAGCGCGAGCAGCGGGCTGAGGATGACCGTCGGACCGGCGCCCTGCGAGCGGCGCAGCGCCGTGGCGACGAAGTAGACCGCCGACTTGCCCCAGCCGGTGCGCTGGACGACCAGGACGCGGGAGCGGTCCGCGACGAGCGCCTCGACCGCCTCGAGCTGTCCGTCGCGGAACACCGCGTCCTCCCGGCCGACCAGCCGGCGCAGCGCGGCACCGGCCTGCTCCCGCAGGGCTCCGGGGGACAGTGGGGTGGGCGGGCCGGCGGGGGTGAGTGGCCCGTCGGGGGTGGGTGGCCCGTCGGGGGTGGGCGGCCCGTCGGCCACCGAGGCGGTGGGGAGTGCGGGCGAGGCGGGGGTGCCGGTCATGGTCGGCCCACCGTATGCCGTCCCGCCGACACCGCCGGCCGGTCGTCCACAGCGAGGCCGGTCGGGGTGCCGGGCAGCGGTGCGGAACCGGCTCGCGAGCCGACACGGCACTCGCGAGCCCGTTCGGACAGGCTCGCGAGTGCGAACCCGGCTCGCGAGCCGATTCGGCACTCGAGCCGCTGTGGTCAGCGCCAGCCGGAGCGGTCCACCCCGCCGGGGACGTCCATCGCCGGGTCGTAGGGAGTGCGGGTGAACCGGTAGGACGCCAGGTCCAGGCAGGCGGCCGTCCCGTCCTCCCGCCGCACGACGCGCAGCGGCTCGCCGGTGTGGTAGCCCTCCAGGCCGACCCACCTGTCGGGGCCGACCCGGGCGAAGCGCGAGCCGCGACCCTCGCCCGGCTCCCCGACGACGAGGTGCTCGCCGACCACCCGGACGGTGTGCTCCGACGGCCCCCAGTGCCAGGTGCCGAGCAGGTCGAGCAGCTCCGCGTCACCCTCGGCCGCCCACGCCCGCACCGGCAGGGGCTCGCGCTGCGCGAGCACGTCGAGCAGCCGCCCGGAGAGCTCCCGTGGCGCCGCGCTGGACGTGGTGTTGGTCAGCACCACCGACCCGTCGCCGTCCTCGAGCCGCACCCGCAGCCCCGCGAGGAAGCCGGGCATCGACCCGCCGTGACCGGCATACCGCACGCCGGCCTCGTTCCAGAGCGACCACCCGAGCCCGTGCGCCGAGGTCCACGGCTGCCCCGGCTCGTCGACCACGTGGTGGCGGCTCGAGCATCTCGGCGAGCGTGCCCGGCGACAGCAGCCCGGCGGTGTCCCCGGCGAGGAAGGCGGCCCACCGACCGAGGTCGGTCACCGTGCTCCACAGCTGCCCGGCCGGGGCCATCGGTCCGGCGTCGTGCTCCGGCTCGGGGAGCAGCAGGTCGGCGAAGGGGTGCACCGCGAGCCCCGGAGCCGCCCGCCCCTCCGGACGGGTCGTCGTCCGGTGCATGCCGAGCGGGCCCAGCAGGCTCTCGCGGACGACCTCCTCCCACGGCCGGCCGCCGGCCAGGGCCACCAGCCGGCCGAGCACGGCATACCCCACGTTGCTGTAGTGGAAGCGGCGCCCGCCGCGGAAGCGACGCTCCACCGAGGAGGCCAGCAGCTGCTCCCACGTCCCGCCCGCCGTGCGCTCCCACCACGGCCCGGCCGTCTCGGCCGGCACGCCGCCGGAGTGGGTGAGCAGCTGCTCGACGGTGACCGCGCCGAGACCGCAAGTCCGGCACGTGCCGCTCGACGGGGTCGGCGAGGTCCAGCCGGCCCGCGTCGCGCAACCGCAGCACCGCCACGGCGACGAACGTCTTGGTGATCGACCCCATGCGGTACTGCGTGTCGGCGTCCGGCGCCTCGCCGTCCCGCCGGCCGTCCAGCGTCCCGGCCGCGCCGCTCCAGACCAGCTCGCCGCCGCGCACCAGGCCCGCCACCACGGACGGCAGCCGCCCGTCGCGCTGTCCCGTCGCCAGCAGGGTGGCCAGGTGCGCGGTCGTGTCGGCGGTGAGGGCCACGCCCGCCACCCTAGGGCCGCCGTCGTCCCCCCGCCCGACGACGGGTCGCGGCCGCGCGCCCCGCCGGCCCCGGCGGCTGGGAGCATGGGCCCATGCCCTCCCCGCCGTACCGCACCCGCGTGCCCCTGCGCTGGAGCGACATGGACGCCTACGGCCACGTCAACAACGTGCAGTACCTCCGGCTCCTCGAGGACGCGCGCGTCATCGGCTTCCGCGAGTGGTTCCCGGACGGTCCCGGGCTGCTGGACGGGGGGGTGGTCGTCTCGCGCCACGAGATCGAGTACCGCGCCCCGCTCACCTTCCGGCACGAGCCGGTCGAGGTCGAGATGTGGGTGACCTCGGTGGGCGGCGGGGGCTTCGGGCTGGGCTACACCGTGCGGGACCCGCAGGAGGTCGGCGACACCGTGTATGCCGTGGCCGAGACCGGCCTGGTCCTCTACGACTTCGCGACCGCCCGCCCCCGCCGGATGACCCCGGCGGAGGCGGAGGGGGTGCGGGCCCACCTCGGCGACCGGGTCCGCTTCCGCTGGCAGCGCCGTGGCTGACGAGCTCCTGCTCGTGGACGAGGCCGCCCTGGCGGACCTCGGTCGGTATGCCGTGCGCGCCCGTGCCCTCGACGAGTCCGGGGCCGTGCGGCTCACGGCCTCCGGGCTGGTGCTGGCCGCCTGGGTCGCGGTGCTCCCCGGCACCGGCCTGCTCGGGGAGGGGGTCGTCCTGGGCCTGCGCACCGCCGCGCTGGCGGAGCCCGCCGAGCTCGACGTCACCGTGCCGCTGGGGGCGGTGACCGACCGGGTCCGGCGCCCGGGGGGCGGCGCCCGCTTCCCGGTGCCCCCGACGACCGTCCACGCGCCGTGGACCTCCCTGACCCCGCCGCGGTCGGGCTGGCGGCGCGAGGGCACGGTGGCCGTGTCCGTGCTCGCCGCAGCGGCCCGGGAGGGCATCGCCGACGTCGCGCGGGGCACGCCCCCGGGCGCCGGTGCCGCCGCCGTCGGCGCGCTGCGCGCCCGGGTCTGGGGGCGGGCGGTGCCGCTCGACGAGCCGGTGACGGGCGGGACCCCCGCCCCGGCCCCACGGGGGGTGCCGGCGGGAGGTGCGTTCGCGGCATACGGGCTGGGGTTCCTGCCGCCCAGCGGGGCGGCGACGGTGCACGTGACCGGTCCGTGGGTGCGGCTGAGCACCCCGGCGGGTCACGTCCTGATGCGCCGCCCGGCCGCCACGCAGACCCCGGCCAGCGCGGCGAGCCCGCCGAACACGACGGTGTAGACGGGCGCGTCCAGGCCGGGGCCGCGGTGCAGGGTGGCGAAGACGGCATTGGCCGCCGCGACGCCCATGACGCTGCCCAGCACGTCGGAGAGCTGCAGGGACGAGGACGTCGGCCCGTGCTCCTCGACCGGGGTGAGCTCGAGGCTGAGCACCGTCGTGCTCGTCACGCCGAGCCCCATCGCGAGCCCGGCGAAGACCATGGCCGGGACGGCCAGCCAGGTCGGCAGGCCGAGCCATGACAGGGCGGCCAGCAGGCCGATGCCGGTGACGAGCAGCGCCCCGGCCACCGACACCAGGAGCGGGCGACGCCCGTCCATGCGCGCCCGGCCCTGGACCCAGGAGCCCGCGGCCCAGCCGAAGGACCCGAGGGAGAGGATGATCCCGGCCTGGCCGAGGGTGGTCCCGCGCTCGCTGGTGAGCATGAGCGGCAGGTAGGACGCCGCGCCGATGAAGACGGCGGTGAAGCCGCCCCGCGCCAGCATCACCGACGGGAGCCCACGAGCCATCGCGAAGGTGCCCCGCGGCAGCAGCCGCGGTGCCGCGACCCCGACCCCGAGCAGGCCCACGGCGGCCAGCAGCGTCGCCGCGCTCCACGGCGTCCGCAGGTCGGTGGTGCCCCACTGCACCGCCGCGGCGGCGAGCGCCAGCACCAAGCCGGATCGCGCGGCGCGCACGTGGGCGGCGGTGTCGAGCGCCCCGAAGCCGCCCTGGAGGGTCCCCGTCTCCACCCGTCCCCGGAGGCGGGCCATCGTCACCCCGGTCACCAGGACCGGGGCCACGACGAGCCAGAAGACCACCCGCCAAGACCACGTCGAGGTGAGCCACGCGGTGAGCGGCGGGCCGAGCAGCGAGGGCAGCACCCAGGCGGCGGACACGAGGGCGAAGAAGCGCGGCCGCACCGACTCGGGGAAGACCCGCCCCGCGATGACGTACAGCATGACGACGAGCAGCCCGCCGCCGAGGCCGGTGAGCGCGCGGCCGACGAGGAAGACGTCGAGACGGTCGGCGACCGCGCACACCGCCGAGCCGCCCGCGAGCAGGGCCTGCCCGACGAAGGTGCCCGGGAGCGGGCCGGCGCGGTCGGACCACACCCCGGCGAGGACGATGCCGAGCAGCTGCCCGGTGAGCATGACCGAGAACGCCAGGCCGTAGGACCGCACCGCGTCGAGGTCCTGCGCGACGGCCGGCATCGCGGTCGAGACCGCCATCGACTCGAACGCCACGAGGGTGACGAGCACGAGGATGGCGACGGTCAGCCCGGCGTTGCCCGCCGAGAACGGCCCGGCAGCCGGGCCGGGAGCCGCGCCG
>DASQFD010000113.1:0-5415 GCA_035633255.1 Dermatophilaceae bacterium
CTTCCGATCTATGACGGAGGCGAGCAGCGCGCCCTGGGCGACGTTAAGCCTGGAGGCGTCGACATGGAAGTAGGCCCTGGCCGCGGTCTGGATGCCGGAGGCGCCGCGGCCGTAGTAGATCGTGTTGAGGTAGTTCTCCAGGATCTTGGGCTTGGACTGCTGGCCGTCGATCTTGATCGAGATGATGATCTCGTTGAACTTGCGGCTCACCGTGCGGTCCTGGGTGAGGAAGTAGTTCTTGACGTACTGCTGGGTGATCGTCGAGCCGCCCTGGACCTCGCCACCGCGCAGCGCCACCCACACCGCGCGCGCGATGCCGCTCGGGGAGATCCCGGCGTTCTGGTAGAAGTTGCGGTCCTCGGCCGCGAGCATCGCCTTCTCCACGTGGTCGGGCACCTGGGACAACGGGACGGACTCGCGGTCGACCTCGGAGATCCGGTCGAGCTCGGTCCTCCCGTCGGCGTAGTACAGGATCGACGTCTGGGCGGTGGCGACCTGGTTCGGCGCCGGCGGGTCGGTGAGCGCGTAGGCGATGCCGACACCGAGGACACCGAGCCCGAACAGTGCCAGCACCGTCCACAGGACCCGCCTCGGCCAGCGCCGTCGCTTTGCGGGGCCGCCGTCACTGGTCGCCCTGGCCTCCGCGCGGGTGCGCGGCGTGTTCGGTGTCATGGCTCTTCCGGGTCGGGGACGGGGGACGGTGCGACCGCTCGCGACCGCGGCGGGGGGCACCGGCCCCCAGTATGACGACGCGCGCGCGCCGAACCGAATCCGCGATGTATCGGTCCGATACATCGCGGTGTTATAGTCGATCCTCACCGCACCCGACGTCCGGTCGCCCCCGCGACCACGCACCGGGAGCGCCGAAGCGGGTGTGCCGTGAGAAGGAGGCCGGGATGACGCGACGCAGCGAGCTGCTCGAGTTCGCCGTCCTCGGGCTGCTGCACGAGGGGCCGACGCACGGCTACGACCTGCGGCGGCGGCTCAACACCGCGCTCGGGCCGTTCCGGGCGCTCTCCTACGGGACGCTCTACCCCGCCCTGAAGGACCTCACCGCCCGCGGCCTCATCTCGCAGGCACCGCCCGCCGCACCGGCCGGGGGCGCCACCACGGCCCGGGCGAGCTCGCGCAACCGGATCGTCTACGAGCTGACCGCCGACGGCAAGGAGCGCTTCGAGGAGCTCGTCGCCCTCGCCGGCGCCGACGCCTACGACGCCGACGGCTTCGACGTGCGCTTCGCCTTCTTCTCGCGCACCGCCGCCGACGTCCGCCTGCGGATCCTCGAGGGGCGGCGCTCCCGCCTCGAGGAGGACCTCGCCCGGGTCCGCGCCTCCTCGGTGAAGAGCCGGGAGCGGATCGACGCCTGGACCACGGCCCTGCAGCGGCACGGCGAGGAGACCACCGAGCGTGAGGTCCGCTGGCTCAGCGAGCTGATCGACGCCGAGCGCCGGCACCCCAGCGACCCCGGACCCCAGCCGTGAGCGGCGCGGGGCCGGACGGCATACCGAACCCCAGCCGTCACCGCGAAAGTCAGACCAGCAGCGAGACCACTGGTCGGACCAGCAGCCACACCAGCAGTTGGACCAGCAGTCGGACCAGCACAGGCCCCGGCTTCGAGCCGGACACATCGAAGGAGAAACACCGCATGGGTTCCATCCGCGTCGCCATCGTCGGCGTCGGCAACTGTGCCACGTCGCTCATCCAGGGCGTCGAGTACTACAAGGACGCCGACCCGACCGCCACCGTGCCCGGCCTGATGCACGTCAACTTCGGCGACTACCACGTCTCCGACGTGCAGTTCGTCGCCGCTTTCGACGTCGACGACAAGAAGGTCGGCAAGGACCTCGCCGAGGCCACCAACGCCTCGGAGAACAACACGATCAAGATCTGTGAGATCCCGACCACGGGCATCACGGTGCAGCGGGGCCACACCCTCGACGGCCTCGGCAAGTACTACCGCATGACGATCGACGAGTCCGGCGCCGAGCCGGTCGACGTCGTCGCCGCGCTGAAGGAGGCGCGGGCCGACGTGCTGGTGTCCTACCTGCCGGTGGGCTCGGAGCAGGCCGACAAGTTCTACGCGCAGTGCGCCATCGACGCCGGCGTCGCGTTCGTCAACGCGCTCCCGGTCTTCATCGCCAGCGACCCGGAGTGGGCGGCGAAGTTCGAGGCGGCCGGCGTGCCGGTCATCGGCGACGACATCAAGAGCCAGGTCGGCGCGACCATCACCCACCGCGTCATGGCCAAGCTCTTCGAGGACCGCGGTGTGGCGCTGGACCGGACCTACCAGCTCAACGTCGGCGGCAACATGGACTTCAAGAACATGCTCGAGCGCGAGCGGCTGGAGTCCAAGAAGGTGTCCAAGACCCAGGCCGTCACGAGCAACCTGCACGGCTCGCTGGGCGGCAAGATCGACGACAAGAACGTCCACATCGGCCCGTCGGACTACGTCGCGTGGCTGGACGACCGCAAGTGGGCCTACGTGCGCCTCGAGGGCCGCGCCTTCGGCGACGTGCCGCTGAACCTGGAGTACAAGCTCGAGGTGTGGGACTCCCCCAACAGCGCCGGCATCATCATCGACGCGATCCGCGCGGCGAAGATCGCCAAGGACCGCGGCATCGGCGGCGCCCTGCTGTCCGCCTCCTCCTACCTGATGAAGTCCCCGCCGGAGCAGCGGCCCGAGGACGTCGGCCGCGCCAAGCTCGAGGCCTTCATCAGTGGCGAGGAGGAGCGCTGACGCGCCGGCGCCCCTGACGTCGGCGGTCGCGCCGACGGGCCGCCGGTCGCTCAGCCGGCCGGTCGCTCAGGCGGCCGGTCGCTCGGCGGCCGGTCGCTCAGCCGCTCAGCCGACGGTAGGGCGCCCTCCGGCGCGTCGGCAAGCTCGCGGACCACGGGGAGCAGCCCGAGCCACCACTGGTCCTTGGGGCGGTGCACCTCCCAGTCCACCACCTCGTCGATGCGCGACATCGGCGTGAAGTCCAGGGCGCCGTCCTGCAGGCCGAGCATCTCCACGGCGCTCGAGCCCTCCTCCAGCCGTTCTGCCAGCCGGTCGATGGCCCGGGCGGCGAAGCGGGTCGCGAGCACCCGGTCGAAGGGGCTGGGGTCCCCGCCCTGCTGGATGTGCGCGAGCACCACCCGGCGCACGTCGTAGAGGCCCCTGGCCTCGGCCTGGAAGATCGTCCCCACGACGTCGGTGGTGTACTCCTCGTCGGCGCCCTCCCCGCGGACCGCCACGAAGAGCCGGCGCCCGGCCTCGAAACGCGACCGCATCCGGCGCACGTCGGCTTCGAGCATCGGCAGGTCGATGCCCTCCTCGGGCAGGTAGACCTGCTCGGCACCGGTGGACATCGCCGCCATGAGCGCGAGGTAGCCGCACTCGCGGCCCATCGTCTCGATGACGAAGCACCGCCGCGCCGCCATCGCCGACTGCTTGATGCGGTCGATGGCCTGCACGATCGCGTTCACGGCGGTGTCGGCGCCGACGGACAGCTCGGAGCCGGGGAGGTTGTTGTCGATGCTGGCCGGCAGGCAGACGATGGGGATGTCGAGCGCCGGGTAGCGGTCCCGCTCCGCCTGCAGCCGCCGGACGCTCTCGTAGGCGTCCCAGCCGCCGATGACGAGCAGGGCCTCCAGCTCGTTGTCCTCCACCGAGCGGCTGATGTCATAGAGCGAGCGCACGTCCACGACCCCACGGCGGGTGCCGAGCTCGGCGCCGCCCAGGCCGCTCCAGCCCTCGACGTCCGGCAGCGCCAACGCCCTCACCCTCCCCCTGGCCAGCCCGCCCAGCCCGTTCTCCACCCCGAGCATGGTGTGCCCCCGGTCGTGGCCCAGCCGCACGGCCGCCCGCGCCGCGGTGTTCATCCCCGGCGCCAGCCCCCCGCCGTGGACGATGCCGATGCGCCGGCCCCGGCCGGTCGCCGTCTCCGGCTCGGGGCGGGCGATGGCGCGCAGGATCCCGAAGAGCTCGGCGAAGGCGTTCCCTCGCGCCGCCATCGCCTCGGCGTGCCGGCCGGTGTCGAGCATGGCGCCGATCTCCCGGTTGCGCTTGACCGCGCGCACGAGGGGAGCCCGCCGCACCCGGTTGCGCCGGATGCCGATGATCTGGGAGGTGGTCGCGCGCCCGTCGGTGACGAGCAGGTCCTCCACGGCGGCGTAGCCCATCATCGTCGCCATCGAGCGGTCGAAGGCGCTCGGCGTGCCACCGCGCTGCACGTGCCCGAGGATGGTCACCCGGGTCTCCTCGTGGAGCCGCTCCTGGATGACCCGCCGCACCCGCTCCCCGCTGACCGGCTCGCCGGCGAGGTCCCGCGCCCCCTCGGCGACGAGGACCATCGACTCCCGTCGCCCCAGGGTCCGCTCGCGGCGAAGCGCGGCGCACATCTCGTCCTCCCAGCCCTCGGCGAGCGGCTGCTCCGGGATGAGCGCGTAGTCACAGCCGCCGGCGATCGCGGCGGCGAGCGCGAGGTAGCCGCAGCGGCGGCCCATGACCTCGATGACGAAGCTGCGCTGGTGGCTGGCCGCCGTGGACGCGATGGCGTCGACGGCCTCGAGGATGCGGTGCAGCGCGGAGTCGGCGCCGATGGTCATGTCGGTGCCGACCATGTCGTTGTCGATCGAGCCGACGAGCCCGGCGATGGTGAGGACCGGGTGCGCGTCGGCGACCTCGCGGCTGAGCTGCCCCGCGTCGACGAGCTCGTCGAGCAGCGTCGGCCACTCCTGCGCGAGCTCGTCGGCGCCGGACAGGCTGCCGTCACCGCCGATGACCACGAGCCGGTCGATGCCGGCCCGCACGAGGTTCCCGGCCGCCTGCCGCCGTCCGTCCCGCTCGCGGAACGCCGGGCACCGTGCGGTGCCGATGGCGGTGCCACCGAGGTGCTGTATGCCGGACACGTCGTCCCAGCCCAGCCGCCGGATCTGCGCGCCCCCGTCCACGGCGCCCTGCCAGCCCTCCATCACGGCATACACCTCGGCGCCGAAGCGGACGGCGGCCCGGGCGACCGCGCGGACCGCGGCGTTCATGCCCTGGGCGTCGCCGCCGCTGGTGAGGACCCCGATGCGGACGGTGGCGCCAGTCATGGCCGCCATTGTCCTCAAGACCCAGGGGAGCGACCGGCCGGGTGACCAGCCCGCCGGGTCGAGGTGAAACCCGACCCCCACCGGGTGGCGGATCACGTCGACCCGAGCACACCCCTCCCGGGTCGAGGTGAAACCCGACCCCCACCGGTAGCGGATCACCTCCACCCGAGCACACCCCTGGCCGGGTCGAGGTGAAACCCGACCCGCGGCGGGTGGCGGATCACCTCGACCCGAGCACCCCTCCCGGGTCGAGGTGAAACCCGACCCCCACCGGTAGCGGATCACCTCCCCCCGAGCACACCCCTGGCCGGGTCGAGGTGAAACCCGACCCCCACCGGG
>DASQFD010000114.1:0-6362 GCA_035633255.1 Dermatophilaceae bacterium
CTGGTTGTTGTTGGTGGCCGCGGTGAGCTGACGGGTGCGCCACGTGTCGCCGCCGTCGGTCGAATGGGCGAACAGCACCGGCTCGCTGCCGGCCGCCCCACGGAAGCCCACGTTGCACACGTAGACGTTGCCGAAGTACCGGCTCGACGCCGCGTTGTCCGCCCAGATCTGCTCCTTGTCGCTGAACAGCGCGTTGTTCTGCCTGGTGACGAGGACGGGCGCCTTCCACGCGGCCTTGCGGCCGGCCGCCGCACCCACGACGTCATCCGTCCTCGAGACGGCGATGGCGGCGTCGCCCCGGAACGCCTGCTCGTCCAACTTGGTCGCGATGTTGGCGTAGTACAGCCGTTGTCCGTTGCTCCACGAGAAGCGGCCGTCCCTGCCGGGTGCAGGACCGAAGGCGAGCTCCGGGTCGCCGTTGGAGACCATGCCGTTCTCGTAGTACCACGGGAGGGTCCCGATCGGCCCGACCTCCGGGAGGCAGCCTGGAGAGGTGCCGGGCGCCGGCCGGCACGAGGCGTTGCGTGCCGACCAGCCGGAGTAGGTGGGCTGGGACCACGTGTCGCCGCGGTCGAACGAGAACTGGACGCCGGAGACGCCGACACCGGGAGTGAACGGGCACGTGCGCGGGTCCCCCGCGTTGCACTGCTCCATGTCGACGTTGTCGTTGGCTCCGGCGACGAGGACGTCTGGGCGCACGGGGTTGACGGCCAGCCCCGGCTCGTTCGCCTTGTTGTGCGAGAAGTACCGGTCGTCGCTGCCGACGGTCACCTCGGTGTCGCCGGGCGCGGCGGCAGCGAAAGCGGGTGCCACCAGGGCGATTCCGGTCAGTGCGGCGGTCACGACTGCACGTCGAACTCCGGTCATGGTGCCTCCTGTGAGCGATCCCCCACCACGGCCCCTCTTGACGCGTGGCAGATCCGTCATCAAACTCCCCTGCCCGACCGTGGCAAGAGCGCCGGGTCAGAGCGTGGTGCTCCCGAGGACCTGCGAGCGGGCGATCTTGAGGACCCCGTCCTCCTCGACGAGCCGGAAGGAGGTCCGCTCCCGGACCACGGTCCCGTCGTCGCGGTAGTAGGTGATCGTGGCGGTGACCGTGGACGGCGACGCTCCCCTCACCTCGGTGGCCCTCACCCGGGACATCCCGCTCCAGAACCGGTCGTAGGCCGCGCGCCCCCCTGCGGTCTGGGCCTGGTAGGTGGTCGTCATCCGCGGCCACGCCCGCTCGGTGCCGCTGTGAAGCAGCGCGTAGTAGCTGGTGACCGCCGATGCCAGCTGGTCGCCGGTCGGCGGCCGGGACGGCGGCGTGGTCACTTCCGAGGGCCCCGGGCCGGAGGTGGGGCCGGACCCCCCGGTCGAGGCCGACGCGCCGCCGGAGGGTGCGGCACCCTCGGGTGCGGGCACGGCTGGGACGGCGGGGGCCGTCGCGGACCGCTCCGCGGCCGAGGCGCCGGGGCCCGAGGACGCCGACGCCGACGCCGCTGGAGCCGGCGAGCCGGCACCCTCCGGGCCGTCGCCCCGCCCGGGGCGCAGCAGCGTGGTCAACAGGACGGCGCCGAGGAGCACGCCGACGGCGAGCACGGCGACCCAGCCGCCGCGACGGCGGGAGGCCGTGGGCGGAAGATGAGGCCGGGCGGGGACGGGGCTGGTGGGCGAGGCGGCCGCGACGCGTCCCAGCGCGGCCGCGGCCTGCTCCATCGACGGTCGCTCGGCGGGGTCGGCAGCGAGCATGGACAGCAGGATCGGCGTCAGGGCACCGCTTGCCATCGGCGGCGCGAAGCCCCCCGACGCCACCCGGTGCAGCAGCGCCATCGGGTTCGGGTCCGTCCCGAAGGGCGGCTCCCCCTCGAGGGCCGTGTAGAGCGTCGCCCCCAGCGAGAACACGTCGGAGGCGAAGCCGGAGGCCTGCCCGCGGGCGACCTCCGGGGCGAGGTATGCCGGCGTGCCGGTGAGCATCCCCGTCGTGGTCAGCGTGGCGTCACCGAGGGCGTGCGCGATCCCGAAGTCGCTGATCACGGCGGTGCCATCGGGTCGGATGAGCACGTTCGCCGGCTTGACGTCCCGGTGCACGATCCCCAGCCGGTGTGCCGCCGAGAGGGCCGACGCCACCTCCGCACCCAGCCGGGCCACCTCCTCCACCGCGAGCGATGCGCCCAGTCGCACCACCTCGGACAGCGGCTGGGAGGGCACCAGCTGCAGGACGAGGCAGGGCAGCCCCTCGTGCTCGATGACGTCCAGGACCTGCACGGCGTGCGGGTGGTGGAGCCGGGCGGTCAGACGCGCCTCGCGCATGGCGCGGCCCTCGGCCTGGTGCGCCTCCTCGGGGCTCAGCCCCGGCCGCGGGTGCAGCACCTTGAGGGCGACGGACCGGTGCAGCCGCTCGTCGCGGGCCTCCCAGACCACGCCCATGCCGCCCGCCCCGAGCACCCGCACCGGGCGGTACCGCCCGGCAATCAGGACGTCGGGCACCCGGCCGGCCCCCCCACCACGCTGGTCACCGTGCGAGGATGCCCTCGGATCGCCCCGCTCACACCCCCGGCGTCATCCCGGGCGCGTCCCGCCGGGTCACGCGGACTCGCGTGCCCCGGGCCGCCTCTGCGCCGCCGGAACGCCGCCTCAGCGCCGCCGGAACGCCGCCTCAGCGGAGACGCGGGCGGCTCGCGCCGGTGCCCGCGTCTGGGATGCGAGACGGTATGCCGTGGTGCCACCTGCCGCCGTCGGCCCCGGTCCCGCTTCCATGGGGGGCATGACACCCGCCTCCGAGGTCGTGCTCGGCGCCGGGCCTCTCAGTGCCGCCGACGTCGTGGCGGTCGCCCGGCACGACGCGCGGGTGGTGGTCGACGGGGCCGCCCTCGCCGAGGTGCGCCGCTCGCGCACGGTCGTGGAGGGGCACGCCGACGACGCGGTCCCGCACTACGGCATCAGCACCGGCTTCGGCGCCCTCGCCACGCGGCACATCGCCCCCGAGGACCGGATCCGGCTCCAGCGCTCGCTGATCCGCAGCCACGCCGCCGGGTCCGGGCCGGAGGTCGAGCGCGAGGTGGTCCGCGCGCTGATGCTGCTGCGCGCCTCGACCATGGCGACCGGCCGCACCGGCGTGCGGGAGGGGACGCTGACGGCATACGTCGCCCTGTTGGACTCCGGCGTCACGCCGGTGGTGCGGGAGTACGGCTCGCTGGGCTGCTCCGGCGACCTCGCGCCGCTGGCGCACTGCGCGCTCGCCCTCATGGGCGAGGGGGAGGCGCGGGACCGCGACGGCCGGCTGGTGCCGGCGGCCGACGCGCTCGCCGCGGCCGGCCTCGTGGCGGTGGAGCTGCGCGAGAAGGAGGGCCTCGCGCTCGTCAACGGCACCGACGGCATGCTCGGCATGCTCGCCCTGGCGGTGACCGACCTCCGCGCGCTGGTGCGGACCGCCGACGTCGTCGCCACCATGAGCGTCGAGGGACTGCTCGGGACCGACGACGTGTATGCCGCCGACCTCCAGGCGCTGCGGCCGCACCCGGGGCAGGCGGCCAGTGCCGAGAACATGCGCCGCGTCCTGGCGGGCAGCCCGATCCGCGAGTCGCACCGGGACCCGGCGTCGTGCACCCGGGTGCAGGACGCCTACTCGCTGCGGTGCGCGCCTCAGGTGGCCGGGGCGGTGCGGGACACCATCGACCACGCCGAGCGGGTGGCCGGGTGGGAGCTCGCGTCGGCGGTGGACAACCCGGTGGTCACGCCGGACGGGCGGGTGGAGTCCAACGGCAACTTCCACGGGGCGCCGTTGGCGTTCGTCCTGGACTTCCTCGCCATCGCCGCGGCCGACCTGGCCTCGATCTCCGAGCGGCGCACCGACCGGCTCCTCGACCGGGCGCGGAACTCCGGGCTGCCGGCGTTCCTCGCCGACGACGCGGGCGTGGACTCGGGGCTGATGATCGCGCAGTACACCTCGGCCGCGATGGTCTCCGAGCTCAAGCGGCTGGCGGTCCCGGCGTCCGTGGACTCGATCCCGAGCAGCGCCATGCAGGAGGACCACGTCTCGATGGGGTGGTCGGCCGCCCGCAAGCTGCGCCGGGCGGTCGACCTGCTGGGGCGGGTGCTGGCGGTCGAGGCGGTCACCGCGGCGCGGGGGCTGGAGCTGCGGACGCCGCTGGCGCCGGGCCCCGCGACCGCCGCGGCGGTGGCGGCCCTGCGCGGGGCGGGGGTCGGCGGGCCCGGGCCGGACCGGTGGCTCGCGCCGGACCTCGAGGCCGCGGCCCGGCTGGTCGCCGACGGCGGGGTGGTGGCCGCGGCCGAGACGGTGACGGGGCCGCTGCGGTGACGGGGCCGCTGCGGTGAGCACCCGGCATACCCCGAGGTGAGCGAACGAAGGAGGACGACATGGACGGAGCACGACCGGTGCGGGCACCCCGCGGCACGGCGCTGACGGCGCGGCAGTGGTCGACCGAAGCGCCGCTGCGGATGCTGATGAACAACCTCGACCCGGAGGTCGCCGAGCGGCCGGACGACCTCGTGGTCTACGGCGGGACGGGGCGCGCGGCCCGGGACTGGCGGTCCTTCGACGCGATGGTGCGGACGCTGACGACCCTGGGCCCGGACGAGACGATGCTCGTCCAGTCGGGCAAGCCGGTGGGGGTCTTCCGCACCCACGAGTGGGCGCCGCGGGTGCTGATCGCGAACTCCAACCTCGTGCCCGACTGGGCGACCTGGCCGGAGTTCCGCCGGCTGGAGCACCTCGGGCTGACGATGTACGGCCAGATGACCGCGGGCTCGTGGATCTACATCGGCACCCAGGGCATCGTGCAGGGCACCTTCGAGACCTTCGCGGCGGTGGCGGACAAGCGCTTCGGCGGAACGCTCGCCGGCACGCTGACCCTGACCGCGGGCTGCGGCGGGATGGGCGGCGCGCAGCCGCTCGCCGTCACCCTGAACGGCGGCGCCTGCCTGATCGTGGACGTGGACCCCGCACGGCTGCACCGGCGGGTCGAGCACCGCTACCTCGACGAGGTGGCCGACTCCCTCGACGCGGCGGTCGAGCGGGCGGTGGAGGCCCGCACGGAGGGTCGCGCGCTCTCGGTCGGCGTGGTCGGCAACGCGGCCGAGGTGTTCCCCGAGCTGCTGCGCCGGGGCGTGCCGATCGACATCGTCACCGACCAGACGAGCGCGCACGACCCGCTGTCCTACCTGCCGCTCGGGATCGGCCTCGAGGAGTGGCACGACTACGCCGAGCGCAAGCCGGAGGAGTTCACCGACCGGGCGCGGGAGTCGATGGCCCGGCACGTCGAGGCGATGGTGGGCTTCCTCGACGGCGGTGCCGAGGTCTTCGACTACGGCAACTCGATCCGCGACGAGGCGCGCCAGGGCGGGTTCGAGCGGGCGTTCGCGGTCCCCGGCTTCGTGCCGGCCTACATCCGGCCGCTCTTCTGCGAGGGCAGGGGCCCGTTCCGGTGGGTGGCGCTGTCCGGCGACCCGGCCGACATCGCCGAGACCGACGAGGTCGTCCTGGACCTCTTTCCCGACGACGACCGGCTGCAGCGCTGGATGCGCGGGGCCCGGGAGCGGATCGCCTTCCAGGGGCTGCCGGCACGGATCTGCTGGCTCGGGTACGGCGAGCGGGACCGCGCCGGGGCGGCGTTCAACGACCTCGTCGCCTCGGGGCGGGTGACCGCGCCGATCGTGCTCGGCCGAGACCACCTCGACTGCGGGTCGGTGGCCAGCCCCTACCGGGAGACCGAGGCCATGGCCGACGGGTCGGACGCCATCGCCGACTGGCCGCTGCTCAACGCCATGCTCAACACCGCCTCCGGTGCCACCTGGGTCTCGATCCACCACGGCGGCGGCGTCGGGATCGGGCGGTCCATCCACGCTGGGCAGGTGACCGTCGCCGACGGCACGCCGCTCGCCGCGGAGAAGCTGGCGCGGGTGCTCACGAACGACCCCGGCAGCGGGGTGATGCGGCACGTCGACGCCGGCTACGAGCGCGCGGAGGAGGTGGCGGTCGAGCGCGGCGTCCGGGTGCCGATGCGAGAAAGCCGTCGTGCCGGGTGAATCCGGTGGGGTCATGGCCCCAGCAGATCCACCCACAGCAGCCCGGCGAGGCGTGACCGGCGAGGCGTGACCGGCGAGGCGTGACCGGCGCGCGTGACGGGCGAGCCGGGGGACCCGGCCACCGGCGGACGGTGCCCACCACGACCCGGGCCGGGGCCGGCATACCGGCGCCGTGCGTGTTTACCCCGGAGAAGCGACGGGTATGCCGCTTCCATGGCCTCAGACCCTGATCTTTCAGCCGGATGCCTGTGAGGGCCGTGTCATGACGCGGAAGTGCCCTTGCTGCAAGGGAAGATCGTGATTGCGAAGTCGCGATCAGCCGAGCAGAAGGGCAC
>DASQFD010000115.1:0-15329 GCA_035633255.1 Dermatophilaceae bacterium
ACGACACACCCCCGACAAGAAAGATGCAAAACGACACGTTGCCCTGCAACCCACAGGAGGGGTCGGGCGTGCCGGCATACCGGGTGGAATAGCTGGGCCCATGGCTAAGTTGAGCCTGGCGAGCGCAAGTTTCACCACGCCGGCTTGCGCATCACCGGCCGGCGCGGCAGACTTGAGCGACGGACACTCAACCCAGCAAGGAGAGCCACCATGGCACGTGCGGTCGGTATCGACCTCGGCACCACCAACAGTGCCGTCGCCGTCCTGGAGGGCGGCGAGCCCACGATCATCGCGAACGCCGAGGGCGGCCGGACCACGCCGTCCGTCGTCGCGTTCTCCAAGGGCGGCGAGGTCCTCGTCGGCGAGATCGCCAAGCGGCAGGCCGTCACCAACTCGGACCGCACCATCCGGTCGGTCAAGCGTCACATGGGGCAGGACTGGAAGAGCCCCGACATCGACGGCAAGCACTACACCGCGCAGGAGATCAGCGCCCGCGTCCTGCAGAAGCTCAAGCGCGACGCCGAGTCCTACCTCGGCGAGCCGGTGACCGACGCCGTCATCACCGTCCCCGCCTACTTCGACGACCACGAGCGCCAGTCCACCAAGGAGGCCGGCGAGATCGCGGGGCTGAACGTCCTGCGCATCGTCAACGAGCCCACCGCGGCCGCGCTGGCGTACGGCCTGGACAAGGGCAAGGAGGACGAGCTCATCCTCGTCTTCGACCTCGGCGGCGGCACCTTCGACGTCTCGCTGCTCGAGGTGGGCAAGGACCCCGAGGACGGCTTCTCCACCATCCAGGTCCGCGCCACCTCCGGCGACAACAAGCTCGGTGGCGACGACTGGGACGAGCGCGTGGTGTCCCACCTGCTCACCACGGTGAAGAACACCACCGGCGTGGACCTGTCCAAGGACAAGATCGCCATGCAGCGGCTGCGGGACGCGGCGGAGCAGGCCAAGAAGGAGCTGTCGAGCGCGAGCAGCACGAACCTCTCGATGCAGTACCTCTCGATGTCCGAGAACGGCCCCATCCACCTCGACGAGACGCTGACCCGGGCGCAGTTCGAGCAGATGACCAAGGACCTGCTCGACCGCTGCCGCCAGCCGTTCCAGAACGTCATCAAGGACGCCGGCATCAGCCTCTCCGAGATCGACCACGTCGTCCTCGTCGGCGGCTCGACCCGGATGCCCGCCGTCTCGGAGATGGTCAAGGAGCTCACCGGCGGCAAGGAGCCCAACAAGGGCGTCAACCCCGACGAGGTCGTGGCGCTCGGCGCGAGCCTGCAGGCAGGTGTCCTCAAGGGCGAGCGCAAGGACGTCCTGCTCATCGACGTCACCCCGCTGTCCCTGGGCATCGAGACCAAGGGCGGGCTGTTCACCAAGCTCATCGAGCGCAACACCGCCATCCCGACCAAGCGCTCCGAGGTGTTCTCGACCGCCGAGGACAACCAGCCGAGCGTGCTCATCCAGGTCTTCCAGGGTGAGCGGGAGATCGCCGGGCAGAACAAGCCGCTCGGCACCTTCGAGCTCTCCGGCATCGCCCCGGCTCCCCGCGGCGTCCCGCAGGTCGAGGTCACCTTCGACATCGACGCCAACGGCATCGTCCACGTCACGGCGAAGGACCGCGGCACGGGCAAGGAGCAGAAGATCACCATCTCCGGTGGCTCGGCCCTCTCCAAGGACGAGATCGAGCGGATGGTCAAGGACGCCGAGGCGCACGCCGAGGAGGACCGCACGCGGCGTGAGGAGACCGAGACTCGCAACATGGGCGAGTCCCTGGTCTTCTCCACCGAGAAGTTCCTCTCCGAGTCCGGTGACAAGGTCGACGCCGAGCACCGCGCGCCGGTCGACGAGGCCCTCACCGCCCTCAAGGACGCCATCAAGCCGGACTCCGGGGCGACCGCCGAGGAGATCCAGTCCAAGATCGCCACCCTGAACGACACCTCCCAGAAGATGGGCGCCGCCCTGTATGCCGCCACCTCGGCCGAGCAGGCGGCCGAGGCGTCCGGCGGGGCCGGGGCCGGGGCGGGCGGCGCGACGGCCGGCTCGGACGACGAGGTCGTCGACGCCGAGGTCGTCGACGACGACGAGGAGAAGAAGTGACCGACCGACACCCGTCGGTGGGCGAGGAGCCCGTCGGGGCGGCCTGGGCCGCCTCGACGGGCCCGGACCCGGACGACGTGTCCCCCGGCGTGGACCCCGCCCCCGGCGTGGACCCCGCCTCCGGCGTGGACTCCGTCCCCGGCGATGAGGTGCCCGGGCCCGGGGACGACGTCGACGGCGCGGAGGCCGTCAACACCGAGGCCGTCAACGACGAGCCCGGCCCGGTGGCGGCCGGTCCGCACTCGGCTCCCGGTGCCGGTGACGTCGTGGAGCACCCCGACACCGCCCTCGCCGAGGAGCGCCTCGGCGACCTGCAGCGCCTCCAGGCGGAGTACGTGAACTACAAGCGGCGGGTCGACCGCGACCGCGCCGCCATGCAGGAGCGCGCGGTCCGCGACGTCCTCGAGTCCCTGCTGCCGGTGCTCGACGACCTCCACGCGGCGCGCCAGCACGGTGACCTCGTCGACGGGCCGTTCGCGGCGATCGCAGACAAGCTCGAGAGCACCCTCGGCAAGTACGGCCTGGTCCGCTACGGCGAGCCCGGCCAGGAGTTCGACCCCATGGAGCACGAGGCGCTCATGCACCTGCCATGGGACGCCAGTCACGCTGAGCTGCTGGCGGGTGCGACCCTGAGCCGGGCCACCACGGTCGTCCAGGTCCTCCAGCCCGGGTACCGTGCCGGCGAGCAGGTGATCCGCCCGGCCCGGGTGGCGGTCTCCGACCCGGAGTGAGCACCGCAGGGCGGCCGGCGCCACGGCCGGCGCTGCGACCCCGAACCCTGCCCCACCCCGAACGCTGAGAGGAGGCGCCGATGGCCAGCCAGGACTGGTTCGAGAAGGACTTCTACGCCATCCTCGGCGTCCCCTCCGGCGCCGACCAGGCGGCCATCAAGAAGGCCTACCGCAAGCTGGCGCGCAAGCACCACCCCGACCAGAACGCCGGTGACGTCGCCGCCGAGCAGCGGTTCAAGGACATCGGCGAGGCCCACGCGGTCCTCTCCGACCCCAAGCAGCGCCAGGAGTACGACGCCATCCGCCAGATGGCCCGCGGCGGCGCCCGCTTCACCGCGGGCGGCCCGGGCGGCGGCGGTGGCGGCGGCTTCGAGGACCTCTTCAGCGCCTTCGGTGGCGGCGGGGGCGGCCAGCGCGTCCGGTTCAGCACCGGTGGGGGGCCAGCCCAGCCCGGGTATGCCGGTGGGCCCGGTGGGCCCGGTGGGCCCGGCGGTGCGGGCGACCCCGACCTCTCCGACATCCTCAGCCAGATGTTCGGCGGGGCGGCCGGCGGCGCGGGCGGGGCGGCCGGCGGACCGGCATACGGAGGGTTCGGGGCGACCCGCGGACCCCGCAGGGGGGCGGACGTGGAGGCTCGCACCACGCTCGCGTTCCGGGACGCGGTCGAGGGCGCGACGGTGACCCTGACGACCGCGGAGGGCAGGCGGATCACCACCCGGATCCCGGCGGGCGTCAAGGACGGCCAGCGGATCCGGCTGCGCGGCAAGGGCGAGCCGGGCGGCCCCGGGGCAGCCGACGGCGACCTGCTGCTCACCGTCCACGTCGAGCCGCACCCGGTCTTCGGCCGCTCCGGCGACGACCTGACGGTGGACCTGCCGGTGACGTTCGCCGAGGCGGCGCTGGGCGCGACGGTGTCCGTGCCGACCCTCGAGGGCACCCCCGTTCGCGTCAAGGTCCCGCCGGGGACGCCGTCGGGGCGGGTGCTGCGCGTCAAGGGGCGCGGTGTCCGGGGCGGCAACCACACCGGCGACCTGCTCGCCAAGGTCCTCGTCGTCGTGCCGCAGCGGCTCACCGACGAGACCCGGGCCGCCGTCGAGGCCCTGCGGGCCGCCGACGACGGCCACGACCCACGCGCCGACCTCTTCACCCGCGCCCGGAGCTGACGATGGCACCCCCGTCGCCCGTGCCGGCCTTCGTGCCCGACGACGACACGCCGCTGTTCGTCATCTCCGTCGCCGCCGAGCTGGCCGGGATGCACGCGCAGACGCTGCGCCAGTACGACCGGCTCGGTCTCGTGACCCCCTCACGCACCCGGGGCGGCGGCCGCCGCTACTCCCCGCGTGACGTCGCCGTGCTCCGCGACATCCAGCGGCTCTCGCAGGAGGAGGGCGTCAGCCTGGCCGGCGTCGCCCGGATCCTCCAGCTCGAGGCCGAGGTGTCCGCGCTGCGCGAGCAGGTCGGCCGGCTCGCCGACGAGCTGGAGGGGCTGCACGCCGTGACCAGGGGCGCTGGCCGTGTCTTCGCCGTCAGCCCCACCGGTGACGTCCTGCCGGGCCGACTGGGTGAGCGGCCGAGGTCGCTGCGGTCGCAGGCGATCGTCGTCTGGCGCCCCCAGGACCGCGCACCGCGCCAGGCCTGACCCACCCGGGTCCTTGCCAGCCCTGCCCGCGAACGGTAGGAACGGGCACACCGGCAGGAGGACACCGTGCCCGACGCGAGCTCGACCCCCCGCAACCTCGCCCACCTCCCCGGGCCGACGTGGCGGGACCCGAAGCGACACCTGTGGGTGCTCGGCGCCGTCATCCCGGCGCTGCCGTTCGCGGCGTGGGGGCTCGTCGAGGCCACCGGGTGGCGCGGGTTCTGGTGGTTCGGGCTGATCTTCGTCCTCGGCATCGTGCCGGTGGTCGACCTCGCCCTCGGCCGCGAGACGTCCAACCCGCCCGAGGAGCTCCTGGAGTGGCTGGAGCAGGACCGCTACTACCGCCGGATCACCTACGCCTTCCTCCCCGTGCAGTACGCCTCGCTGCTCTGGGGCTGCTGGGCGATCACCTCCCGCACCGACCTCGCCGCGGTGGACCGGGTGGGCCTCGCCGTGACGCTCGGCACGGTCGCCGGCGTCGCCATCAACACCGCGCACGAGCTCGGCCACAAGCGGGAGAAGCACGAGCGGTGGTTCGCGAGGATCGCGCTGGCCCAGCCGTTCTACGGCCACTTCTTCGTCGAGCACAACCGCGGCCACCACGTGCGCGTCGCCACTCCGCAGGACCCGGCGAGCGCCCGGCTCGGCGAGACGGTCTACGGGTTCTGGCCGCGCACGGTGCTCGGCAGCGTCCGCAACGCGTGGCGTCTGGAGCGGGTGCGGCTCACCCGCGGCGGGGGCCGGCACCGGACGCTGCGCAACGACGTGCTGGCCGCGTGGGCCTGCTCGGTGCTGCTCTGGGGCGGTCTGCTCGTGGCGTTCGGCTGGGGGCTGCTGCCCTTCCTGCTGGTCCAGGCGGTGGTGGGCGTCCTGCTGCTCGAGACGGTCAACTACCTGGAGCACTACGGCATGCGCCGGCAGCGGGTCACGCCCGGCGGCCGCTACGAGCGGGTCGACCCCAGCCACTCGTGGAACAGCAACCACCTCGTCACCAACGTCCTGCTCTACCACCTGCAGCGGCACAGCGACCACCACGCGCACCCCACTCGCCGGTACCAGGCGCTGCGCGACTTCCCCGAGTCCCCGGTGCTGCCGACGGGGTATGCCGGGATGATCCTCCTCGCGCTGGTGCCGCCCCTGTGGCGTCGGGTCATGGACCCGCGCGTCGTGGCCCACTTCGAGGGCGACGTCACCCGCGCGAACCTCCACCCGCGCACCGAGGCCCGCCTGCGGGAGCGGTATGCCGTCCCCGCACCGCCGGGCGCCGCCGCGCCGCAGGGACCACTGACGGCACGGCATACCTCGGCGGTGGCGCTCCAGCCGGCCGCGGCGACCGGCGCCGCGCAGGCGTGCCCGGTGTGCGGCTACACCTACGACGAGCGGCGCGGTGAGCCGCGCGAGGGCTTCCCGCCCGGCACGCCGTGGGCGGGGGTGCCCGACGACTGGTGCTGCCCCGACTGCGGCGTGCGGGACAAGGTCGACTTCGTCGCGGTCACCCGCTGAGCGCCGCCTCCGGACGCGGCACCGCCGCGAGCGTGGACTGGCCGAGCCACCGGGGCACCGACCGGCGCGCCTCCGCGGGTCCCTCGACGACGAGCCGGCCGCCCGCGAGCGCCCGCTCCCACGAGACGTCGCCGCGCCACACCTCGGTGAGCGCCCGCAGGTCGCCGCGCACCGTGGCGGTGACCTCGTGCCCCGGGTCGGTGTCGCACACGTCCACCTCGCCCTCGTGGACGACGATCCACCACCGGGCGACCCGCCGCCCCACGCCCGCCAGCTCGATGGCGAGCACGGTGCGCCGGCGGGGCCAGGCCTCGACCGGCACGGTCCGCCGCACGTCCCAGAGCAGCAGGTGCGGGTCGAGGTCCGCCTCGCCCAGCTCGCCGATCCAGCGGACCCCCCAGGCCCCGAGACCCTCCAGCACCGGACGAAGCTCCTCGCCACAGGGGGTGAGCCGGTACGCCGTCCGGCCACCGACGATGTCCCGCCGGACCACGCCGGCGCGCTCGAGCGACCGGAGCCGCTTCGACAGCAGCGCCGGCGACATCCGCGGCACCCCCCGCCGGAGCTCGTTGAAATGGGTGCTCCCCGCGAGCAGCTCGCGGACCACGAGCAGGGTCCATCGCTCGTCGAGGACCTCCATGGCCTTGGCCACCGGACAGAACTGGCCGTAGGTGCTCATCCGCCCTCCTCGCGTCCGCACCAGTCAACGCTCCCTGCAGCCCCCTGTGAAGTACAGATCGTGAACCGGCACCGCTTCAGACCCGGCACTGGCGGCCGGCCGCGGCCGGAGCCGACGCTGGGACGCACCGACCGGCCGCAGGGGGACCGGCCACCGCACGGGAAGGACCCATCCCATGACGACGACCCAGACGCCGGACCCCGGCCTTTACGACCCCGCCCTCGCGGCGCGGCTGCGGGCACTGTGGGCCCTCGGCGACTACGCCGCCGTCCACACCCAGGTCATCCCGACCCTCGGAGCGACCCTGGTCGAGGCGTGCGGCGTGGGGACCGGCGACCGGGTGCTCGACGTGGCGGCCGGCTCCGGCAACGCCGCCATCCCGGCGGCCCTGGCCGGGGCTGACGTCGTCGCCGCCGACCTGACGCCGGAGCTGCTGGATGCCGGCCGCCGCCTGGCCGCGGAGCGCGGCGCGGCGCTGGAGTGGCGCGAGGCGGACGCCGAGCGGCTGCCCTTCGAGGACGACGCCTTCGACGTCGTGCTCTCCTGCGTCGGCGTGATGTTCGCCCCGCACCACCAGCGGTCCGCGGACGAGCTGCTCAGGGTCTGCCGGCCGGCGGGCACCGTGGGCCTGCTCAGCTGGACCCCGGAGGGCTTCGTGGGCGAGCTCTTCGGCGTGCTGAAGCCGTATGCCGCCCCGCCGCCACCCGGCGCACGGCCCGCGCCGCTGTGGGGCGCCGAGTCGCACGTGCGCGGGCTGCTCGGCGAGCGGGTCGAGGACCTGCGCGCGGAGCGCCGGCTCCTCGTCGTCGACCGGTTCGAGCGCCCGGAGGACTTCACCGCCTTCTTCCGCGCCAACTACGGCCCCACGGTGGGCACCTACGCCCGCGTCGCCGACGACCCGGACCAGGTGGCGGCGCTCGACCACGGCATCACCGACCTCGCCCGGCGGCACCTGCGCGTCGAGGGTGGGCGCGGCGTCATGGAGTGGGAGTACCTCCTCGTGACCGCCCGCCGCCGCTGAGCGACCGCACCGCCGCGTGCCGACGCGGCTCGCGAGCCGCCTTGGCACTCGCGAGCCCGTTCGAACCGGCTCGCGAGTGCCATTCCGGCTCGCGAGCCGGGTTGCGCTACACCGCGACGCCGCTACACCGGGAGGGTGTGGTGCTGCCTCCCCGTGGCGCTGAGGACCACCACGGCCCCGACGAGCGCCGCCAGCCCGGTGGCGGCCGAGGGCGGCTCGCCGGCCCAGCGGCCCCAGGTCACCCAGCCGAGCCCCCACGCGAGCGCCGCGGCGACCGCCCACCGGCCGCCGAGCCGGCGCGCCAGCACGACCCCGAGCGCGCTCGCCGCCGCGACGACGAGCACGCCCAGCAGGTCCGACACCGGCCGGCCCGGGTCGACCCCGCGGGCGACGAGGGTGGCGGTGACGTTGGCGCAGGCCGCCACGCAGACCCAGCCGAGGTAGGCACCGAAGGTCCCGTCGACGAGGACCGCTTCGCCGGTCCCGTACGACGGGGTCGCCCCGAGCCGGGTCACGAGCACGCCGAGGCAGGCGACGAGCATCGCCATGACGAGCACGCTGACCTCGAGCCAGCCGGCGCGCGAGACGAGCAGCCACGCCGCGTTGAGCACCATGGAGGCGGCGGCGAGGTAGCCGGTCCGACGGTGCCGGACGTCGCTCGCCTGGTCGGGCAGCCACTGCCAGACCGTGTAGGCCGCGAGCCCCACGTAGATCGGCGTCCAGATCGCGAACGCGGGGGACGCCGGCGCCAGCAGGGTCGCGTCCGCCGCGAGCGCACCGCTCGCGGAACCGGCGACGCCGGGACCGCCGAGGACGCCGACCCCGAGGAGGGTGCCGAGCACGCAGAGCACCTCGGCGACGGTGACCGTCACCTGACGGGTGCGGTCCGAGCGGAGGGCAGTGGGCGGCATACCGGTCATCCCACCACGACCGCGCACCGGTGACGAAGCACGCTGACGTGCAGTGATGGCACGGCGAGGGCCACCGAGAGGGCACAATGTCACGGTGACCCCCGTCCGCTCCACGCCCACGCGCGCCGGGCGGGCGGACGCCACGAAGGACCGGGCCCGGCGGTTCTACGGGCTGACGGCGCTCTCCACCATCCTGCCCGGCGCCGGCCTCATCGGCACCCGGAGGCGGGTGCTCGGCATCACCTTGGTGACGCTCGCCGTCGCGTCGCTGGTCGCGGTGCTGGTCTGGCTGTCCGGCCGGGGGCTGAGCGAGGGCGTGCTCGACGTCGCGGTGCGGTCCGACCTGCTCGGCTGGCTCGTCGCCGTGCTCGCGGTGGGGGCGGTCGTGTGGTGCGGCGCCATCGTGCTGACCGCGACGACTGCCGGGCCCGGCCGCGAGGCGCCGGGTCTTCGGCTGCGGCAGGGTTTCGTCGTGCTCTGCTGCGTCGCCGTCCTGGCCCCGTCGGCCTTCGCCGCCCGGTACCTGAGCATCCAGCGGGGGGTGCTCGACGTCGTCTTCGTGGCCGGCGGGGACGCGACGGGGAGGGCGATCGCGGGGGGGCGCCGGGAGGACCCCTGGGCGGACACCCCGCGCGTCAACGTCCTGCTCCTCGGCTCGGACGCGGGCTCGGACCGGGTCGGGGTGCGGACCGACTCGATGATGGTCGCCAGCATCAACACCCGCACCGGGGACACGGTCCTCTTCGGTGTCCCCCGGAACCTCGAGAACGCGCCCTTCCCCTCCTCGAACCCGCTGTCCCGGCAGTGGCCGGACGGCTACGACTGCGGCGACGGGTGCCTGCTGAACGGCGTCTGGACCCTCGCCACGGACAACAAGGCGCTCTTCCCGGACGACCCGAACCCGGGGCTGACCACGACCCGCGACGTCATCGGCGAGGTCCTCGGCCTGGACATCCAGCGCACCGTCGTCATCGACCTCAAGGGCTTCGAGTCCCTGGTGGACGCCATGGGAGGGGTGGACATCAACGTCAGGGAGCGGGTGCCGATCGGCGGCAAGGTCGTCGGCGGCCAGGTCGTCGGCATCAACGGGTGGATCGAGACCGGACCCCAGCACCTCGACGGCAAGCACGCGCTCTGGTACGCCCGGTCCCGCGCGACGACCGACGACTTCAGCCGGATGCGCCGGCAGCGGTGCGTCGCGGGCGCCCTGATCGAGCAGGCGGACCCGGCGCGCCTGCTGCGCAACTACCCGGCCCTGGCCCAGGTCGTCAAGGACAACGTCAGCGTCGACATCCCCCAGGACGAGCTGCCGGCGTGGGTCGTGCTCGTCAACCGGATCCAGTCCGACGGGACGATCCGCAGCCTGCCGCTCACCAACAAGGTCATCTCGGTGACCGACCCCGACTTCGGGGAGATCCACGAGCTGGTGCGGGACGCGACGTCGGTGTCCACCCCCTCGCCGTCCGGCACGTCCTCGCCCGCCACGCCGTCCGCACCGGGGTCGACGTCGACGCCCGGGAAGCCCTCCCCGTCCCGCACCGGGTCGAGCGCCCCCGGGTCCTCCTCGAGCACGACCACCGACGACACGCTCTCGGACCTGACCGCCTCCTGCTGACCGCCTCCGGCGGACCGCCTCCGGCAAGCGCCGGGCGGGCGACACGGTGCCGCGGGTTCCGGCGGACGCCTCGTCGCCCGCTCCCGTGCGCCGAACCGGAGGCGGCCCACGAGAGTTGAGCGGAATAGGCTCAACTTGAGCGGAGTTGGACCGACCGAAGACACACCCTGCTCGGAGGAGTCCCGCATGGAGCTCAAGCCCACCGCCAAGGTCGCCGAGGCGCTGGCCGTCGCGCAGCGCACCGCGTCGACGTCCGGCCACGCCGAGATCACCCCGGCCCACCTCGCGCTCGCGCTCGCCGAGCAGGAGGGGAGCACCACCGCGGCGCTGCTCGCCGCCGGCGGCACCTCCGCCGAGGGCGTCGCCGCAGCGGCCCGCCAGACCCTCACCGGTATGCCGCGCACCTCCGGTTCGTCGGTGGCCGCCCCGGGTCTCGGGCAGGCCGCACTCGGCGTGCTGACCTACGCCGACACGCTGAGAACCGCCCGGGGCGACAGCTACCTGGGCACCGACGTGCTCCTCCTCGCCCTCGTCGAGCGCGGGGCGGTCGCGGCCGACGCCGGGGCCGTCGAGGCCCAGCTCGAGGCGCTGCGGGCCGGGCGCAAGGTCACCAGCGAGACCCCGGAGGTCTCCGGCGAGGCGCTGGAGAAGTACGGCACCGACCTCACCCAGGCGGCGCGGGACGGCAAGCTCGACCCGGTGATCGGCCGCGACGCGGAGATCCGCCGGGTCGTCCAGGTGCTCTCCCGCCGCACCAAGAACAACCCGGTCCTCATCGGCGAGCCCGGCGTCGGCAAGACCGCCGTCGTCGAGGGGCTCGCGCAGCGGATCGTCGACGGTGACGTGCCCGAGTCGCTGCGCGACAAGCGGATCGTGGGCCTGGACCTGGGCGCCATGGTGGCCGGCGCGAAGTACCGCGGCGAGTTCGAGGAGCGGCTGAAGGCCGTCCTGGAGCAGATCCGGGGCAGCGAGGGCCGGGTCGTCACCTTCATCGACGAGCTGCACACCGTGGTCGGGGCCGGCGCCACCGGCGAGTCCGCGATGGACGCGAGCAACATGCTCAAGCCGATGCTCGCCCGCGGGGAGCTGCGGATGGTCGGCGCCACGACCCTCGACGAGTACCGCGAGCACATCGAGAAGGACCCGGCCCTGGAGCGCCGCTTCCAGCAGGTCTTCGTCGGCGAGCCGAGCGTCGAGGACACCGTGGCGATCCTCCGCGGCCTCAAGGAGCGCTACGAGGCGCACCACAAGGTCGAGATCGAGGACTCCGCCCTGGTCGCTGCCGCCGCGCTGTCCGACCGCTACATCAGCGGACGCCAGCTCCCGGACAAGGCGATCGACCTGGTCGACGAGGCCGCCTCGCGCCTGCGGATGGAGATCGACTCCTCGCCGGTGGAGATCGACGCGCTCCGCCGCTCGGTGGACCGGCTGAAGATGGAGGAGCTGCACCTGGCCCGAGAGACCGACGAGGCCTCCCGCGAGCGCCTGGAGCGGCTGCGCGCGGACCTCGCGGACCGCACCGAGGAGCTCGGTGCGCTGACCGCCCGCTGGGAGGCCGAGAAGACCGGCCTGAACCGGGTCGGGGACGTCAAGGCCCGGCTCGACGACCTCCGCACCCAGGCCGACCGGCTGCAGCGCGAGGGCGACTATGAGCACGCCTCGCGGCTGCTCTACGGCGAGATCCCCGCGCTGGAGGGCGAGCTCGAGGCGGCGAGCGCGGCCGAGGCCGAGTCGAGTGCGGACCTGATGGTCAAGGAGCGCGTCGGCGCCGAGGACATCGCCGAGGTCATCTCGATGTGGACCGGCATCCCCGCGGGCCGGCTGCTGCAGGGCGAGACCGAGAAGCTGCTCTCGATGGAGTCCATCCTCGGCTCCCGGCTGATCGGCCAGGGCGAGGCGGTCCGGGCCGTCTCCGACGCCGTCCGCAGGAGCCGGGCGGGCGTCTCCGACCCGGACCGGCCGACCGGCAGCTTCCTCTTCCTCGGTCCGACCGGCGTGGGCAAGACCGAGCTCGCCAAGGCGCTCGCCGACTTCCTCTTCGACGACGAGCGGGCGATGGTCCGCATCGACATGAGCGAGTACTCCGAGCGGCACAGCGTGGCTCGGCTGGTCGGGGCGCCCCCCGGCTACGTCGGCTACGAGGAGGGTGGCCAGCTCACCGAGGCGGTCCGACGCCGGCCCTACTCCGTCGTGCTGCTCGACGAGGTCGAGAAGGCGCATCCGGAGACGTTCGACATCCTGCTGCAGGTGCTCGACGACGGGCGGCTCACCGACGGCCAGGGGCGCACGGTGGACTTCCGCAATGTCATCCTGGTCCTCACCAGCAACCTCGGCTCGTCGGCGCTCATCGACCCCACGCTGGGCCGCGAGGCCAAGCGCGACGCCGTCATGGCGACCGTCCGGGCGACCTTCAAGCCGGAGTTCCTCAACCGGCTCGACGAGGTCGTCGTCTTCGACGCCCTGACCCGCGAGGAGCTCGGGCGGATCGTCGAGCTGCAGGTCCGGGCGCTGGCGACCCGGCTGCACGAGCGCCGGGTCAGCCTGGAGGTCTCGGAGTCGGCCCGCGCCTGGCTGGCCCTGCGGGGCTACGACCCGGCCTACGGCGCCCGGCCGCTGCGCCGGCTCGTGCAGCGTGAGATCGGCGACCGGCTGGCCACGGCGCTGCTCGCCGGCGAGGTCCGCGACGGCGACACCGTCGTCGTCGACCGCGCCGAGGGCACCACGGGTGCCGAGGGCGGGGGCCTCACCCTGGCGCCCCTCGTCCCAGCCGCGCACTGAGGCCGGGTATGCCGTGGGGCCGGGCCCCACGGCATACCCCCGTCTGTGCCCACCGCGTCCCCGACGTGCGCCCGCCGCGTTTCCCGGACCCCCGCCCGGGGCACGACCCGGTCATGGCGAAGGCAGACCTGGCGGACCACCGGCGCCCCGAGGGCGCCACCGACGCGACCGTGGAAGCGGTCGGCAAGCTGAGCGAGGCCTTCGAGGCCGTCGAGGAGCTGCGCGGCAAGCTCTACGGGCTGCACCGGCTCGTCGGGCGCGCCGACTTCCAGGTCGAGGAGGCCTGCGAGCTGCTCCGCAAGGCGGGGCACGAGGAGCTCGCCGAGGAGATCGAGACCGAGCTGATGGGCCGCAACCTGCTCGCCGGCCGGTGGACCTTCCAGATCGTCGAGGAGTTCGACGACGGGTACTACGCGACCTTCTCCCAGTTCGAGCGGAAGGTCCGCGACACGCTCATGGAGGGCAGGCGGCACGTCTTCGAGGCCGAGATGAAGGCCGACCGCCGCACCCACGGTGAGGCCGGCCACGAGCCGGAGCCCGGCCGCACCGACTGAGCCGGACCCGCACCGCCCCCTTCGGCCGGCCCCCTCGGTCGCCGCCCTCAGCCGACGGAGACGCTGCGCGCGCCGAGGTCCCTGGTCGGGTGCGGGTTGCCGGATGTGCCGGCGCTGCGCGCCCCGTTGACCGCGAACGTGTCCTGGGCGAGGGTGATCGTCGCGTGGGCGACGGCGTCGCTCATGACGTCCAGCGCGGTGGGGTCGACGTTGGCGAGGTCGTCACCGGCGGTGTGGTAGCTCGGGTCGTAGGTGATCCCCGCCGTGCCGCCGAACAGCGCGACCTCCGCGGGGGTCTTCGTCCCGTCCGCCCCGGTGAAGAGCCCGGACGCCGGGACCCCGGCCTGGATGAACGCCTGGTAGTCCGAGCGGCCGGAGAACTCGGTGTCGACCCATGGCTGGCCCTGGCTGTCGAACCAGTCGGTGAAGACGTCCTCGGTCTCCGCCGAGCCCGGCGGCACCGGCACCGGCGCGGGATAGGTCGACTCGTCGGCGTCGTAGACCCCGATGACGTAGTTGGGCGAGGCGACCATGTCGAAGTTGAGGTAGGTCGCGTCGCCGAGCGCAGCCGCGTCGTTGGCGACGAGGTCGTCGACGTAGTGCGTCGAGCCGATCAGGCCCAGCTCCTCGGCACCCCACCACGCGAAGCGCACCCTGTTGTTGAGCTTGTTGACGGAGGCGAGCTGGACCGCGGTCTCCAGGATCGCCGCCGACCCGCTGCCGTTGTCGTTGACGCCCGGCCCGCGAGCCACGCTGTCCAGGTGCGCGCCCAGCATGACCACGTTGTCGCTGCGGCCGGAGCCGGTCTCGGCGATCACGTTGAAGGTCCGGCGGGTCTCCGGCGCGGCGGCGGTCACGCGCGCCACCGTGCCGGCCGGGTCGGCCAGGTCCGCCCCGTCGGCGAAGGAGGCTCCGACGACGGGGATCGTCGCGGACGAGGGGGCGAGGGTCCCCACGATGAGGTCCAGCCGGCTCGGGTCGTTGCCCTGGTTGAAGATGATGACGGCGCTCGCCCCGGCCGCCTGCGCGTTGAGCACCTTGTCGGCGAAGGTGCAGCCGCCGCGCTGGACCAGGGCGATGGTGCCGGAGGGGAAGCCGGCGAAGTCACCGGCCTGGCAGCCCGACGTGGACGCCCGGGCTCCGGTGAGGCTGAGGTCGACGGGGGTGACCCGCGAGGTGACGTCCCCGGCGCCGGTGCCGGTGAAGCTGCCGGTCACGTAGGTCGTGGCGTCCGGCGAGACCTGCCGCAGCGCGGCAGGCGCCTGGTAGGGGAAGTCGAAGTACTGCCGCCGTGGGGTGTAGCCGGCGGACCGGAGCACCCGCTCGACGTAGGCGCCGGAGGCCTCGTAGCCCGGGTTGCCGGCCGCCCGGTTGCCGCCGTTCGCGGTGGCGATCCCCTGCAGCGCCTCGAGGTGGCGGGTGACGCCGTCCAGCGTCACCGCCTTGGTGAGCTTGGCGCTGTTGTTCGGGTTGCCCGCCGAGGCCGGCGAGGCCGCCACGGTGGCGGAGGCCAGCCCGGCCGCCAAGACGGTGGCGGTGATGCTGACGGCGATGCGTGGCGCGCGCATGGCTCCCCCTGCAGTGGTCCGCGTCACGGCTTCGCGCGGAAGGGCCCACCGTAGACGTTGCTGCTGGGATCCGCCAGATCGCGCGTTGACTGACCCGAAAATGAACCCACGGCCTGCTACGCGACGCTGGGGATCGGGTCGAATCGGACGGTCAGGCCGAGGGCGTTGGCTTGGCGGATGATGTGTCGCTTGGCCCGGTCGGGGTCTTGTTTGGTGAAGTAGTCGCCGCC
>DASQFD010000116.1:0-25462 GCA_035633255.1 Dermatophilaceae bacterium
GGGGTGCAGGGTCTTGACCCGTCCGTCGAGGCACTCGGGGAAGCCGGTGAGGTCCTCGACCGCGGTGACCGGCACGCCGAGGTCGGCGATGGCCCGGGCGGACCCGCCGGTGGAGACCAGGTCGACGCCGGCGTCGGCGAGGCAGCGGGCGAGCCCGGCGAGCCCGGTCTTGTCGTGGACCGAGACCAGGGCTCGGCGGATCGGGCGCTGGTCGGTCACGGGGTGGGCCTTCCGGTGGGGGCGGGCGAGGGGGCAGCCGGCGAGGTGGCAGCGGGCGAGGGGGTGGGCGGCACAGCCGGGAGTCGGGTCCGGTCGTGGGCAAGCGCGGTCACGACCTCGACGAGCATCGCCCGCTCCTGCACCTTGATGCGCTCGTGGAGGCTCTCCTCGGTGTCGCCGTCCTCCACCCGCACCGCGCGCTGGTCGACGATCGGGCCGGTGTCGACGCCGGCGTCGACCCAGTGGCACGTGCACCCGGTCACCCGGACGCCGTGCGCCAGCGCGTCCCGCACGCCGTGCATCCCCGGGAAGCTCGGCAGCAGTGCCGGATGGGTGTTCAGGACCCGGTGCCCGCCGAGCACGGCCGGCCCGAGGATCCGCATGAACCCCGCCGAGACGACCAGGTCGGGCGAGTGCGCGCCGATGTCGCGGGCCCACGCGTCGTCCCAGGCGGCCCGGTCCGGGGCGTCGGCGAGGCGCCGCACGAACGTCGGTATGCCGTGCCGCCGGGCGCGCTCCACCCCGCCGGTGCCGTCGCGGTCGGAGCCGACCGCCACCACGGCGAGACCGCGGGCGGGGTCCGCGGAGGCGTCGAGCAGGGCCTGGAGGTTGGTGCCCGAGCCGGAGACCAGGACGACGAGCCGCAACGGCGGCAGCGCACCCGCAGGAGGGGCGTCACCCGTGGGGGCGGACTCCGTGGGCTCGCCGGGGCCGTGGGTCACGTGCCGCAACGATACCGGCGGCTCCCCCACCGCGGTCGAGGTGATCCGCCACCCCCACGCAGTCCCGGTTCACCTCGACCCGGCGGCGCGGCGCAGCTCCTCGAGCACCCGGGCGTCGATGCCGTCGGGCGTGAGCCGGGTCTCGAGGTTGGCCATCCCGGCCCACAGGGCGAGGTCGGCGGCCACCTCCCCGCCGGTGACGCCCACGGCGCCCAGGAGCCCGGACACCTCGGCGGCCAGCGGTCCGGTGAGCGGTGCCACCCCCTCCGGGTGCCCGAAGTGCAGCTCGCCGAGGTCGACCAGGCGCACCAGCTCGGGCACCGGGTCGGCGTGGTCGTCGACGCGGAAGTCCGCCAGCACGCCGCAGGCGTCGTAGCCGGCGCCGGGCCGCACGGCATACACGGCCGCGCTCTGCCGACCCCGTCGGTCACCGCCGGCGCGGTCACCGGCGGTGAGCGCCTCCAGCAGCCGCCGGACCAACGGCCGCCCGGCGCCCGCCAGCCACGCGCGCTCCATCTCGGCGAGAACCTCGGGGCCGGTCAGGAGGTTGCCCTGGATGGCGTATGCCGTGTGCTCGCCCGAGTGCGCCACGCCACCGGCCCACGGCAGGCAGTCCGCACCCGTGAAGGTCGCCGCGTCGTCGGGGCCGACCAGCCCGAGCTGGCGCAGCCCGGCGAGCTGGTCGACGGCGAGGACGTGCCGCAGCGACTCGGCGGCGGACTGCCCGGCGGCGAGGGCGTCGAGGCACGCGGCGGCGTTGGCCACCCGGGGCAGGGACTGGTTCGCCACCGCACCCAGGCCCGTTCGAGCAGAGGGGACCAGCGAGCCGACGGCGAGGAACCGGCTGGCCACCGCGACGCCGAAGGAGTCCGCGTCGCGGGCCACGATCGAGAAGGTCACCTCCGGACGATAGCGGCCGGCGGGGCAGCACCCGGGCAGCACCCGGGCAGCGGCAAGCAGCAGCCGTCCGGGCCCGCAGGGGAGTCCCCGGGGGGCTCCCGCGCCGACCACGGCGCTCAGCGGCGTTGGCGCCAGCCGTCGAGCATCACCACGGCGACGGCGCCGACCGCCATCTCGGCAGCGAGCGCGAGCGCCAGCCACGGCGCCGGGGCGCCGACCGAGGCGAGGCGGTAGGCCCCCAGCGGGCCGCCGGCGAGCGCGTCGAGCAGCCCGACGAGGAGCGCCGACAGGCCGACGGCCCACAGGGCGACGGCGAGCTTGGCGCGCGGCGGGACCAGAGCGGTGACCCGGCGCAGCGCCCGGTGCGCCACCCACGCGCCCACGGCGACCGGCACGAGGACCACCACCGGCACCCAGCCCGGGAACTCCCCGGGGGGCGGGAGCGCGGCAAGCACCGGCACGAGCGGCAGCTCACCGCCCGCCGCGCCCGACCAGGTGGTGGACGCCCCGTCGAGGACGGCGTAGCCCGGGCCGGCGAGCCACGACACGGCCCAGAGCCCGAGGTTGGGCAGCGCGGCGGCCTGGGCGAGCGCCAGGAGGACCGCTCCGACGCCCTCGGCGCCGGTCGCGTCGCCCAGCTCGGCGACCTGGCCGGCGCGGAGCCCGACGGCCCCGAGCACGAGGAGGCAGCCGGCGGCCAGCAGCAGCCCGGCGCCGGCGAGCGCCGGCACCACCGCTGCCCGCAGGGCGCGCGGCAGCACCGCCTGCGCCCGCAGGCGTGGGCCGAGGATGCCGCTGTCGCGGCGGGCGCGTCGACCCAGGGCCAGCACCGCCGCGAGCAGGGGCACGAGCACCAGGGGCCCGGCGAGGCTCCACCACACCACGCCGACCGGCCCGGGGAGGGTGAGGCCGGCAGCGGCGGCCACGACGACGGCATACCCGCCCCACCAGGCGAGGAGCGCGCTCCCGGCGGCCCGGCGGAAGAGGCCACGCCAGTGCGGCCCGCCCGGGTCGACCGGGACCGCCCGGGCGAGCCCGCCGGCGGCCACGACGACCAGGCCGGCCCAGAGGAGCAGCGGCACCACGCCGACCGTCACGCCGCCGACGACGAGGCGGGCACCGGAGGCGAGCAGCCAGAACGCGGCGCCCACACCGACCGCCTCGGAGGCGGGTGCGGACGAGCGCGCCTCGGTCGCCCAGCCGAGCAGCGTGGGGCCGACGACGAGGAGGGCCGAGAGCAGGCCCGTGGCCAGGCCGAGGGCGGCGCCGCGGGCCGGGTCCCACCACGGGTGGCGGACGACCACGACCAGCGCGTCATCCGCCTCCACGTCGTCAACGGGGCCGCCGGGGCCAACGGGGCCGCCGGCACCCGGGCGGGCACCACGGAGCAGGTCGAGGACGGACATCCCCAACAGTCTCCCCGACGCCCGGGGACCGCTTGCGGCGCAACGCCGGGGGGTCGTGGACGAGATGCGCCGGTCGAGGGGGGCGGCCCGGCGGGGGTCAGCCGTGCAGGCCCTTCATGACCTCCCGCATCAGCGCCGCCGTCTCCGAGGGCGTCTTCCCGACCTTGACGCCGGCGGCCTCGAGGGCCTCCTTCTTGGCCTGCGCGGTGCCGGAGCTGCCCGAGACGATGGCGCCGGCGTGGCCCATGGTCTTGCCCTCGGGAGCGGTGAAGCCGGCGACGTAGCCGACCACCGGCTTGGTCACGTGGGCCTGGATGTAGGCCGCGGCCCGCTCCTCGGCGTCGCCGCCGATCTCGCCGATCACGACGATGGCGTCGGTCTCGGGGTCCTTCTCGAAGGCCTCGAGGCAGTCGATGTGCGTGGTGCCGATGACCGGGTCCCCGCCGATGCCGACGCCGGTGGAGAAGCCGATGTCGCGCAGCTCGTACATCATCTGGTAGGTCAGCGTGCCGGACTTGGACACCAGGCCGATGCGGCCGGGGCCGGAGATGTCGGCGGGGATGATGCCGGCGTTGGACTTGCCGGGGCTGATCAGGCCGGGACAGTTCGGGCCGATGAGCCGGGTGGTGCCGGCCGCCTGCGCGTACGCGAAGAACTCCGCGGTGTCCTTGACCGGGACCCCCTCGGTGATCACCACGGCCAGCGGTAGGCCGGCGTCCACCGCCTCGAGGACCGCGGACTTGGTGAACGCGGCGGGGACGAAGATGACCGAGACGTTCGCGCCGGTCTCCGCCACCGCGTCGGCGACGGTGCCGAAGACCGGGACGGTCACCCCGCCCTCGAACTCCACGGTCTGGCCCGCCTTGCGCGGGTTGACCCCGCCCACGACGGACGTGCCGGAGCGGAGCATGCGCTGGGTGTGCTTCATGCCCTCGGAGCCGGTCATGCCCTGGACGATGACCAGGCTGTTGTCGTCGAGAAAGATCGCCATGTCAGTTACTGCCCCTCACTTCGCGCCGGCGGCGAGCTCGGCGGCCCGGCGGGCCGCGCCGTCCATGGTGTCCTCGAGCGTCACGAGCGGGTGGGCGAACTCGTTCAGGATCCGCCGCCCCTCCTCGACGTTGTTGCCGTCCAGCCGGACCACGAGCGGGCGGTCCTCCTCCGCACCGAGCTTCTCCAGGGCCCCGACGATGCCGTTGGCGACGGCGTCGCAGGACGTGATGCCGCCGAAGACGTTGACGAACACGGCCTTGACCTGCGGGTCCGACAGGATGATGTGCAGCCCGTTGGCCATCACCTCGGCGCTGGCGCCACCACCGATGTCGAGGAAGTTGGCCGGGCGGGAGCCGAGCGCCTCACCGGCGTAGGCGACGACGTCGAGGGTCGACATCACCAGCCCCGCGCCGTTGCCGATGACGCCGACGTTGCCGTCGAGCTTGACGTAGTTGAGGTCCTTCTCCTTCGCGGCCGCCTCGAGCGGGTCGGTGGCGGCGTGGTCCTCGAGAGCGGCGTGCTCGGGGTGGCGGAAGGCGGCGTTGGCGTCGAGGGTGACCTTGCCGTCGAGGGCGATGATCGCGCCGTCCTCGGTCTTGACCAGGGGGTTGACCTCGACGAGCGTCGCGTCCTCCTCGCGGTAGACCTCCCACAGGCGGAGCAGGACCGGGACGATCGCGGCCCCGGTGTCGGCGTCGAAGCCGGCCGCCTCGACGATCTCGCGGGCCTTCGCCTCGTCGACGCCGGTGTTGGGGTCGACCGCCACCTTGGCCAGCGCCTCGGGCCGCTCGACCGCGAGCGCCTCGATGTCCATGCCCCCTTCCTTGCTGCACATCGCGAGGTAGGAGCGGTTGGCCCGGTCGAGGAGGAGGGAGAAGTAGTACTCCTCGGCGATCCGGGCGCCCTGGGCGACCATCACGGTGCCGACGGTGTGGCCCTTGATGTCCATGCCGAGGATGGCGCGGGCGTGCTCCTCGGCCTCCTCCGCGCCCCTGGCGACCTTGACGCCGCCGGCCTTGCCGCGGCCGCCGGTCTTGACCTGCGCCTTGACCACGGTGACCCCACCGCTCGCGGCACCGATCCGCTCGGCCGCCGCGCGAGCCTCCTCGGGCGTGGTGGCGACGGCGCCGGCGAGCACGGGCACCCCGTGCCTCTCGAACACGTCTCGCGCTTGGTACTCGAAGAGATCCACGGGCGTACCGTCCTCTGGTGGTGGAGAAGGGGGAGGTCCGGCCAGATCCTAGTGGCGGCCCGGTATGCCGTCCCGCCGCCTCCCGACGGACGTCCCGGCAGCAGCGGCGAGCGGGTCGGACGGTGCGACGACCGGGTCCCAGCCGCCGCAGGCGGCTGGCATCCGGAGCTGCCCTGCCGACGCGAGGGTTGTGGCCTTGCTCACGCGAATCCCTGCGCCGGGGGGCCCGCTGAGCACGGCGGTAGGAGAAGCGCGGGCCGACGCCGGGAGATCTGTGGACGAGGAATTCGTGTAACGAATCGGTCACGCTACGGTGGATCATCCACTTCCCCGCACCCTGAGGACCATAGTCCGTGAGCTCACGCTCCTACGCTGGACGGCACCACGGCAAGCACCGCGCCCCGCAGTCGTCCCACCTTCCCCGCGCCCTCCGCCCCGGCTTCGTGCTGCCCACCACCGCCGCCGCCGCGGTGCTCCTCGTCTCGGCGACCGGCGCCGCCGGGGCGCCGATGGCCCAGCCCGCCCCCCTGGCCCTCGAGCTCTCCACGGCGCAGGCGGCGACCGTGCGCGACCAGGCCGCCGAGCAGGCGGCCGAGCGCAGCGACCTCACCGTGCGTCGCCAGCAGGTCGCCATCCAGACCGCCGCCCGCCAGGGGCGGGTCGAGCAGCAGCAGCGCGTCGCGCGCACCAAGGCCCGGGAGGCCGCGGAGACCAAGCGCAAGGCGGCCGAGGCCAAGCGCAAGGCCGCCGCCGCCGCGGCGAAGCGGGCCAGGGCCGAGCGCGAGGGCAAGCGCTGGACCATGCCGCTGGCCGCCACCCGGTTCACCTCCGGTTTCGGGATGCGCTGGGGCCGCCTGCACGCCGGCAACGACTTCGGGTGCTCGGTGGGCACCCCGGTGCGGGCGATGTCGAAGGGCACGGTCATCTTCGCCGGCTCGCAGAGCGGCTACGGCACGAAGGTGGAGATCCGCTACTGGGACGGCACGGTGTCGTACTTCGGGCACCTGAGCGTGCTCAAGGTCTCGGTCGGCGACACCGTGCTCGCCGGTGACGTCGTCGCGCTCTCCGGGAACACCGGTCGCTCCACCGGACCGCACCTGCACCTGGAGATCCACCCGAACGGCGGCGGGCCCATCAACCCGCGCCCCTGGCTGGCGGCCAAGGGCCTGGCCTGAGGCCCCTCCCGCTCAGGCCCGGCTGAGGGCCCGGCGACCTGACCAGGGGGCGCGCCGGCAGCCGGCGGCCGGCCGGCATACCGGCTCGTCCGGCGCGCTCAGAGCTTCTCCAGCGGCGCGAAGCGCAGCAGGAACCACTTCACGCCGGTGTCGCCGCCGAAGTCGACCTGGGCCTGCGTCTTGTCCCCGTCGCCCCGGGTGTCGACGACGGTCCCGAGGCCGAAGGCGTCGTGGGTGACGCGGTCGCCCCTGGCGAGCGCCACCACGGGGCGGTTGCCGGCGGAGCGGACCCCGGGGCGTCCGGCGAGGGTCGCCACGGCGGGCTGCTGGTCACGGCGCCCGACGGCGGCGGCGCCGGAGAGCTCGCGCTCCCAGAGGACGAGGTCGGCGGGGATCTCCTCGAGGAAGCGCGACGGCGGGTTGTACTGCGGTGCGCCCCACGCGGACCTCACGGCCGCCCGCGACAGGTGCAGCCGCTCACGCGCGCGGGTGATGCCGACGTAGGCCAGGCGGCGCTCCTCCTCGAGCTCGGCCGGGTCGGCCAGGGAGCGCAGGTGGGGGAAGGTGCCGTCCTCGAGCCCGGTCACGAAGACCGCGGGGAACTCCAGCCCCTTGGCGGTGTGCAGGGTCATCAGCGTGACGACCCCGCCCTCGTCGGCCTCCGCGTCGGGGATCTCGTCGGCGTCGGCCACGAGCGAGACGCGCTCGAGGAAGTCGTCCAGGCTGCTCACCTCGCCGGTCTCCGCCCTCGCCTCGTCGAACTCCTGCGCCACGGCGACGAGCTCGGCGAGGTTCTCGACGCGCGTCTCGTCCTGCGGGTCGTGGCTGGCACGCAGCTCGGTGAGGTAGCCCGAGCGGTCGAGGATCGCCTCGAGCAGGTCGCCGACCCCGGCCTCCGGGTCCTCGCGCACCTCCCCGAGCCCCTCGAGGAGGGCGGTGAAGCCGCGCACCGCGCTCGCCGAGCGGGTCGCGATCCCGGGGGCGTCGTCGACCCGACCGAGCGCGGCGACGAAGGGGATGCGCTCGCGCTCGGCCAGCGCGGTGACGCACGCCGCTGCGCGGTCGCCGATCCCGCGCTTGGGGACGTTGAGGATGCGGCGGAGGTTGACGTCGTCGGTCGGGTTGGCGAGGACGCGCAGGTAGGCCAGGGCGTCCTTGACCTCGCGGCGCTCGTAGAAGCGGGTGCCCCCGACGACCTTGTAGGGCAGCCCGACCCGGACGAAGACCTCCTCCAGGGCGCGGGACTGCGCGTTGGTGCGGTAGAAGACCGCCACGTCGCCCGGGCGGACGCCGTGCTCGTCGCCGAGCCGGTCGATGGTGCGCGCGACGAAGGACGCCTCGTCGTGCTCGTTGTCACCGACGTAGCCCACGATGCGCTCCCCGGCGCCGGTGTCGGTCCACAGGTTCTTCTTCCGGCGGCTGGAGTTGCGCGCGATGACCGCGTTGGCGGCGGAGAGGATGGTCTGGGTGCTGCGGTAGTTGCGCTCGAGCAGGATGGTGCGGGCGTGGGGGTAGTCCTCCTCGAACTCGACGATGTTGCGGATCGTCGCGCCGCGGAAGGCATAGATCGACTGGTCGGCGTCGCCGACGACGACCAGCTCGGACGGTGGGACGGCGTGCTCACCGCGCGTCGTGGCGTCGGTGCCGACGAGCTCGCGGACCAGCTGGTACTGCGCGTGGTTGGTGTCCTGGTACTCGTCGACGAGGACGTGCCGGAACCGCCGCCGGTAGTGCTCGGCGACGTCGGGGAACGCCTGCAGCACGTGCACCGTGCTCATGATCAGGTCGTCGAAGTCCAGCGCGTTCGCCTGCCGGAGCCGACGCTGGTATGCCGTGTACGCCTCGGCGAGCACCCGGTCCTGGTGGGTGCCCTCCTGGGCGACCCGGGCGGCATAGCTCTCCTCGTCGACGAGCTCGTTCTTGAGGTGGCTGACCCGGTGGCCGAAGGTGCGCGGGTTGTAGCGCTTGGGGTCGAGGTCGAGGTCCCGCACCACCATGGACATCAGGCGCTGGGAGTCGGCGGCGTCGTAGATGGAGAACGACGAGCGCAGGCCCAGCGTGCCGGCCTCGCGCCGGAGGATGCGCACGCACGCGCTGTGGAAGGTCATCACCCACATGGCGCGGGCGCGCGGACCCACCAGGGTGGTCACCCGCTCGCGCATCTCGGCGGCGGCCTTGTTGGTGAAGGTGATGGCCAGGACCTGACCCGGCTGGACCGCGCGGGCGGCGAGCAGATGGGCGATGCGGGAGGTGAGCACCCGGGTCTTGCCGGAGCCGGCTCCGGCCACGATGAGCAGCGGGCCGCCCTCGTGGAGCACGGCCTCGCGCTGCTCGTCGTTGAGGCCGTCGAGGAGGGCGCCGGGGTCGCCGGCTGCCGCCCACGGCGCACCGGGTGCGCCCGGTGCCGCGGGTGCCGTGGAGGGGCCGTCGGGGCCCTTCCCGGCGGCGGCCGCCTCCGCCCAGAGGGGTATGCCGGTCGCGCCGACGAGGGCCGCGTGCGCGCTCGCGTGCGTCGCGGCGTCGACGTGCGGCCCGTCCGGGGTCACACCGGCGAGTGGGAGGCCGTCGAAGAGGGTGCTCATCTCGTGGGTCAGCCTACGTGGGCCGACCGACGACGCGACCGACCCGCCGAGCCGCTCGCCCGCACGCCCGCCCGGTCAGGTGATCCGCTGCTCCACGGATCGGGCGCTCGCGGCATACGGTGGCCAGCATGTCGCGCACGGGCGAGTTCGGGGAGCCGGTCGAGCTCGAGGTCGAGGGCCGGACGGTGCGCCTCAGCAGCCCCGACCGCGTGTACTTCCCGGCCCGCGGCGAGACCAAGCTCGACCTCGCCCGCTACTACCTGTCCGTCGGCGAGGGCGTCGTCCGCGCCCTCTACGACCGGCCGTGCATGCTGCACCGCTTCCCGGACGGCATCCCGGGCGGCAAGGTGCACCAGAAGCGGGTCCCCCGTGGGGCGCCGCCCTGGCTGGAGACCGTGCGGCTGCACTTCCCGCGGTACGGCCTGCACGCCGACGAGCTGTGCGTCCAGGACCTCGCGCACGTGCTGTGGGCGGTGCAGATGAGCACCGTGGAGTTCCACCCGTGGAACAGCCGCCGCGGCGACACCGAGAAGCCGGACGAGTGGCGCATCGACCTGGACCCCATGCCGGAAGCCCCGTTCGAGCGGGTGCGCCGGGCCGCGCACGTGGCCCACGAGGTGCTCGACGAGCTCGGGGCGGTCGGCTGGCCCAAGACCTCCGGCGGCCACGGCCTGCACGTCTACGTGCGGGTCGCGCCCGACCACGGGTTCGGCGACGTGCGCCGGGCCGCGCTCGCCTTCGCCCGCGAGGTCGAGCGGCGGCTCCCCGACGAGGTGACGACGACGTGGTGGCGCCGCGACCGCGACCCGCGCGCCGTCTTCGTGGACTACAACCAGAACGCGCGCGACCACACCATCGCCTGCGCCTACTCGGTGCGGGGCAACGACATCGGCACGGTCTCGACCCCTCTGCGCTGGGACGAGGTCGACGACGTCGAGCCCCCGGACCTCACCATCGCGAGCGTCCCGGCCCGGTTCGCCGAGCTGGGTGACCTGCACGAGGGCATCGACGACGCGGTCTTCGACCTCGCCCCGCTGCTGGAGTGGGCCGACCGCGACGAGCGGGCCGGCGCCGCGGCTCCGCCCGAGCCGGAGCCGGACGAGGACGAGGGCCCCGGGTGACCGACCCTTCCGTGCTCGACCCCCACCCCGTCACCGGGACGCCGTTCCCCTCACCGGTCCCGCCGGGGACCGGGTGGCCCGGCGACCCCGCCGACGCCACCACGCCCGTCGCCCGGGACGCCGCGGCGGTTCGCCGGCTGGCCGCGGAGGCGGGCGGCATACCGGCCCTGGACGCACGCGTGTCGGTGTGCCGCGCCTGCCCGCGCCTCGTCGCGTGGCGGGAGGCGGTGGCCACCACCGGGCGGCGCACCGCCTTCGCCGGGCAGCCGTACTGGGGGCGGCCCGGGCCGTCGTTCGGCGACCCCGCCGCCCCGGTCCTCGTCGTCGGGCTCGCGCCCGCCGCCAACGGCACCAACCGCACCGGGCGGATGTTCACCGGCGACCGGTCCGGGGACTGGCTGTATGCCGGCCTGCACCGAGCCGGGTACGCCGGCCTGCCCACCTCGGTCGCCGCCGGCGACGGGCAGTGGCTCACCGGGTGCCGCATCGTGGCGGCGGTGCGGTGCGCGCCGCCGCACAACCGGCCGACCGGCGAGGAGCGGGCGGCCTGCGCCGGCTGGCTGGACCGGGACCTCCAGCTCGCCGCGCCGCACCTGCGGTCGGTGCTCGCGCTCGGGAAGATCGGCTGGGACGCCACGCTCGGTGCCGCGCGGCGGCTCGGGTGGGACGCGCCGCGTCCCCGCCCGCGCTTCGGGCACGGCGCCGAGGCGGCGCTGGCGCTGCCCGACGGACGTGCGGTGCGGCTCCTCGGCAGCTACCACGTGAGCCAGCAGAACACCTTCACCGGCCGGCTCACCGTCGACATGCTCGACCGGGTGCTCGCCCGGCTGTGACCGGTCGGAGCCGGTGGCACGCCGCTGGGCTCCCCGTTGCTACCGCTGGCACCGCTGCCGCCATCCGCTCCCTCCCGCAATCGACACGACCGGTGGTCGGCGGCAGTATGCGCGCATGGAGGGACAGCGCAGGGCCGATCCACGAGCGAACCTTCGGGCCGGAAGCCCGGTGCCACCGGTCCGCGTGACCGGGTGGGCGGCCGCGTGGGGCCCCGGGGGCGCGCGGGCCGTCCGGGACGCCGGCCGGCCCGCGCGCTGACGGGCGGGCGGCCATGGCGTCGCGGGTCTACCGGCACCCGCTGAACGGCAGCTCCCTGGCGGCCGGGGACCCCCAGCTCGAGGTCAGCGGCGTGACCCTGCGCTTCGGTGGCGTCAAGGCCCTCGACGACGTCAGCCTGCTGGTCAGGCAGGGCGAGGTGCACGCCGTCGTGGGGCCGAACGGGGCGGGGAAGACCAGCCTGCTCAACTGCGTCAGCGGTCTCTACCGGCCACAGCAGGGGAGCATCCGACTGGAGAACGACGGCTGGCACGAGCTGAACCACGCCGCTCCGAGCCGGATCGCCGGCTGGGGCGTCGCGCGGACGTTCCAGAACATCGAGCTCTTCAAGCAGATGACGGTGCTGGACAACCTGATGCTGGGCCGGCACGTGCACATGCGGCACCGGCTGGCCTACTCGCTCGCCTGGTTCGGCCCGGCTCGGGCGCAGGAGATCCGGCACCGCGACGTCGTCGAGGAGGTCATCGACCTCCTCGAGATCCAGGCGGTGCGCAACCAGCCCGTCGGTGCCCTGGCGTACGGCTTCCAGAAGAGGGTGGAGCTGGGACGGGCCCTGTGCATGCAACCGGCCCTGCTCCTGCTCGACGAGCCGATGGCCGGCATGAACGTCGAGGAGAAGGAGGACATGGCCCGCTTCATCCTCGACGTGGCGGAGCTCAACGGCGTGACCACGGTCCTCATCGAGCACGACATGGGCGTCGTCATGGACGTCTCCCACCGGGTGACCGTGCTCGACTTCGGTCGCGTCATCGGCGACGGAACCCCCAGCGAGGTGCAGGCGAACCCGGCGGTCATCGACGCCTACCTGGGCAAGGAGGCCGCGTCGTGAGCGGGATGGGCGCACCGGCCCCCGTGGACGTCGAGGCCCTGGTCCCGACGAGCGAGACGACCTTTCCGCGGCTGCTCGCGCAGCAGGCGGAGCGGACCCCCGACGGGGTGGCCCTGCAGGAGAAGCGCTACGGCATCTGGCAGCAGATGACCTGGGCGGAGTACCACACCCGGGTCCGGGACTTCGCCCACGGCCTGGCGGCGCTCGGCGTCACCGCCGGCGAGGTCGTGGCCGTCATCGGTGACAACCGGCCCGAGTGGTTGATCACCGAGCTCGCGGCCCAGCACCTCGGGGCCTGCGTCGTCGGGGTGTACCCCACCAGCGTCGGCGAGGAGGTCGCCCACGTGCTCAACACCGGCAGGGTCCGCGTGGTGGTCGCGGAGGACCAGGAGCAGGTGGACAAGGTCGTCGAGCTGTGGGACGGGCTGGAGCAGGCGGAGAGCCTGGTGTGCTACGACCCGCGGGGCCTGGAGCAGTACGACCACCCGTACCTGCGCGCGTTCGGTGACGTGGAGGAGCTGGGCCGGGTGTGGGGGGCCGACCGGCCCGGGTGGCTGGACGGGCAGCGCGACAGCGGCGTGAGCAGCGACGTCGCGGTCGTCTGCACGACGTCGGGGACGACGGGGATGCCCAAGCTGGCGATGCTGAGCCACCGCAACCTCGTGTTCATGGGGCGCAGCCTGATGGCGATCGACCCGCTCGGGGCGCGCGACCGGCACGTCAGCGTGCTGCCGCTCGCCTGGATCGGCGAGCAGATGATCGCGGTGGCGTGCGGCCTGCAGGCCGGGTTCACGACCAGCTTCGCCGAGGAGGCGTCGACGGCACGAGCCGACCTCCGCGAGATCGGGCCGAGCGTGATGTTCGGCCCGCCCCGCATCTGGGAGGACATGGTGTCCGGTGTCCAGGTCCGGCTGGGCGACGCCGGCTGGGCCAAGCGCGAGTCCTTCGACGTGGCGTTCGGCCTCGGCGAGAAGGTCGCGGACCTGGAGATGCGCGGGGAGAAGCCGGGCGCCGGGCTGCGGGTCGCGGCGGCCGCCGCCGAGGGCCTGGTGCTGCGCCGGGTCCGGGAGCAGCTCGGGCTGAGCCGGCTGCGGCGCTGCTACACCGGCGGCGCGCCCCTGGGCCCCGACGTGTTCCGCTTCTTCCACGCGATCGGCGTCAACCTCAAGCAGATCTACGGACAGACCGAGATCGGGGGGATCGCGGTGACCCACCGTGACGGTGACGTGCTGCCCAACACGGTCGGGCTGCCGACCCCGGGGACGGAGCTGCGCATCTCCCCGGGCGGGCAGATCCTGCTGCGCTCCCCCGCGGTTTTCGTCGGCTACTACGGCGACTCGCTGGCGAGCGAGCTCGCCGTCGACCCGGAGGGATGGCTGCAGACCGGGGACGCCGGGTTCCTCGAGGACGGCTCCGGCCACCTGGTCGTCATCGACCGGGCGAAGGAGGTCATCCAGGGCCCGGACGGCCGGCACTTCAGCCCGGCCTTCATCGAGACGAAGCTGAAGTTCAGCCAGTACCTCGAGGAGGCCGTGGTGTTCGGGGGGGCGGAGTCCTCGCAGATCACCGCGATGCTCGTCATCGACCCGCAGGCGGTGGGGTCCTGGGCGGAGCGGCACCGGGTCGGCTACACGACCTACACCGACCTCGCGCAGAAGCCCGAGGTCTACGAGCTCGTCGCCGGGCAGGTGAAGGACGCCAACGACCAGCTGCCCGAGAACCTGCGGGTGCGCCGCTTCGTGCTCTCGCACAAGCAGCTGGACCCCGACGACGACGAGATCACCCGCACCCGGAAGGTGCGACGGATGGTCATCGTCCGCCACTACCAGCCGATCATCGAGGCCCTGCAGGGGGACGCGGACTCCGTGACCATCCGTACCCGCATCGCGTACCAGGACGGCTCCAGCGTGGAGCGTGACGTGAGCCTGGCCATCCAGTCGATGGCCGACTTCGTCGGCGACCAGCCCTCCCCTCGTGGGCGGCCGGGCCGGAGGTCGGTGGGAGGGCGGTGAGCGACTTCCTCCAGCTCACGGTCACCGGCCTCGCCAACGGCGCGGTGCTCGCCCTCGCGGCGCTCGGGTTCGTCCTCATCTTCAAGTCGACGGGCGTGCTGAACTTCGCCCAGGGCGAGTTCCTCCTGATCGGCGCGTACACCATCTACGCCACCATCTCCCTGGGGCTGCCGTGGCCGCTCGCCGTGGCCGTGGCCATGGTGGTGGCGATCCTGCTGGGCCTCCTCGTGGAGCGGCTGATCCTGCGCCCGCTGGTCGGCGAGAGCGCGATCGCGGTCATCATGGTGACGATCGGCCTGGCCGCCGTCCTGCGGGCGGCCGTCCAGCTGGTGTGGGGCACCACGCCCCGGTCCTTCCCGAACTTCATCCCGCAGTCGACGGTGGAGATCGCCGGAGCGGTCATCCCGGTGAACCGGTTGTGGGCGATCGGGCTCGCCGCGGTGGTCCTGGCGGTGTTCACCCTGGGGTTCCAGCGCTCCCGCTGGGGCATCGCGATGCGCGCCGTCGCGGACGACCAGCAGGCAGCCCTCGTGATGGGGATCAGCGTGCGCCGCGTCTTCGCGATGGCGTGGGCCCTGGCGGCGGCCAGCGCCGTGCTGGGCGGGCTGCTGCTCGCCAACCTCGTGGGGGTCTCCGGTGAGGTCGCCACGTTCGGGCTCGTGGTCTTCCCCGTCGTCATCCTGGGCGGGCTGGACTCGATCGCCGGCACGCTGGTCGGGGGCGTCGTCATCGGCCTGCTCGCGGAGTACACCTCCGCGTACATCAACCCCAGTCTCCAGGAGGTCGTGCCCTTCGTCGCGCTGGTGCTCATCCTGCTGGTCCGTCCCTACGGCCTGTTCGGCCAGGTCCGGATCGAGCGGGTCTAGGAGGAACACATGACCACGACGACAGGCGTCTTCCACACCACCTACCGGAGCGAGCTCGCGCTGCGCCGCACGAACGCGGAGCGGCTCCGGCTGGTGCTCATCGGCGTCGTCGTGGTGGTGGCGCCGTTCGTCGTCAACCCCTACTGGCTGTCGGTGCTGGACCGGATCGCGATCGCCGTGATCGGCGCGGTCGGGCTGAACATCCTCGTCGGCTTCACGGGTCTGATCAGCCTCGGCCAGGGGGGCTTCCTCGCGGTGGGCGCGTACACGACGGGCGTGCTGCTCGGGCGCTACGGGACGCCGCCGCTGCTCGCGATGCTCGTCGCCGTCGTCGTCACGGCGGCCGTCGGGACGCTCGCCGGTCTTCCGGCGCTCCGGCTCAAGGGGCTCTACCTCGCCATCGCCACCCTGGCCTCACAGGTGATCATCCTCTGGGTGGTGCGCAACTGGGAGTTCCTCACCGAGGGGGAGGGCTCGATCGTCGTCCCCCCGCTCACCATCGCGGGCTTCACCTTCGACAGCGACCGCAGGTGGTACTGGCTCCTGCTCTCGCTCGCCGTGCTCGCCGTGCTGGCGGGGACCAACCTGTTCCGGACCGGTCTCGGGCGGGCCCTCGTGGCCATCCGCGACCAGGACATCGCGGCCGAGGTCATCGGCGTCCCCGTCGGCCCCTACAAGCTGCTCGCGTTCGCCATCTCCTCCGGGTTCGTGGGTCTGGCCGGGGCGCTGACCGCCAGCTACCGCGGCATCATCACCTGGGAGCGATTCACGCTCGACGTGTCGATCCTCTACCTCGCCATGATCATCATCGGCGGCCTCGGCAGCATCGCGGGCTCGGTCTACGGCGCGATCTTCATGATCGCCATCCCGGCCTACATCGACCAGGTCGGACCTCGCCTGCAGTCGACGTTCCCGACGATCGTCCAGCAGCTGCCGGCCATCCAGCTGGGCGTGTTCGGCGCCCTCATCGTGCTCTTCCTCATCTTCGAGCCACGGGGGCTGGCTCGACTGTGGCAACGGGTGAAGGACTACTTCCGCCTCTGGCCGTTCCGCTACTAGGCGGGGTGGCGTCTCGCCAACGAAAGGACGATCTCATGCGCAGTTCTCTGATGGCAGGCATCCCGGCGGTGGCGCTCCTCCTTGCCGCCTGTGGCGGGGGCGACAGCGGCAGCGACAGCGGCGGTGCGTCCGGCAGCGGCGCTGGCAAGGCCGTGGTGGTCGGGGCGATCTTCGACCTCAGCGGCGCCACCGCCGACGTGGGGACCCCCTACGGAGAGGGGGTCCGCGGCTACGTCGAGTGGCGCAACGCCAAGGGCGGCGTCGAGGGGCGCCCACTCGAGCTGAAGTGGCAGGACTACGCCTACGACGTCGCGAAGGCCGAGCAGCTGTACTCGCAGTTCGTCTCGGAGGGGGCCGTCGCCTTCCTCGGGTGGGGCACCGGTGACAGCGAGGCGCTGCGCACCCGGGTCGCCGCCGACAAGATCCCCTTCATGTCCGGCTCGTACTCCGAGAACCTCGCGGACGTCACCAAGGCGCCGTTCAACTTCGTCGTCGCGCCGACCTACTCCAACCAGATGGTGACCGCGCTGGACCAGGTGAAGAAGGACGGGGGCACCAGTGTCGCCGCGTTCCACAACGACAGCCCGTTCGGTGAGTCCCCCCTCAAGGCCGGCGAGGCGAAGGCGAAGGAGCTGGGGATGGGCTTCTCCAGCTTCGCGATGCCGAAGGCAGCGACCAGCTTCGACGCCCAGCTGAGCTCGGCGAAGGACGCGTCGGACATCGTCGTGCAGAACGTCGCCAGCCCGGCCGCGCTCCTCGCCAAGAACGTCAAGGCGCAGGGGCTCGACACGAAGATGAGCTGCCTGAACTGGTGCACCGACGAGCTGTACGTCGAGCTCGCCGGGCCGGCGGCCGAGGGCACCAAGGGCGTGGCGCCGTTCGCGCCGCCGAGCGTCGACGTCCCGGGCATGACGGACCCGCGCGACTTCCTGAAGTCCAAGAACGAGACGTTGGAGAAGAAGGGCGTCCACTACGTGCAGGGCTGGTACACCGCCGCCCTGATGGCCGCCGGCATCGAGAAGGCGGTCAAGGATGGCGGTGACCCGACGGGCGAGCAGATCCGCAAGGCGCTCGAGGAGATGCCCCCGTTCGAGACCGGCGAGGTCACCCCGCCCATCGAGTTCAGCGCCGAGAACCACGAGGGGATGCAGCAGGCACCGCTGTACCAGGTGAGGAGCGGGCAGTGGGCCAAGCTCGCCCCGTGAGCCCGACGGCGGCGGGCCACGACGCCGCACCCGCTGGCGCGCCGGAACGGCGCGCCAGCGGGATCGAGCGCGTGACACCCGTCCTGTCCCTGAACAACCTCGAGGTCATCTACGAGCGCGTGATCCTCGTGCTGCGTGGGCTCTCGCTGCAGGTGCCGGAGGGTCGCATCGTGGCCCTGCTGGGTCCGAACGGCGCCGGGAAGTCCACCAGCCTCAAGGCGATCACCGGTCTGCTGCCCTCGGAGCACGGCGAGGTCACCGACGGCCAGGTCCTCTACCAGGGGGAGGACATCACCCGCCTGGACACCGCCGCCATCGTGCGCAGGGGCATCGCCCTCGTCATGGAGGGCCGCCGGGTCTTCGAGCACCTCACCGCCCGCGAGAACCTCCTCGCGGGCGGGCACACGGTCAAGGGCGGGTCGGAGGAGGACCTGGAGCGGGTCTACGCCCTCTTCCCCCGGCTCGCGGACCTGCGGGAGTCGCCGGCGGGCTACCTGTCCGGGGGCGAGCAGCAGATGCTCGCCATCGGCCGGGCGCTGATGACCAGGCCGAGGCTGATCATCCTCGACGAGCCGTCGCTGGGGCTCGCTCCACGGATCGTGGAGGAGATCGTCGCCTCGGTCCAGCGGCTCAACGCCGAGCTCGGCACCACCGTGCTGCTCGTCGAGCAGAACGCCAGGCTGGCGCTCGACATCGCCCACCACGCCTACGTGATGGAGCGCGGTCGCATCGTCCTGGACGGGCCGGCGGCCGAGCTCGCGCAGAACCTGGACGTCCGGGAGTTCTACCTCGGGATCGGCGAGGGTGGCACCCGCAAGAGCTACCGGAACGTCAAGCACTACAAGCGTCGGAAGCGGTGGCTGTGACCGCCGCGCCGCCCCCGGTGCCGGCCGCCACGGCATACGTCGGCAGCTTCGACGACCGGGTGGCCGCCCTCCTCGCCACGGCCCCCGGCCGCGTGCCGGCCGTGGCCGACCGGTTGCGCGCCGCCGGGCCCGACGCGGGGGACGCGCCGAGCCCGGCCGCGCTGCTCGACCGGGTGCCGGTCATGACCAAGGACGACCTCATCTCGCTCCAGGCGGCCCGCCCACCGTTCGGCGGCCTGGTGGCGGAGCAGGCACGCCTCCGCCGGGTCTTCCAGTCCCCGGGTCCGCTGTACGAGCCCGAGCTGGCGGGACCGGACCCGTGGGGATGGGCCCCGGCGCTGTCGGCGGCCGGGTTCACCGCGGGCGAGGTGGTGCTGAACTGCTTCGGGTACCACCTGACACCGGCCGGGCGGATGTTCGAGGCCGGCGCCCACGCTCTCGGCTGTGTCGTCGTGCCCGCCGGGGTGGGTGGCTCCGACCTCCAGGTCCGGGCCTGCGTCGACACCGGCGCGACCGGGTTTCTCGGGCTTCCCAGCTACCTCAAGGCCCTGCTGGAGCGCGCGGAGGCGGAGGGCGTCCGCCTGCCGCTGCGCCGCGCCTTCCTGACGGCCGAGCCGCTGCCACCCTCGCTGCGGGAGTGGCTGCAGGACCGGGTGCCGGTGGTGCGAGCGGGCTACGGGACCGCCGAGGCGGGCAACCTGGGCTACGAGTGCGACGAGGTGACCGGCCTGCACGTCCCGGAGGACAGGTACGTCCAGGTGTGCGACCTCCACGAGGGGCGGTCGCTGTGGTCCGGCGAGGAGGGTCAGGTCGTCGTGAGCCTGCTGTCGCCCGACCGTCCCCTCGTCCGGCTCGGCACCGGCGACCTGTCCGCGTTCCTGCCCGGTGAGTGCCCGTGCGGGCGGTGGACCCCGCGGTTGGCCGGCTGGCTGGGCCGGGTCGGCGAGGCGGTCAAGGTGCGGGGGATGTTCCTCCACCCGCGCCAGGCGAGGGCCGTGATGGCCGACCTCCCCGACGTGGCGGGCTACCGGTTCGTCGTCGAGCGAGCCGGCCACAAGGACCTCCTCCGCTGCGAGGTGGTGGCTCGGGCACCGGACCTGGACCTGGACCTGGTCCGTGCCCGGCTCCGCCGGGGCCTGCGCTTCGACGCCACGGTCGAGCGGGTGGACTCGGTGGACCCGACGGGTCCGGTGATCGTCGACAGCCGCACCTGGGAGTAGCCGCGGGCGGCCTCTGCACCCGGACGCCCCGGCGTCGCACCCTCGGTGCCCCGCGTCGATCCGCTCGGCCCCGCACTGCCCTGACCCGCCCCGCGCCTCACCACCTCAGGTGCGTGCGGGTCAGCTCGGCGACCTCCTCGACGGTCGCGATGCCGGACGCCTGCGACCGGTGACCGTGGGAGAGGACGGCGATGGAGACGTCGACCTCCTTCCCGGTGACCCGGCCGACGCTGTTGACGATCCAGCGGTGACCCTCGGTCGACCGGGGCAGCCAGCCGTTCTTGAGCGCCACCTTCTCTCCGGAGCGGGCCGCGGCCGAGACCCCCCACCGCTGCCCGGGGACCACCGCGCGCATCAGCCCGGTGGCGTACGTCCGGCTCGCCGGCGACAGGGGCCCCCGGCCGTCGCGCAGCTCGGACACCAGGCGCGCCTGGTCCAGCGCCGTGGTGCGGGTCAGCCCCCACGACGACGCCGGGGTGGTGTGGGTCAGGCCGAGCCGCTCGTTGGCCCTCCTCAGGCCGGCCGACCGGCCCACCTTGCGGTAGAGCGCCGACGTGGCGGCGTTGTCGCTGGCGGTGATCATCCGACGAGCGAGGCCGCGCTCGGCGGAGGTCAGGGGGCGGTCCTGGTTCTGCGCCTGGAGCAGCAGCGCGGCGAGGACGTCGACCTTGACCACGCTGGCCGTCTCGAAGCGGGTCCGCCCGCGGTAGGAGTACACCGCTCCACTGCGGTTGTCCCGCACGGCCACGGCGAAGTCCGGTCGGTCCTCCGCGAGCTCCGCCAGGGCTGCGGTCAGCGCGGGGCTGCCCTTCCTCCAGCGCGCCGCCGCGGCCGCGGAGTCCGTCGACGAGGAGGTCTTCGGCCTCGCCGCCGACGAGGACGGGCTCGGACCGGCCGGCCGGGCCGACGCCGCACCGGTGGCCCCTCCGCCGGTGCCCCCTCCCGCGGCCGCGTCCCCGCCGTCGCTGCAGCCGGCGAGGACGAGCAGCAGCGCGACGACGGCAGCGCCGCCGCGCAGACCGCCCGGGCACGACGCGCCCCGGCGGCGCCCCGCCCCGCTCCCGACCATGCCCCCATCCTCCCCTGTCACGGGCCGGAGTTCATCGCGCCGTGCGGCGACTCCCCGGCATACCCTGTCCTGCGTGCCGCAGCCTCGACCCGACAGCCAGGTCTCCCGTGCCCTCGTCGTGGCCGCCCACCCCGACGACGCGGACTTCGGCGCGGCCGGAACCCTCGCCCTCTGGGCCAAGGCGGGAGTCGAGGTCACGCTCCTCTGCCTCACCCACGGCGAGCAGGGCGGGCGCCCCGACGTGGACCCGGCCACCCTCCCCGCGCTGCGCGAGGTCGAGCAGCGCACGGCCAGCGCGGAGCTGGGCGTCACCGACGTGCGCTTCCTCTCGGGTCACCGGGACGGATGGCTCGAGCCGACCCACGACCTGCAGCGCGAGATCGTGCGGGTGATCCGTCAGGTCCGCCCGGACCGGGTGCTCTGCCAGTCCCCCGAGCGGTGGTACGCACGGCTGCAGGCCTCGCACCCCGACCACCTCGCCGCCGGCGAGGCGACGCTGCGGGCGGTCTACCCCGCGGCGGAGAACCCGTTCGCCTTCCCCGAGCTCGACCTGCCGTTCTGGCACGTCGGCGAGGTGTGGCTCTTCGCCCACCCCACCCCCGACCACGCCGTCGACGTCACCGACACGTTCGACCGCAAGGTGGCCGCGCTGCGGGCACATGCCTCGCAGACGGGCCACCGTGACGATCTGGAGGAGTGGCTGCTCACCCGCGCCGAGGCGACCGCGCGCCGCTTCGACCTGCCGGGCGGGCGGCTCGCCGAGGCCTTCGCCGTCCTCCCGCTGAACTGACCCGAACGACCGACCGAATCAGAACGACGACCGACCCCGACCGACCGACCGACCGACCGACCCCGACCGACCCTGAACGACCACCCACCGGAGGACCCCTGTGACACTGCTACCCGACACGGCACCCGCGCTCGTCGTGACCGCGCACGGCGGCCCCGAGGTGCTCTCGGTGCGCGAGGAGGCGGTGTCCCTCCCGGGTCCCGGCGAGCTCCTCGTGCACGTCGCGGCGGCCGGGCTCAACTTCATCGACGTCTACCAGCGCGAGGGCGTCTACGAGGTGCCCGTGCCGTTCGTCGCCGGCAACGAGGGCGCCGGCGAGGTGGTCCGGGTGGGTGAGGGCGTCACCGAGGTGGTCGTCGGCGACCGGGTCGCCTGGGCGATGGCGCTCGGCTCCTTCTCCCGGTATGCCGTGGTGCCGGCGGCGGCCGTCGTGCCGGTGCCCTCGGACCTGGACACCGGGCGCGCGGCGGCGGTCACGCTGCAGGGGATGACGGCGCACTTCCTCACCAGCAGCGCCTACCCGGTGCAGCGCGGCACGGTCGCGCTCGTCCACGCCGCGGCCGGCGGCGTCGGAGCGCTGCTCGTGCAGATGCTCAAGGCGGCGGGTGCCAGGGTCGTCGCGACCGCCGGCTCACCCGAGAAGTGCGAGACCGCTCGCGCCCGCGGCGCGGACGTGGCCCTGGACACCTCCTCGGTGTCGGACCTGGCGGCGGCGGTGCGCGAGGCGACGGGCGGCAGGGGTGTCGACGTCGCCTACGACGGGGTGGGGCAGGCGACCTTCGACGCCTCGCTCGCCTCGCTGCGACCCCGCGGGCTGCTCGTCCTCTTCGGCGCGGCGAGCGGCCAGGTGCCCCCCCTGGACCTGCAGCGCCTCAACCGCGGCGGATCCCTCTTCGTGACCCGCCCGACGCTGTCGGACTACATCGCGACCCCGGCGGAGCTGCGGGGCCGGGCGGAGGAGGTCTTCCTCGCGGTCGCCAACGGCTCGCTGCACGTCGAGGTCGCCGGACGGTACCCGCTCGAGGACGCCGGCACGGCATACGCGGCCCTGGAGGGGCGCCGCACGCGGGGCAAGGTCCTCCTGGTGCCCTGAGCCCGGTGCGGGTCTGTGCTCGGCGTTGCCGGTCAGTCCTGAGCGGTGCCGGTCAGTCCTGAGCGTTGCCGGTCAGTCCTCCGAGGTCCACAGGACGGCCACGGCGGTGTTGAGCACGGCCAGCCAGCCCGCGGCCGTCACGAGCGTGCTCACCGGCCGGTCGCCGCGGGCCCGGGCCCGCGCCACCTCGGCGCAGGCCGCCACGGCGATCGCCAGCAGCAGCTTGACGCCGATCTTGGCGTGGTTGACCGTCTCGTCGCCCATCTCGGCGAGGCCGACGAGCAGCAGGCCGGTCACCAGCTGCGCCCGGGCGCCCCAGACCAGTGCCGGCGTCACCGCTCCACGGGCGACGAAGACGGCGCTGCCGACGATCGCGGCCATGCCCAGCAGGTGGAGGACGACGAGGACGTGGCTGAGCAGCTCCATGGGGACCGAGCCTAGGCAACGGCCGACGGGGCAACCACGGCGGTGGTGCCGGCCGGGACGGCCGGGCCGAGTCCCGTCCCCGGACCGGGGCTCGGCCAGCGGTTCAGACCAGCCGGCGGCCCATCGCCCACGCCGTGAGCTCGTGCCGGGAGGAGAGCTGGAGCTTGCGCAGCACCGAGGAGACGTGGGTCTCGACGGTCTTGACCGAGATGAACAGCTCCTTCGCGACCTCCTTGTACTGGTAGCCGCGGGCGATCAGCCGCATGACCTCCCGCTCGCGCGCCGAGAGCCGGTCGAGCTCCTCGTCGACCTCCGCGATCTCCCCCGCAGCCGCCCCGAACGCGTCGAGGACGAAGCCCGCCAGCCGCGGCGAGAACACCGCGTCGCCGTCCGCCACCCGCCGGATCGCCGTGCCGAGGTCGCGGGCGGTGATCGCCTTGGTGACGTAGCCGCGCGCCCCGGCCCGGATGACGGCGATGACGTCCTCGGCGGAGTCCGAGACGCTCAGCGCCAGGAACCGCACGGGGAGGCCCGCCTCGGAGTCCACCGCCACGCACCCGCGCAGCACGTCGACGCCGCCGTTGCCCAGGCCACCGGGCAGGTGCACGTCGAGCAGCACGACGTCGGGGCGGTGCTCCCGCACGACCGCCACCGCCGCGTCGACGTCCGCGGCCTCACCGACAACGTCGACGGCGGTCCCGACCTCCTCGGCGAGCTCGGCCCGCACGCCGGTGCGGAACATGTGGTGGTCGTCGACGAGCACCACCCGCGTCGGCCTCCTACGCTCATCCTTCGGCATCGTGGGCCTCCTCGGTGCTCGTGCTTGTGCTCGTGCTCGTGCTCGTGGCGGTGCCTGTGCTCGTGCCCGTGGCGGTGCCCGTGCCCGTGGCGGTGCCCGTGCCCGTGGCGGTGCTCGTGCCCGTGGCGGTGCTTGTGGGAGCGGTGCCCGCGGGAGCGGTCGGCGGGAGCCGCAGCTCGACCTCCGTGCCGTCCTCCCGGCGCCGCACCCGCGCCGTGCCCCCGTGCCGCTCCATCCGGGCGAACACCGACCGCCGCAGCCCCAGCCGGTCCGCCGGCACCGCGTCCAGGTCGAACCCGCTGCCCCGGTCGCGCACGAACGCCTCCACGCCGTCCCGGCCGATCTCCACGTATGCCGTGACCGGCGGCGCACCGTGACGCACCGCGTTCAGCAGCGCCTCCCTCAGCGCCTGCACCAGCGCGGCACCCCGGGGCTCGAGCGGGCGGTCCCCCGTCACGACCAGCTCGATGGGCGTGCCGTGCAGGTCCTCCACCTCGTGGGCCGCAGCGGCCACCACCGCGGCCAGGGCGACCTGCCCCCCGGTCGGCGGGGCGTAGAGCCACGTCCGGAGCTCCCGCTCCTGCGCCCGCGCGAGCTGCGCGACGGCGACCGGGTCGGCGGCCCGGCGCTGGATGAGGGTGAGGGTCTGGAGCACCGAGTCGTGCAGGTGGGCGGCGATGTCGGCGCGCTCGGTGGCCCGCGCGGCCGCCACCTGCTCGCGCCGCATGTCGCGCCACAGCCGGACCACCCACGGGGCCGCGACGATCACGGTGCCGCACAGCAGCGCGACGGTGGCGAGGAACGCGTCCCAGACCTCGCCCAGCGGCTGCCGGCGCAGGGCGAGCACCATGATTCCCACGACGACGAGCCCGAGACCCAGCGCGACGCGGATCCACCCGTGGCCACGGCCCGTCTCCCCGCCGCCGAGCCAGTCGTCGCGGGCGGCCTCGTCGAGGTTGCTCCAGGCCACGATGGCGCCGGCCGCGATGACGAGGAGCGGCACGAGCACCGGTGCCCGGACGTCCACGCCGGCCTGCTGCACGGCGACGACGATGCCGACGAGCACGACGAGCCCGCCGACGGCGACCACCGCACCCCACGGACCGCTGGCCACCGCCGCCGCGACCCGCGTCGCACGGGGGTCGCCGGGCGGGAGACCGGGCACCTGCTGGGGCAGCATCGCCCAGAGGAAGAGGTAGACCGGCAGCCCCGGCCCGGTCACCAGCAGCAGCGCCAGGACGACCCGGACGTGTGACACCGGCACCCCGAGATGGGCCGCCACCCCGGCGCAGACGCCGGCGAGCCAACGGCCGTGCACCGGGCGGGCGAGCGGGGGGCGACCGGCAGGGGCATCGGACGGCGCCGGTGGTGCGGCCCACGGCCCCGGCCCCGGGCCCGCCGGCCACGGCTCCCTCCCCTGCTCCCTCCCCTGCCCCGGCACGGGCACCGGGGCGGGCGCGGGCGCGGACACCGCCGTCGGGCCCACCGTCGCGCTGCGCCGGGACGAGGTGGCCATGGCCCCAGTCTGGCTCAGGCCGGCCCGGTCCGGAGCACCGCGGGGGTCGGTTCAGGGCCGGGTCAGGGTCGACCCCCATGGCCCGGCAGCCCCCCTCGCGCCACGATCGAGGTATGACCTCACCGACACCACCCGGGGCGACCCCACCGGGCGCCACACCACCCGGACCGGTACCAGCCGCACCCCAACCACCCGGACCCCTCGGACCCGTACCCCCCGGACCCGGACCCCTGCCCCCCGGACCCGGACCCCTGCCCCCCGGACCCGGACCCCTGCCCCCCGGACCTGTACC
>DASQFD010000117.1:0-5223 GCA_035633255.1 Dermatophilaceae bacterium
CACCGCCCTCGTAGGCGAGGAAGCCCGCGATCGAGCCGACGTTGACGACCACGCCCTCGTCGTCGGCCGCGACGAGGGCCGGCAGCAGGGCCTTGGTGACCCGCAGCGTGCCGAGGACGTTGGTCGCGTACATCTGCTGCCACAGCTCCACGTCGCCCCCGGCCACCGGTTCCAGGCCGAGGGCGCCGCCGGCATTGTTGACGAGGACGTGCACCCGGTCGCCGGCTGCCTGCGCGAGCCGGGCCACGTCGTCGTCCCTGGTGACGTCGCACATCACGGCCACCCCGCCGATCTCGCCGGCGAGGGCCTCGACGCGGTCGAGCCGCCTCGCCGCGCACACCACGCGGAAGCCCTGCTCGGCGAGCAGCCGAGCCGTCGCGGCACCGATGCCGCTGCTCGCCCCGGTGACGACGGCGACGCGGTCGCCGGGCTCGCCGGACGGGCCCTTCGAGGTGGCGGTCATGCCCGGTCCCTGGGTCGGACGGTCGCGGGGTCGACGGCGATCCAGGTGGCCTCGGCGCGGGCCAGCAGCTCGCCACCCGGGGAGAACAGGGCCGAGCCGGAGTGGTGCTTGCGGCCCTCGCTGCCGCGTCGCCACGCGAGGACGACGTGCGGCTCGCCCACCACGGGTGGCGCCAGCACGCGGGCCGTCATCGTGCCGAGCACCATGGGGCGCCCGGCGATGCCGGCCGACCAGCCACCGGGGCAGTCGAGCGCCGCCCAGACCAGGGGCACGCTCGTCCCACCCGGCACCCAGGTCGCGGCGTAGCGACCGGTGCCGTCGGCCAGCGGGCCCGGCCGCAGGCAGAGGGCGTCGTCCGGGTCGCGGCCGGTGCCGCACGCGAAGCAGGTGGGGAAGGGGTGGTCGGCCAGACCCTCGAAGCGCGACTCGGCGTCGGAGGCCTGCTCGAGCGACACCGCGGGCGGCACGTCGTCCACGAGGTCGGCGGATGCCGTGCCGGAGGCGACCAGGTGCCCGCGGTCGAGCAGGCGCAGCAGGATGGCACCGTCCGCCGGCTCGGCCTCGAGCGACATCGGGCGGTCCAGGGGCGGCGGGCTCGACAGGCGCACGGTGACGGCCGGGCGTGGGGCGGTGGTGGGTACGTGGGCAGCGACGGTGCCGCAGACCCACCCGCCGTTGCCGGACTCCGGGGGGCCGCAGTAGCGGTGCGGGATGGTGATCTCCACGCCGCCAACCTACCCACGGGCGCCGGAAGCGGGTTATCTTGACGTCAAGATATCCGGGAGGGAACGTCGTGACGAGGGAGGTGGGAATGGGGCGGCCCGGGCAGGAGCCGGCGTTCTCGCTGCGGCAGATCGCCGTACCCGCCTTCGGTCCGTCGGTGATCTGGTCGATCGGCGCCGGCGCGGTGCTGCCGGTCGTCGCGCTGAGTGCCCGCGGGCTGGGCGCGTCGGTCGGCGTCGCCGCGCTGTTCGTCGGCATCACCACCCTGTCGGAGTTCGCTGCCGCCGTTCCCGCCGGGGTGCTCGTCGAGCGGATCGGCGAGCGCCGCGCGCTCGTGCTGGCCGGTCTCGCGGATGCCGTGGGCTGTGCCCTCGCGTTCGTCGCGCCGTCGCTGTGGGTCCTCGCCGTCGCCGTGTTCCTCCTGGGCCCGTCGGGAGCGGTCTTCCTGCTCGCCCGGCAGAGCTACCTGACGGCCGCCGCCCCGGTGGCCCTGCGCGCCCGGGCGATGTCGACCCTGGGCGGGGTGACCCGGATCGGCCTGTTCCTCGGTCCGCTCCTCGGGGCGCCGGTGGTCGCCCGCTGGGGGCCGCAGGCGGCCTTCGCCGTGGCGGTGGTCGCCGGGGTGCTGGCCGCGGCCCTGGCCTGGGGGACTCCCGACCTCGGCGCGCACCACGACGGCGTCACGGCCGAGCGCGAGCGGGTGCCGGTCGCCCGGGTCGTCGCGGAGAACCGCCGGGTGCTGCTCACCGTCGGGCTGGGCGTGCTCGCCATCGGCCTGGCGCGGTCCTCCCGGGTCGTCGTCGTGCCGCTGTGGGCCGAGCACGTGGGGCTCGACGCCGCGCAGACCTCGCTCGTCTTCGCGGCGGCCGCCTTCGTCGAGGTGGTGCTCTTCTGGCCCGCCGGCACCGTCATGGACCGCTACGGCCGGGTGTGGGTCGCCGTGCCGGTGGCCCTGCTCCTCGGCCTGGGCCTGCTCGCGCTACCGCTGACGACGACCCTGGCCGGGGTGGCCGCGCTCGCCCTGCTCATGGGGGTCGGCAACGGGCTGGGCTCGGGCATCGTCATGACCCTCGGCGCGGATGCCGCACCCACCGCCGGCCGCGCCCCGTTCCTCGGCGTGTGGCGGCTGCTCTCCCTCGTGGGGCACAACGGGGCGGCCCTCGTGGTCGGTGCCGTCGCCGGGGTCGCGACGATCGGCGTCGCCAGCGTGACGGTGGGCGTGCTGACGCTGGCCGGTGGGGCGTGGCTGGCCCGGTGGCTGCCGGAGTACGACCCGCGGGCCCGGGGAGCGGCGCCGTTCGACCCGGTCTGAGACCGAGGCCCCGGCGGGTCGGACGCGCCGTGTCGGGCGGTCGGCGCCCCGCGTGCCGCACGGTAAACGTAGGCTTGCCTACGTGACGGACCTCATCGACACCACGGAGATGTACCTCCGCACCATCTTCGAGCTCGAGGAGGAGGGCATCACGCCGCTTCGCGCCCGAATCGCCGAGCGGCTGGGGCACTCCGGGCCCACGGTCTCGCAGACGGTGGCGCGGATGGAGCGCGACGGGCTGCTGCAGGTCGCCGGCGACCGCCACCTCGAGCTCAGCGAGCGGGGCCGGCTGCTCGCCACGCGGGTCATGCGCAAGCACCGCATCGCCGAGCGGCTGCTGCGCGACGTCATCGGCCTGGAGTGGGAGTTCGTCCACGACGAGGCCTGTCGCTGGGAGCACGTGATGTCCGAGCGGGTCGAGCGCAAGATCCTCGCGATGCTGCCCGACCACGCCGAGTCGCCCTACGGCAACCCGATCCCCGGCCTCGACGAGCTCGGCGACCTCACCGTGCTGGCCGACTTCCGCCACGGCCTCACCACTCTCGACGTCATCGCCGCCATCGAGCCGGCGACGGTGGTCGTCCGCCGCATCGGCGAGCCGGTGCAGGTCGACTCCGAGGCGCTCGGCCTGCTCACCGCCGCCGGCCTGATGCCGGGGCAGCCGGCCCGGGTGCGCCGCGAGGGCGCCCGGGTCATCGCGTGCCGGGACGGTGCCGAGGAGTCCTCCGGGGTCTCCCTGCCCGACGACATCGCCTCGCACGTCTTCGTCCAGGCCACCTGAGACCACCCCCGGGCCGGCGGCGCCGGCACCCGGGGGTGACCTGGCGCTCACCTGAGCGGACCCTCAGGAGGTCGAGCAGGCGCCATAACCGCAGGTCAGACGGGTGTCGTGGGTGGCGGGCGCACCGGGGAGTGACACAGCCCTCGTTACCGGAATGTGACTTCACCCAGTCAGGCCCGCTACGGTGGCCGGAATCCGTACCCGCCCCGGAAGGCTCCACCTCCTCGTGTCCCGTCACCGCGCACCCGGTCGACGCCGCGCTCCCGGCGCTGTACGTCGTCTCCCCGACGGCCTGCCGCGCCTCAGCGCGACGTGGGCCGCCAAGTCCGTCGCCACGATCGGAGTGCTGGGCGGAGCAGCCATCGCGCTCGCCCTGCCCGTCGATGCGAGCCCCGCCTCCCTGGCGCTCGCGAGCCCGGCGGCCACGGCTGCCGCCGACCGCAGCGACGGCCTGTCCGCGTCCCGCTCCGGTGCCCGCGTCGTCAACGCCGCGGCGCCGGCCGTGTCCGCCCCCGCCGATGCCGCACCGATCGTCCCCGAGAAGGTGGGCGTGTCCGGCGTCAAGGCCGTGGCCAAGCCCAAGCCCAAGGCGGTCGTGAAGGTCGCCGAGTCCGCCAGCAGCGGCTCCAGCGTGAGCAGCCGGGTGTCGTACAGCACCAAGGTCTCGGGCAGGTGCGGCAGCATCGGCCTCAACAACAACGCAGCGCGGCTCTGTGCCGCCGTGCAGTCCGCCTTCGGCCTGTCCTCCATCGGCGGGTACCGCCCCAACGCCGGGGAGCACAGCACCGGCCAGGCCGTCGACTTCATGACCTCGAACAAGGCCACCGGCGACGCGATCGCGGCCTTCGTGCAGGGCCACGTCGGCGAGTTCGACGTCGAGTACGTGATCTGGCGCCAGCGGTACTGGACGCCCGGCAGCTCCTGGGACCCGATGGAGGACCGCGGCTCGGGGACGGCGAACCACATGGACCACGTGCACGTGACTGTCGCACCCTGACGCCCCGGCACGCCGCGAAGGCCACCCACCTCACGGTGGGTGGCCTTCGCCGCATCTTGTCCGGAGTCGGCGGTTACGGCCGGTTCCGAGCCGCCTCGAGCGCGGCCTCGAACGCCGACGCCAGCCGGTCGCCGACAAGCACGAACCGCACCAGCTCGATGCCCTCGTGCTCGGCGCACTCGGCCCGCACGGTGCGCACCGCGACGTCGGCGACCACGTCGGCATCCCAGCCGTAGACACCCGCACTGACCGCGGGGAATGCGATGCTGCGTGCACCCAGGCCCCTCGCCACGGTCAGGCTGCGCGCGAAGCACGAGGCGAGCAGTGCGGGGTCGGTCTGTCCCCGGTGCCGGTCGGGCCCCACGGTGTGCACCACCCAGCGGCAGGGGAGGTCGCCGGCTCCGGTGGCCACGGCGTCCCCGACGTCGAGGCCGGAACGGTGAGTGGTGCGTCGCAGCTCGCGGCACTCCTGGAGGAGGACCGGGCCGGCCGCTGCGTGGATCGCCCCGTCGACCCCGCCACCGCCGAGCAGCGAGGAGTTCGCGGCGTTGACGATGGCGTCGACGTGCTGGGTCGTGATGTCGCCGCGCAGCGCCTCGATGGTGGTCATGGCGTCACGCTAGGCGGTTCAGGGCCCCGAGAGGCGCTCGAGCACGATGGCGACGCGGCGCTCGCGGGTCTCCGGCTTCCTGGCTGCGAGGACGGACTCGGCGTGCTGGCGCTGCTGGCTGAACGAGAGCCCTGCCCACGCCGCGGCGGCTGCGGGGGCAGCGGTGATGGCGGCGCACCACGTCGTCGGGAACGATGAACCCGGTGGTGTTGCCGCCGGTCGCCTCCAGCTCGGTCGTGAGCTCCATCGCAGCAGTATGCCGCCCCCCCGAGGCGGGCGGACGGCATCCGCCCTGGCAGTGGGCCGGAAGGGCAGTGGCTACCGGGCGGGCGGCGGG
>DASQFD010000118.1:0-2009 GCA_035633255.1 Dermatophilaceae bacterium
GAGCGCGTCGAGCTCGTCGGCGTCGTCCTGCGACGGCGCGAGCCAGCGCCGGGCGGCGTTGTTGTGCAGCAGCACCTTGCCCTCGCGGTCCATCACGATGAGGGCGTCGGGGATGGTCTCGGTGATGACCCGCAGGTCCTCGGCCTGGCGCCGGGACCGCAGTCCCACCGCGGCGGCCTCACTGACCAGCCGGTCGCGCTCCCACTGCACCGTCGACAGCACGAGGCTGAGCAGGGTGGCGAGCATCATGAAGGCCTGGAGGGTCAGTGCCTGGCCGGCGATGTCCCCGACGTCCCCGAAGGGGCTGCCCGAGGTGACGACCACGAGGGCCAGGGTGACGACCGCAGTCGTCGCCCCCTGCAGCGCGGCCAGCGGGACAGGCAGCCGCAGACCACCCCAGACGAGCACCGCGAGCGGCAGGAACGACAAGGAGATCGTGCGCCCGGGCCCGAACACCAGCCAGAGGACGGCGAGGGAGGCGAGCAGCACCGGCACGGCCTCGACGAGGTGCCGGCGGCTGACGACCTCGGCGTGCCCGCGCATGGCGAGGCCGGTGCCGGCGATGATCACGATCGCGGCCCCGTTGCGCAGCAGCCAGCCCAGCGCGGTCTGACCCGTGACCGGGGTCTCGCCCACGGCGAGCCCGGCCATCCCGATGACGCCGCTCAGCGTGGTCGCGACGGCGGCGGCCAGGGCGAACCTCCCGACGTCCCCGAGCCGGCGCAGCGGCGCGGCGCCCCCACCGTGCCACTCCACGGGTTCGGCCGTCGACCGGGCGGTGAGCCAGGTGTAGCCGATGGCGGTGCCGACGGAGTTGACGACGTTCGCGAGGCCGAGCACCACGGCGGCGTCGCGCGGGAGGCCGGTCAGCGCCAGGCCGGCCGCCGACAAGCCCCAGATGGCGACCGAGACGACCACGAGCTCACGGCGGCGGGGGGCGACCAGGGCCCACAGGGCACCCACCCCGGCGGCCGGCCAGAACAGGGCGAGCCCGGTCTCGGGCAGCACGATGAGGCGCCCGATGAGGATCGCGAGCGCATAGGCGACGCCGTACGCCACCATCCTGCCCACTGCGGGTTCCGCCTCTCGGGTCGCCGGGGAGCCCCTGCGCGCACCAGTATGGACGCCGCAGCGCGCCGGCGTGGGTCGATTCGGGCCGTGGCGAGGGCCGCACCGACGGGCAGCGGCGGCCCGGGCGAACGACGTACGGTGGCTCACATGCGCGGAGAACTCCTCACCAGGTCAGAGCGGTCCGGCGAGCCCGGCCGCTTCATGCTCCAGAACGAGCGGATGCTCAAGGTCGACCTCAGCGGCACCGGCGGCTTCTTCTATGCCCGCCAGGGCGCGATGGTCGCCTACCAGGGCGAGGTCGACTTCGCCTACGAGGGCAGCGGCGGACTGGGCAAGATGTTCAAGAAGGCGCTGACCGGAGAGGGCATGGCCCTGATGAAGGTGTCCGGCAGCGGCGACGTGTTCCTGGCCCAGGAGGCCGACGAGATCTTCATCCTCGAGCTCGAGGACGAGGCGGTCACCGTCAACGGCACCGCCGTGCTGGCCTTCGAGAGCGGCCTGGCCTGGGACATCAAGCGGGTCGAGGGCGCCTCGATGGTCAGTGGGGGCCTGTTCAACACCACGTTCACCGGCAGCGGCCTGATCGCCGTCGTCGCCCACGGCACCCCGGTGGTGCTGCAGGTCGACGTGCCGACGTTCGTCGACATGCAGTCCGCCGTGCTGTGGTCGGCCGGCCTGCAGTCCTCGATCCGGAAGACCGCCAAGCTCGGCGCCGCGATCGGCCGCGGGTCGGGCGAGGCCTACCAGCTCGCCCTGTCCGGCCAGGGCATCGTCGTCGTCCAGGCGTCCGAGGGACACCCGCCGCCCGCCCGGTAGCCACTGCCCTTCCGGCCCACTGCCAGGGCGGATGCCGTCCGCCCGCCTCGGGGGGGCGGCATACTGCTGCGATGGAGCTCACGACCGAGCTGGAGGCGACCGGCGGCAACACCACCGGGTTC
>DASQFD010000119.1:0-20999 GCA_035633255.1 Dermatophilaceae bacterium
CCTGCGTCGAGGTGATCCGCCACCCCACTGAGGTCGTTCTTCACTTCGACCCCGGCAGATGGCTCCTGCGTCGAGGTGATCCGCTACCCCGCCGAGGTCGTTCTTCACCTCGACCCCGGCGGGGGCCCCCCTGAGTCGAGGTGATCCGCTACCCCGGAGAGGCCGTTCTTCACCTCGACCCGGGCTGGGGGCTGGGGGGTCGGGGACGGGGGCGGTTGGGGGGCTGGGGCGGCTTGGTGCTCAGACGGTGACGGGGCGGTCGCTCGGGTTGACCGGGCGGGGCAGCGCGGACGGCTTGCCGGTCAGCCAGGCGTCCACGCCGTGCGCCGCGGACCGTCCCTCGGCGATCGCCCAGACGATGAGCGACTGCCCGCGTCCGGCGTCACCGGCGACGAAGACGCCGGGCACCGAGCTCATGTAGTGCCGGTCCCGGCGCACGTTGCTCCGCTCGTCGAGGTCGACGCCGAGCTGCTGGACCAGGCCGCCGCGCTCCGGCCCGGAGAACCCCATGGCCAGCAGGACCAGCTGGGCGGGCAGCTCGCGCTCGGTGTCGGGCACCGGCTCGAAGCCCTGCTCCCCCATCCGCACCTGCGAGATGCGCAGCGCCCGCACGCGGCCCTGGGCGTCGCCGAGCACCTCGGTGGTGCCCACGGCATACAGGCGGTCACCGCCCTCCTCGTGCGCGGAGGCGACCCGGAAGGTCATCGGGTAGGTGGGCCACGGCTGGCCAGCCGGCCGCTGGTCGCCGGGCTGCGGCATGATCTCCAGGCTGGTCACCGAGCGGGCGCCTTGCCGGTGCGCCGTGCCGATGCAGTCGGCACCGGTGTCGCCGCCGCCGAGGACGACCACGTCCCTGCCCGTCGCGGTGACCTGGCCGGGCACCGGGTGCCCGAGCGCCGCACGGTTCGCGGGCGGCAGGTAGTCCATCGCCTGCAGCACCCCGTCGAGCTCCCGCCCGGGCACCGGCAGGTCGCGCGGCACGGTGGCGCCGATGGCGAGCACCACCGCGTCGAAGCGGCTGCGGAGGTCCTCCGTGGTGAGGTCGGTGCCGATCTCCACCCCGTTGCGGAAGCGGGTGCCCTCGGCCCGCATCTGGGCCAGGCGGCGGTCGAGGACCGCCTTCTCCATCTTGAACTCCGGTATGCCGTAGCGCAGCAGGCCCCCGGGGGCGTCGGCCCGCTCGTAGACCACGACGGTGTGGCCGGCGCGGGTGAGCTGCTGGGCCGCGGCCAGGCCGGCCGGGCCGGAGCCGACCACGGCGACGGTCTTGCCGGAGTGCCGCTCCGGGGTGTGCGGGTCCAGGCTGGCGGCGCCCGAGGCGAAGGCGCGCTCGATCGTGGTCAGCTCGACCTGCTTGATGGTGACCGGCGGCTGGTTGATCCCCAGCACGCACGCGGTCTCGCACGGGGCCGGGCAGAGCCGCCCGGTGAACTCCGGGAAGTTGTTGGTCGCGTGCAGCCGCTCGATGGCGCCGCCCCAGTCGCCGCGCCACGCCAGGTCGTTCCACTCGGGGATGAGGTTGCCGAGCGGGCAGCCGGAGTGGCAGAACGGGATCCCGCAGTCCATGCAGCGCCCGGCCTGCGTGCGGAGCTCGCCGAGCTCCTGCTCCTCGTAGACCTCCTTCCAGTCCCGGATGCGCACCGGCACCGGGCGGCGGGCGGGCAGCGCCCGGTCGCGCACCTTGAGAAAGCCTTGTGGGTCAGCCACGAGCCGCCTCCATGATCCGGTCCCAGACCTCGGCCCCGTCGACGTCGAGCCCCTCGGCCTCGGCCGCGGCGCGCACGTCGAGCACCCGCTGGTAGTCCCGCGGCAGCACGAGGGTGAAGCGGGCCCGCGCCGCGTCCCAGTCGGCGAGCAGCCGCTCCGCGACCGTGGAGCCGGTGTGCTCGTGGTGGCGGGCGAGCAGGGCGCGCACGGCGGCCTCGTCCGCGGGCCGCAGCGGCAGCAGGTCGACGAGCTCGGCGTTGACGTCGGCGGGGTCGAGGTCGAGGACGTAGCCCACCCCGCCCGACATGCCGGCCGCGACGTTGCGGCCCGTCGGGCCGAGCACCAGGGCGACCCCACCCGTCATGTACTCCAGCCCGTGGTCCCCGACGCCCTCGACGACGGCGGTGGCGCCGGAGTTGCGCACGCAGAACCGCTCACCGACCCGGCCGCGGACGAAGAGCTCGCCGGAGGTGGCGCCGTAGCCGATCACGTTGCCGGCGATGACGTTGTCCTCGGCGACGAAGGACGCCTCGGGCGCCGGGCGCACGACGACCCGGCCCCCGGAGAGGCCCTTGCCGACGTAGTCGTTGGCGTCGCCGACGAGCCGGAGGGTCACCCCCGCCGGCAGGAAGGCGCCGAAGCTCTGCCCGGCCGACCCGGTCAGGGTCAGGTCGATGGTCCCGTCCGGCAGCCCGAGCGGGTGCCGCTTGGTCACCTCGTGCCCCAGCATCGTGCCGACCGTGCGGTTGACGTTGCGCACGCGCAGCGCCCCGACGACCGGTATGCCGTCGTCGATGGCGTCGCGCGCGAGGGCGATGAGCTGGTGGTCCAGCGCCTTCTCCAGCCCGTGGTCCTGGGCGACGGTGTGCCGCTTGGCCGAGCCGTCCGGGCTCTCGACCTGGACCAGGATCGGCGCCAGGTCCAGGCCGGAGGCCTTCCAGTGCTCGACGGCCGCGGTCGTGTCGAGGTGCTCGATCTGGCCGACCGCCTCCTCGAGGCTGCGGAGGCCGAGGGCGGCGAGGTGCTCGCGCACCTCGTCGGCGACGTACTCGAAGAACGTCTCGACGAACTCCGGCCGACCGGTGAAGCGGGCCCGCAGCTCCGGGTTCTGCGTCGCGATGCCGACCGGGCAGGTGTCGAGGTGGCAGACCCGCATGAGGATGCACCCGCTCACCACCAGCGGCGCGGTGGCGAAGCCGAACTCCTCCGCGCCGAGCAGCGCGGCGATGACGACGTCCCGGCCGGTCTTCATCTGCCCGTCGACCTGGACGACGATCCGGTCACGCAGGCCGTTCATGACCAGCGTCTGCTGGGTCTCGGCCAGCCCGAGCTCCCACGGCCCGCCCGCGTGCTTGAGCGAGGTCAGCGGCGCCGCGCCGGTGCCGCCGTCGTGCCCGGAGATGAGGACGACGTCGGAGTGCGCCTTGCTCACCCCGGCCGCCACGGTGCCGACCCCGACCTCGGAGACGAGCTTGACGTGGATCCGCGCCGACGGGTTGGCGTTCTTGAGGTCGTGGATGAGCTGGGCGAGGTCCTCGATGGAGTAGATGTCGTGGTGCGGCGGCGGGCTGATCAGGCCCACCCCGGGCGTGCTGTGGCGGGTGCGCGCCACCCACGGGTAGACCTTCTGCCCGGGGAGCTGGCCACCCTCCCCCGGCTTGGCGCCCTGCGCCATCTTGATCTGGATGTCGTCGGCGTTGGTGAGGTAGACCGACGTCACCCCGAAGCGCCCGGACGCCACCTGCTTGATCGCGGACCGCCGCTCGGGGTCCATGAGCCGGTCGAGGTCCTCACCGCCCTCGCCGGTGTTGGACCGCCCGCCCAGGTGGTTCATCGCCACCGCGAGGGCCTCGTGGGCCTCCTGGCTGATCGAGCCGTAGCTCATCGCACCGGTGTTGAAGCGGCGCACGATCGCACTGACCGGCTCGACCTCCTCGATCGGCACCGGCGGCCTCGGCGCGGCCCCGCCGAGGCGGAACAGCCCGCGCAGCGTCATCAGCCGCTCCGCCTGGTCGTCCACCCGGGCGGTGTACTGCTGGAAGACGTCGTAGCGCCGGCTGCGCGTCGCGTGCTGGAGCCGGAAGACGGTCTCGGGGTCGAAGAGGTGCGGCTCCCCCTCCCGGCGCCACTGGTACTCGCCGCCGATGGACAGCTTGCGGTGCGCCGCGCGCACCCCGTCGGTCGGGTATGCCGCGTGGTGCCGGGCCGCCGTCTCCTCGGCGAGGACGTCAAGACCCACCCCGCCGAGCTGGGAGACGGTGCCGGTGAAGAACTCCGCGACGAGCTCGTGCGAGAGGCCGAGCGCCTCGAACACCTGGGCGCCGCGGTAGGACGCCACCGTGGAGATGCCCATCTTGGACATCACCTTCAGCACGCCCTTGCCGAGGGCCTTGATGAGGTTGCGGACCGCCTGTTCCTCGGTGACGCCGGTGACGGCACCCCGGCGGACCATGTCCTCGACGGTCTCCATCGCCAGGTAGGGGTTGACCGCGGCGGCGCCGTAGCCCACCAGCAGGGCCACGTGGTGCACCTCGCGGACGTCGCCGGCCTCGACGATGAGGCCGACGCGGGTGCGGGTCTTCTCGCGGATCAGGTGGTGGTGCACCGCGGAGGTGAGCAGCAGGGACGGGATCGGGGCGGAGTCACGGTCGGAGTCGCGGTCGGAGAGGACGACGAACCGCGCGCCGCGGGCGATGGCGTCGGAGACCTCCTCGCAGATCTCGCAGAGACGGGCGCGCAGCGCGGCCTCGCCGCCGCCCACGCCGTAGAGGCCGGAGACGACCGCCGTGGAGAAGCCCGGCAGGTTGCCGTCGGCGTTGATGTGGACGATCTTGGCCAGCTCGTCGTTGTCGATGACCGGGAAGCCCAGCACGAGCTGGCGCACGTGGGCGGGGGTGGCGTCGAGGACGTTGCCCTCCGGGCCGATCGAGGCGGCGAGCGAGGTGACCAGCTCCTCGCGGATGGCGTCGAGCGGCGGGTTGGTCACCTGGGCGAACAGCTGGGTGAAGTAGTCGAAGAGCAGCCGCGGCTTCTCCGACAGCACCGCGATCGGGGTGTCGGTGCCCATCGAGCCGAGGGCCTCGCCGCCGGTGCGGGCCATCGGGGCGAGGAGGACCCGCAGCTCCTCCTCGGTGTAGCCGAAGGTGCGCTGGCGGCGGGCCACCGAGGCGGCGGTGTGGACGATGTGCTCGCGCTCGGGCAGGTCGGAGAGGTCGAGCAGCCCGGCGTGCAGCCACTCGGCGTACGGCCTCTCGGCGGCCAGCCCGGCCTTGACCTCGTCGTCCTCGACGATCCGGCCCTGCGCGGTGTCGACGAGGAACATCCGGCCGGGCTGCAGGCGGCCCTTGCGCACGACGCGCTCCGGCTCGATGTCGAGCACCCCGGCCTCGGACGCGAGGACGACCAGCCCGTCGCTGGTCACCCAGTACCGGCCCGGGCGCAGGCCGTTGCGGTCGAGCACGGCGCCGATGACCGTGCCGTCGGTGAAGGTGACGCAGGCCGGCCCGTCCCAGGGCTCCATGAAGGTGGAGTGGAACTCGTAGAAGGCCCGGCGGGCCGGGTCCATGCCCGGCGCGTTCTCCCACGCCTCCGGGATCATCATCAGCACCGCGTGCGGCAGCGCGCGGCCTCCCAGGTGGAGCAGCTCGAGCACCTCGTCGAAGGACGCCGAGTCCGACGCCCCGGGCGTGCAGATCGGGTAGAGCCGGCCCAGGTCACCGGGCAGCAGGTCGGAGACGATCTGGTTCTCCCGGGCGTGCATCCAGTTGCGGTTGCCCTTGACGGTGTTGATCTCGCCGTTGTGGGCGATCAGCCGGTAGGGGTGTGCCAGCGGCCAGCTCGGGAAGGTGTTGGTGGAGAAGCGGGAGTGCACCAGCGCGAGCTCGGTGGCGAAGCGCTCGTCGGAGAGGTCCGGGAAGAACGGCTCGAGCTGTCCGGTCGTGAGCATGCCCTTGTAGACCACGGTCCGCGCCGACAGCGACGGGAAGTAGACCTCGACCTCACGCTCGGCCCGCTTGCGCAGGCAGAAGGCGAGCCGGTCCAGGGCGACACCGCAGACGCCGCCTGCGGCCGCGGTGACCACGAGCTGCCGGAACACCGGCATGCACTCGCGCGCCATCCGGCCGACGAGCTCGGGCGCCACGGGCACGTTCCGCCAGCCGAGCACCCGCAGCGACTCCTCGGCGGCGATCTCCTCGATGCGCCGCTCGGCCGCGGCCCGCGCGGACGGCTCCGTGGGCAGGTAGGCCATGCCGACGGCATACTCCCCCGCCGGAGGCAGGTCGCCGTCGAGGTGACCGTCGAGCACGGCCCGGAAGAAGGCGTCCGGCACCTGGGTGAGGATGCCGGCGCCGTCGCCCACCAGCGGGTCGGCGCCGGTGGCACCCCGGTGCTCGAGGTTGCGCAGGGCCGCCAGGGCCGCGTCGACGATGTCGTGTCCGGCGCGCCCGCGCAGGGTGGCGACCAGGGCGACGCCGCACGCGTCGTGCTCCGACTCGCGGCGGTACAGGCCGGTGTCGGCGGGGTGTGCGGAGAAGCGCGCGACGGTCACGCAGGATCACCGTCCTCGAGGGGTTTCAGGCGGGCGGACCCGCGGCACTCACCAGGGCGCGCGGACGGCGACGGCCACGCAGCGGCATGCTATCCGACCATGCTGGCGTCCCGCCATATGGGAAATCCGATCCCAGATCGTGGGACGGATGCGGTCAGCCAGCGGACACCGAGGCGGAGTCGTCGGTGGCTTCCCGCTCGCGGCGCGCCCGGCGCCCGGTGTGCACGACGATCCACACGCCGAGCAGGAAGACGACCACGCTGGTCCAGACGTTCAGGCGCAGCCCCAGGACCTGGATCGCCTCGTCGGTGCGCATCATCTCGATCACGACGCGCCCCAGGGGGTAGCCGGCGACGTAGAGGCCGAAGACCTGCCCCGGCGCCAGGTCGAACCGGCGGTCGGCGAGCACCAGCACGAGGGCGAGCAGCAGGCAGAAGACCGACTCGTAGAGGAAGGTGGGATGGAAGGTCCCGAGCACCACGGGGTTGCCCGAGGCGTCGGTGACCGCCCGGCCCGCCGACTGGTCCCACTCGTGGATGGTCAGCCCCCACGGCAGGTCCGTGCGTGCCCCGTGGAGCTCGTTGTTGAACCAGTTGCCCCACCGCCCGATCGCCTGCGCGACCGCGACGCCCGGGGCGGCGGCGTCGGCGAAGTCGAGGAAGCGCACGCCGCTGCGCCGGCAGCCGAACCACGCGCCGAGGGCGCCCAGCGCGATGGCGCCCCAGATGCCCAGGCCGCCCTCCCAGATCGCGAAGGCGCGCCAGGGGTCCCCGCCCTTGCCGAAGTAGGGGCCGGGCGTGGTCACCACGTGGTAGAGCCGGCCACCGACGATGCCGGCCACGACGGCGTATGCCGCCACGTCCAGCGCCTGCCCGGGCTCGGCCCCCCGGTCGCGCAGGCGGCGGTCGGTGATCCACACGGCGACGGCGATGCCGAGCAGGATGCACAGGGCGTAGCCGCGCAGCGGCAGCGGGCCCAGGTGGAGGACCCCGACCGTCGGGCTGGGGATGGCGGCCGGCAGGGCCGTCGGGGTCACGGCCGGTTACTTCGTCGCGTTCTGGACCGCCGCGGTGAAGAGCTCGGGGGTGCCGATGTCCTTGAGCTCGACCTCGGTGCCGTTGATCTTCACGGTCGGGGTCCCCCGCACGCCGGCCTTGAAGGAGGCCTCCTCCACGGACTGGAGGTAGGTGGTGTAGCTGCCGTCCTTGGTGCAGGTCTCCCACTGGGTCAGCGCGTCGCCGGTGATCCCGGCCTGCTCGGCGAAGCCCTTGAGCCCGGCGTCGGTCCAGCCCTGGCCCTCCTGGGCGGGCTGGTTGGCGTAGACGAGGTCGTGGAACTCCTGGAACTTGCCCTCGCGCGCGGCGCAGAAGGCACCGTTGCCGGCCCGGGTCGAGGCGTCGTTGCCGAGGTTGTCGTCGAGGAAGGTCTTGACGTGGTAGCGCAGGGTGATGGCGCCGGAGGTCGCGAGGTCCTTGACCGTCGGGCCGAGCACCTGCTCGAACTGCGCGCAGGCCGGGCACTGGAAGTCCTCGAAGATGTCGACGGTCGGAGCCCCGGCCTTCGCGGGGGCGTCGGAGTAGGCGCGGAAGCCCTCCCCCATCGCGGTGCCGGCCGGCACCGCGTCACCCGCGGCCGCGTCGCCTCCGGACCGGTCCATCCAGATGACCCCGCCGACGACGGCCACGATGGCGACGATGACCACGACGGCCGCCACGACGATGGTGTTGGCGCCCCGGCCGGTGTTCTTCGAGGCGGCCTGGATCTTGGCCTGCCGGGGGTTCGGCGGCGTGGACGTGGACTTCGCCATGGGGGGCGGTCTCCTTGGTCGGGGAGTCGAGAAGGTCGGGTTCGGGGGTGCTCGGCGGGGGGTGCCGGGCGCCCGGACGGTCAGCGGAGGAAGCGGTCGAGCGCGAGGGCGGAGCGGGGCCGGACGACGAGCCAGGCGCCGCAGGCCGCCAACCCGATGTCGCGGAGGATCTCCTGGGGGTAGCGCGTCTCGTCCGCGCCGATCTGACCGCCGCCGCCGAAGCAGCCGCAGTCGATGGTCAGCCCGCGTGCCCAGGCCGAGGCGATGCCCGCGATGAAGGCCACCATGAGCAGCGTCGACACCAGGGCGGTGACCCGGGTGAAGAGGCCGAGGACGAGGAGCACCCCGAGGACGATCTCGACGAACGGCAGGGAGCGGCCGATGAGTCCGGCCAGCTCATAGGGGAACAGCTCGTAGGCCTGCACGGCGCGCTCCGCGGTGAGCGGCTTGCCGACCTTGAGCAGCCCGGCGACCAGCAGCGCTCCGCCCAGCACGAGGCGGGCCAACAGGCCGACGACGTCGAGCCACCGGCCGCGTCCGCGCGGCGGCGTCGCAGTCGTCTCCTCGACCGTGGTGGTCACTGCTCGCGCCCCTCCCGGACTCCGGCGGCCAACTCGGCCACCACCTCCCGCAACGCCTCGATCCGCGGTGGGAGTTCCCCCTCGCCCTCCAGCACCCGGACCAGGGCGGAGCCGACGATGACCCCGTCGGCGAAGGAGGCGACCTCCGCGGCCTGCGCCCGGGTGGACACCCCGAGGCCGACGCACACCGGCAGGTCGGTGACCGCCCGGGTGTGCTCCACGAGCCCGGCCGCGGCCCCGCCCACGGCGTCCCGGGCGCCGGTGACGCCCATCGTCGAGGCGGCGTAGACGAAGCCGCGGGTGGCCCCGGTGACGGCGGCGAGGCGCTCGGCGGTCGAGCTGGGCGCGACGAGGAAGACCCGGTCCAGGCCCTCGCGGTCGCTCGCGGCCAGCCAGTCCGCCGCCTCCTCCGGGATGAGGTCGGGGGTGATGAGCCCGGCCCCGCCGGCAGCGGCGAGGCCCGCGGCGAAGCGGTCGACCCCGCGGTGGAGCACGAGGTTCCAGTAGGTCATCACCAGGGGCGGGGCGCCGGCGGCCCGGACCGCCCGGACGGCCTCGAAGGCGTCGTCGACCCGGGTCCCGCCGGCGAGGGCGACCGCCGCGGCGTGCTGGATCACCGGGCCGTCCATGAGCGGGTCGCTGTACGGCACACCCACCTCGACGACGTCGACGCCGGCCTCGACCATGGCGACCATGGCGGCGATGGAGCCCTCGACCGTCGGGAACCCGACCGGCAGGTAGCCGACGAGCGCGGCACGGTTCTCCGCCCGGCACCGCTCCAGCACCGCGGCGACACCACGCCCTTCGGTGATGGACGCTCGGACCGGTGCGGACGGCATACCGGTCACGCCTGGCCCCCGGGCACCCCGGCGCGCTCGTCGAGCAGGCCGAACCACGCCGCCGCGGTGTGCACGTCCTTGTCGCCGCGGCCGGAGAGGTTGACGAGGAGGACGGCGTCGGGGCCGAGCTCGCGGCCGACGTCGAGGGCGCCGGCGAGCGCGTGCGCGGACTCCAGCGCGGGGATGATGCCCTCGGTCTTGCAGAGCAGGTCGAAGGCGGACATCACCTCGACGTCGGTGGCGTAGCGGTACTCCGCCCGGCCGAGGTCCCGCAGGAAGGAGTGCTCAGGGCCGACGCTGGGGTAGTCGAGCCCGGCGCTGATCGAGTGCGACTCCACGGTCTGGCCGTCGTCGTCCTGCATGAGGTAGCTCATCGCGCCGTGCAGGACGCCGGGCGTGGCGGACGCGAACCGGGCGGCGTGCCGACCGCTCGCGATGCCCTCGCCGCCGGCCTCCACCCCGATCAGGCGCACGTCGGTGTCGTCGAGGAACCGGTGGAAGATGCCCATGGCGTTGGACCCGCCGCCGACGCAGGCGATCACGGCGTCGGGGAGCCGGCCGACGAGGTCGAGCACCTGGGCCCGGGCCTCCACGCCGATGACGCGGTGGAAGTCGCGGACCATCTCCGGGAACGGGTGAGGGCCGGTGACCGTGCCGATGAGGTAGTGCGTGGTGTCCACGTTGGTGACCCAGTCGCGCATCGCCTCGTTGATGGCGTCCTTCAGGGTGGCGCTGCCGTGCTCGACCGGCACGACCTCGGCGCCGAGCATCCGCATGCGCGCGACGTTGAGCGCCTGCCGCTCGGTGTCGACCCGGCCCATGTAGACGGTGCAGGTCAGGCCCATGAGGGCCGCGGCGGTGGCGGTGGCGACGCCGTGCTGCCCGGCGCCGGTCTCGGCGATGACCCGGCCCTTGCCCATTCGCTTGGTGAGCAGCGCCTGGGCGAGGACGTTGTTGATCTTGTGCGAGCCGGTGTGGTTCAGGTCCTCGCGCTTGAGGATGATGCGGGCGTCGCCGGCGTGGGCGGCGAACCGCGGGACCTCGGTGAGGATGCTGGGCCGGCCGGTGTAGGTGCGGTGCAGGCGCTCGAGCTCGCCGAGGAACTCGGGGTCCACCATCGCCTTTCGGCGCGCCTCGTCGAGCTCCTCGAGCGCCGGCACGAGCGCCTCGGGCACGTAGCGGCCCCCAAACGCGCCGAACCGCCCCGGGCGGGCGACCGGCTCGGGACGCAGGTCGGCGGTCACGCGTCCACCGCCGCGCGGCCGGCGGCAACGAGGGCGCGGGCGGCGGCCTCGGGGTCGCCGTCGCGCACCAGCGCCTCGCCGACGAGGACGGCGTCGGCGCCGGCCACGGCATACCGGCCGGCGTCCCGGGGCCCGGCGATGCCGGACTCGGCGACCGTGGTGACCGAGGGGGGCAGGCACGGGGCGACGCGCGCGAAGGCGCCGGGGTCGACGTCGAGGGTGCGCAGGTCCCTGGCGTTGACCCCGACGACGTCGGCGCCGGCGGTCACGGCCCGGGCGGCCTCCGCCTCGTCGTGAACCTCCACCAGGGCCGTCATCCCCAGCTCGCGGGTCAGGGCCAGCAGGGCGGCGAGCTCGTCGTCGGCCAGGGCCGCGACGATGAGCAGGACGAGGTCCGCGCCCGCGGCGCGCGCCTCCCACACCTGGTAGTCGGTGACCACGAAGTCCTTGCGCAGCACCGGGAGGTCCACCGCGGAGCGGACCGCCTCCAGGTCGGCGAGGCTGCCGCCGAAGCGCCGGCCCTCGGTGAGCACGCTCACCGCCGCGGCGCCGCCGGCCTCGTAGGCGCGGGCCAGGCCGGCCGGGTCGGCGATGTCGGCGAGCGGGCCCCGGCTCGGGCTGGAGCGCTTGACCTCCGCGACGAGGGAGAGCCCGGGGTGGCGCAGCGCGGCGGCACCGTCGCGGGGGGCGGGCGCCGCGTGGGCGGCGGCGCGCACCGCGTCCAGGGGGCGGGCCGCCCGACGGTCGCCGAGGTCCTCTCGGACGCCGGCGACGATGCTGTCGAGGACGGTGCTCATGTCGGGGAGGGGACCCGGAGGCGCAGGGTGGACGGGGAGGTCACTTCTGACGCACGACGGCGTCGGGCTGGCGCTTGCCCTCGACGCCGTAGCCCGCCATCGCGAGCAGCTTGCCGACGACCACCCCCACGACGCCCACGACCGCACCCACGACGAAGAGCGTGACGCTCTGCACGGCCACCGCGATGGACATCAGGAGGAAGGCGACCAGGAGGATCCCGACGGCGACCCAGGCCGCGATGCTGTTGCCGTGGCTGTCGTGGGGCTGCGAGTGCTCGGCCATACCGCCTGTCCTCCTGCTCGGGCGAGGCCGGCGGCGCGCCGTGGCGGCCACCGGGACCGCGGCGCGGTCGGCGCGTCGCGGTTGGGAGGATTGTGTCAGGTGTTCGGTCCCGGACCGACATCGGTGGGGTCGATGCCCGCGCTGAGCTGGTCCCACTGCGAGGAGACCCGCTCCCCGCGGGCACCCTGCGAGGCGGCCGTCGGGGGGCCCCCCGCGGAGGCGTCGCCGGCCTTCCCGGCCTCCCCCGGCTCACGCGCCTCACCCGCCGGGGCGTCGTAGCGCGAGGACAGCCCGCCCCACCGGCGCCGGCCGGCCAGGGCCAGCACCCAGGAGCCGAGGGCGACCGCCAGCCCGGCGAGGGCCACCCACGGCCAGGCGGTGGTGGCGGCGGTCGTGGGGAGGCTGCCGGTGCGGCCGGCCGCCGCGGCCGCCCGGGGCCCGAGCACGCCCTCCGGGTCGAGGAGCACCCGGACGGTCAGGGCGATCGCCCCCAGGACGGCGCCGAGGTGCAGGACCAGGGCGACCGTGCGGGCCACCCGGCCGGTGGTCACGACCGCCAGCGCGGCGGCCGCGACGACGAGCGCGAGGGCCACCAGGCCGGGGGCCGACTCGCCTCCGGTCGCCGAGAGGGTGCTCGTGCCGAGCACGGCGTCGCTCACCCGGCCGGTCACCCACGGGCGCGACGCCGCGACGACCACCACGGCGGCGCCGAGCAGCGCCAGCAGGACCATCCCGGCCTTGCCGGTCAGCCGTCGCATCAGCGGTGCCCGGACGCGGCGGCGGCCCGGTCGCCCGCGGTGACGGTGCGCAGCGCGCCGGCGGTCGCCACGGCACGCAGCACGGCGGCCGCCTTGGCGAGGCACTCCTCGTGCTCACGGACCGGCACCGAGTCGGCGACGATGCCGGCCCCGGCCTGCACGTGTGCCAGCCCGTCGCGCACCAGGGCGGTGCGGATGGCGATGGCGAGGTCGAGGTCGCCGTGGAAGTCCAGGTAGCCCACCACCCCACCGTAGAGACCGCGCCGACTCGGCTCGTAGCGCTCGATCAGCGCCAGGGCCCGCGGCTTGGGCGCCCCGGACAACGTGCCCGCGGGGAACGTCGAGACCAGGACGTCGTATGCCGTGACGCCCTCCTTCAGCTCCCCCACCACCGTGGACTCGATGTGCATGACGTGGCTGTAGCGGCGGACCTGCATGAACTCGACGACGTCCACGGTGCCCGGCCGGCTGACCCGCCCCAGGTCGTTGCGGCCCAGGTCGACGAGCATGACGTGCTCCGAGCGCTCCTTGGGGTCGGCGAGCAGCTCGTCGGCGAGCCGCACGTCGTCCTCCGGGCTCTTCCCGCGGGGCCGGGAGCCGGCGATCGGGTGCGTGATGGCGCGTCGGCCGGTGACCCGCACGAGCGCCTCCGGCGAGGAGCCCACGACGTCGAAGCCGCCCTGCCCGTCGACCCCGGGCAGGCGCAGCAGGTACATGTACGGGCTGGGGTTGCCGGCTCGCAGGGCGCGGTAGACGTCGAGCGCGTCGGCTGCGCAGGGCAGGGAGAACCGCTGGGAGAGGACGACCTGGAAGACCTCACCGGCGCGGATGTCCTCCTTGGCCGCCTCCACGACGTCCGCGTACTGCTCGGGCGTCATCGTCGAGGTGACGGCCCCCAGCGCCTGCTCGACCTCCGCCTCCTCGACGACGGCGACGGTGCTCGGCGCGGGGACGGCGAGCTCGGCGGTCATCCGGTCCAGGCGGCCGACCGCGTCGGCCCACGCGTCCTCGACCCGCTCGTCGGTCGCGTCGTAGTTGATCGCGTTGGCGATGAGCAGCACCGACCCGTCGGAGTGGTCCAGCACGGCGAGGTCGGTGGCGAGCATCATCGCCAGCTCGGGCAGCCGCAGCTCGTCGGGCGCCGTGGCGGGCACCCGCTCCCAGCGCCGCACCGCGTCGTAGCCGACCATCCCGACCATGCCGCCGGTGAGCGGGGGCAGCCCCGGGACCGGCTCGGTGGCGAGGGCGGCGACCGTGTCGCGCAGGGCGTCGGTGGCCAGGCCGGTCGCGGGCACGCCGACGGGGGGGTCGCCGACCCAGTGGGCCCGGCCGTCCCGCTCGGTGAGGGTGGCCCGGCTCGCCGCGCCGACGATCGACCAGCGGGACCAGACGCCGCCGTGCTCGGCCGACTCCAGCAGGAAGGTGCCCGGCCGCCCCCCGGCGAGCTTGCGGTAGACCCCGACGGGGGTCTCGGCGTCGGCCATCAGCCGGCGCACGACCGGCACGACGCGGCGGTCGCGCGCGAGGAGGGTGAAGACGTCCAGGGACGGCCAGGTGCGCCCGAGTGCCAGGTCGGGGGCCTCCACCGTCACGCCGGGACCCCGGGCGTCGCGCCGAGGTCGCCCTGCTCGAAGCAGGTCCGGGCCCCGGTGTGGCAGGCCGCGCCGACCTGCTCGACCCGCACGAGCAGGGCGTCGCCGTCGCAGTCCAGCGCCACCCCACGGACCCACTGGACGTGCCCGGAGGTGTCGCCCTTGCGCCAGTACTCCTGGCGGCTTCGCGACCAGAAGGTCACCCGCCCCTCGGTCAGGGTCCGCCGCAGCGCCTCGTCGTCCATCCACCCGAGCATGAGCACCTCGCCGGTGTCGTGCTGCTGCACCACCGCCGCCACCAGTCCGGAGGCGTCGCGCTTGAGCCGGCGTGCGAGCTCCGGGTCCAGGGGGGTCGGCACGCGGACCATTGTGCCGCCCGGGCACCGACGGGCGAGGATGGGCCCATGACCGCCGACTCCACCGCCGACTCCACCGCCGCGCCCGCCCCGTCGCACCTGGCCCGCGTCGAGCGCCTGGCCCTCTGCGACGCCTTCGACCGGGTCGGTCCGGACGCACCCACGCTGTGCGAGGGCTGGGCCACCCGGGACCTCGCCGCCCACCTGGTGGTGCGCGAACGCCGCCCGGACCTGGCCGTGGGCATCCTGCTCCCCCCGCTCGCCGGCCGGCTGGAGCGCGCCCAGCGGGACCTGTCGCAGCAGCCGTGGGCCGAGCTCGTCGAGGTGGTCCGCGCCGGTCCCCCGGCGTGGTCACCCACCCGCCTCGGCCGCGTCGACGACCTCGTCAACACCATCGAGATGGTGGTGCACCACGAGGACGTGCTACGCGGCGACGGCACGCCCGGCCCCCGGCGCGAGCTGCCGGCCGACCTCGACCGCGCGGTCTGGAAGGCGGTGCGGCAGAGCGCCCGCCTGATGTTCCGCCGCGCGGACGTGGGGGTGGTGCTCACCGCACCCGGCCGCGGCACCGTCACGGCCAGGGCCCGGGCCGGGGAGCCGACCGTCGTCCTCACCGGTGCGCCGCTGGAGCTGCTGCTCACGGCATACGGGCGGGGTCAGGCGGCGGACGTGACGCGGGAGGGCGACCCGGCCGCGATCGAGCGGCTGGCGGCCACCCGCCTCGGCATGGCCTGACGCCCCCGGGTCATCCGACCGGCGCCCACCTCCTTGCCGCGGACGCGGTGATGACTGCGTCCGCCGCAAGGATGTGCGTCCGGCAGAACGGCGCCGGACGCAGGCAGCCGGCGGTCAGCGCACGGGCAGGCCCGCGGCGGCGAGCGCGGCCTTGACCTCGCCGATGGTGAGCACGCCGAAGTGGAAGACGCTCGCGGCCAGCACGGCGTCGGCGCCCGCCCGCACGGCCGGGGCGAAGTGCTCCAGGGCCCCGGCGCCGCCGCTGGCGATCACCGGCACCGACACCGCGGCCCGGACCTCGCGGATCAGCTCGAGGTCGAAGCCGTCGCGGGTGCCGTCGGCGTCCAAGGAGTTGAGCAGGATCTCCCCCGCGCCGAGCGCGGCGGCGCGGGCGCACCACTCGACGGCGTCCAGCCCGGTGCCGGTCCGGCCCCCGTGGGTGGTGACCTCGAAACCGCCGGCGGGCCGGCCGCCCCCCTCGCGGCGGCGTCGGACGTCGGCGCTGAGCACGAGCACCTGCGCCCCGAAGCGGTCCGCGGTCTCGGCGAGGAGCTCCGGGCGGGCGATCGCCGCGGTGTTCACGCCCACCTTGTCGGCCCCGGCCCGCAGCAGCCGGTCGACGTCCTCGACCGTGCGCACGCCACCGCCGACCGTCAGCGGGATGAAGACCTCCTCGGCGGTACGCCGGACGACGTCGTAGGTGGTCTCCCGGTCCCCGCTGCTCGCCGTGACGTCGAGGAAGGTCAGCTCGTCGGCGCCCTGCTCGCCGTACCGGCGCGCCAGCTCAACCGGGTCGCCGGCGTCGCGGAGGTCGGCGAAGTTGACGCCCTTGACGACCCGACCGGCGTCGACGTCCAGGCAGGGGATGACGCGGACCGCGACCGACACGGCCGCCACCCTAGCCACCGCACTAGGGTGACCCGCTGTGTGGTCCTCCGTTCCGGACCGGGCCGACCCGGAGCACGTGGCCCGGGTGCTCGCCCTCGCGGGGCGGGCCGTGCCCCGGTGCGGCGGCGTGACCGTGGTCGCCGTGGACGGCCCCAGCGGGTCCGGCAAGACGACGCTCGCGCTCGCCGTGGCCCGGGGCCTGCGCTGCCCCGTGGTGCACCTGGACCGAATCTTCCCCGGCTGGGACGGGCTCGCCGAAGCCGTCGGGCTGGTCACCACCTCGGTGCTGGAGCCGCTCGCGCGCGGTGAGCAGGCGGCATACCGGGTCTGGGACTGGGACCACGACCGGTGGGACGGCACGGAGGTCGTGCCGCGCAGCCCCGTCCTCGTCGTGGAGGGGTGCGGCTCGAGCGTCTCCCCGGCCGGGGGGTATGCCGCGGTGCGGGTGTGGGTGGAGGCGCGCCCGGAGGAGCGGATGCGGCGCGGGGTCGCGCGCGACGGCGAGGTGTACCGGCCGCACTGGGAGCGCTGGGCGGTGCAGGAGGAGGCGCTGTTCGCAGCGGACCGGACCCGGGAGCGGGCCGACCTGGTGCTGCGGACCGACGGCGCGGCGACGTGAGCGGGCCGCAGCCCCGCGCCACGGAAGGGGACCAGGGGGAGAGCGCGCTGGGAGCCGCGGCGACCTCCGCCCGGCGGGTGACGCGGCGGACGACCGGCCGGGTGGCCCGTCGCTCGCACACCGCGGCGCGGCGACGTCTGGCGCGGCTGCGCGAGCGGGCGGTGTTCATCGCGCAGTGCGGGCTGGCCGCCGCGGCGGCGTGGTTCGTGGCAGGGACCGTCCTGGGCCACGCCACGCCCTTCTTCGCGCCGATCACGGCCATCGTCTGCCTCGGTCTGTCCTTCGGCCAGCGGCTGCGCCGGGTGCTCGAGCTCATGGTCGGCGTCGCGATCGGCGTCCTCGTCGGTGACCTCATCGTCGGGGTCGTCGGGTCGGGCGTGTGGCAGCTGGGGCTGGTCGTCGCGCTGGCCATGGCGCTGGCGGCGCTGGTGGGGTCCGGTCCGCTGCTGACCACCCAGGCCGGGGTCCAGGCGAGCGTGGTGGTGACGCTGGTGGCGGCGCCCGAGCAGGCGTTCTCCCGCTGGCTCGACGCCGTCGTCGGGGGGAGCGTCGCGCTCGCCGTCGCCGTCGTCGCGCCGCGGGGGCCGGTGCTGCGCCCCTGGCAGGAGGCGGCCGAGGTGCTCGACGAGATCTCGCAGATCCTGCGCGAGACGGCCGACGGGCTGCGCAGCGGTGACCCGGACGCCGAGAGCGCGACGCTGGAGCGGGCGCGGGCGACCGACGAGCGGCTCTCCTCCCTGCGCGAGGCCGCCGCCGAGGGGATGGCGGTCGTCCGGCTCTCGCCGCTGCGCCGCCACCACGCCGCCGACTTGCAGGCGATCACCGACCTCGTGACGCCGCTGGACCGGTGCGTGCGCAACCTGCGGGTGCTGGTGCGACGCGCCTACGTCGCGACGTGGCGGGAGGAGCGCGTCCCCGGTGGCTACGTGGCGCTGATCGACAGCCTCGCGGAGTCGGCGGAGGAGGTGGCGGCCGGGCTCGCGGAGCGGGTCGTGCCGGTCGGCGCGCAGCGGGGCCTGATCGCCATCGGCGAGCTCAGCGCCGTGGTCGCCGGGGAGGCCGGGCTGTCGGGCGAGGTGGTGCGGGCGCAGATCCGCTCGATGGTGGTGGACCTGCTGATGCTCACCGGGATGGACTACGACGAGGCCGGCGAGATGGTGCCCGAGTCGCTCGACTAGCCCCGACTAGCCCGGCGGTCGAGGTGATCGCCTACCCGCACAGGGTCGGGCATCACCTCGACCTGGCCCGCGGCTCCCGGGGTCGAGGTGATCGTCTACCCGCACACGGTCGGGCACCACCTCGACCCGGGACACGGACCCCCGCGCGCTCAGGCTCCGGCGGCGCGGCGGGCGTCGACGAGGCGGCCGAGCCGGTCGGCCTCGGACCGGCCGAGGTCGCCGTCGGCCCGCTGGACGGCCATGACGGCCACCACGTCGGTGTCCTGGAGCTCCAGGCTGACCCAGGGGTCGCCCTCGGGGAAGGTCACGTCGACGATCTCGGACCACGGGATGGTCCGGGTGATCATCAGGTTGCGGATGCTGAGCCCCTCGGACCGGGGCACCGCCCGGATCAGGGCCCAGCGCGAGAGCAGCGCGGCCATGAGCACGCCGAGGCCGAGCATCATGAAGCGGTCGCCACCCTCCCAGCTCCCGCCCGAGGACGGCCCCGGGATGAGCAGGGCGACCAGCCCGAAGATCAGCAGCGCGGCGGCCGCCATGCCGGTGGCCATGAGCCGGCCGCGGCGCGGGACGAAGGGCGCGTCGAGCACCCGGTCGGTGCTCACAGGCGGCACGCCGCGATGTCGGTGACGAGGATCGCTCGGGCGCCGAGCTCGTAGAGCTCGTCCATGACGGCGTTGGTGCTCCCCCGCGGGACCATGGCGCGCACGGCATACCAGTCCTTGTTCTGCAGCGGCGAGACCGTGGGTGACTCCAGCCCCGGCGTGACCGCGCAGGCCTGATCGACCAGGGCGGCCGGCACGTCGTAGTCGAGCATGACGTAGTGCCGGGCCGTGATGACGCCCTGGAGGCGGCGGCGGAGCACGTCGACGCCGGCGCTCTCCTCGCTGCCCTCGCGCCGGATCAGCACCGCCTCGCTGCGCAGGATCGGGTCGCCGAAGACCTCGAGCCCCTGGCTGCGCAGCGTCGCGCCGGTCTCCACGACGTCGGCGATCACGTCCGCGACGCCGAGGGTGATCGCGGTCTCGACGGCCCCGTCGAGGCGCACGACGTCCGCGTGGACGCCGAGCTCGGCGAGGTGCTTCTCGACCAGGCCGGGATAGCTCGTGGCGACCCGGTGACCGGAGATGTCCGCGACCTCGCCCACCGTGTGGGGGCGGGCGGCATACCGGAACGTGGACGCGCCGAAGCCGAGCGTCATGACCTCCAGGGCCGCGCTCCCGCTGTCGAGCAGGAGGTCACGGCCGGTCACGCCGCAGTCCACGGTGCCGGAGCCGACGTAGACGGCGATGTCCCGCGGGCGCAGGTAGAAGAGCTCGACGCCGTTGTCGGCGTCGGTGACGACGAGCTCCTTGGCGTCCCGCCGGGTGCGGTAGCCCGCCTCGCGGAGCATCTCGGCGGCCGGCTCGGAGAGCGACCCCTTGTTGGGCACGGCGACGCGCAGCACAGGAACAGTCCTCACAGGTGGGAGTAGACGTCGTCGAGGGTCAGGTCGCAGGCCAGCATCAGCACCTGCAGGTGGTAGAGGAGCTGGCTGATCTCCTCCGCGGTCCGCTCCGGGCCCTCGTGCTCGGCCGCCATCCAGACCTCGGCCGCCTCCTCGACGACCTTCTTGCCGATCGAGTGGACGCCGCCGTCCAGCGCGGCGACGGTGCCCGAGCCGGCCGGCCGGGTGGCCGCCCTCTCGGACAGCTCGGCGAACAGGGCGTCGAACGACTTCACACCGCACAGGGTACGTGGGCGGCGGCACATCCCCGTGCCACCGCCCACGTGGGGTGTCCGCGGACCGGCGCCCGCGCGGGTCGTCAGCACGGGCCGCCCAGGGGGGGCGTCCGCGGGGGCGGCGCCCGCGGACCGGCGCCCCCGCGGGTCCTCAGCTCGCCGCGACCCCGGCCGTTCGGCGCTCCTCCGGCTCGACGTCCGGGATCTCGGTGCGCGAGGCGCGCAGCCACACGGTGAAGCCGTAGATGACGAAGCCGGCGTAGAACGCGTAGAGCACCGCCGTGGGGATGTAGCCGCTGTGCAGCAGCAGCGGGACGCCGACGAGGTCGACCCCGATCCACACCAGCCAGAACTCGTTCCAGCCGCGGGCCATCGCGTAGGTGGCGATCATCGAGCCGATGAAGATCCACGCGTCACACCAGTAGTACCAGCGCGGGGCCGGCCACCCGGCGCCGATCTGGGAGAACACCCACTGGAAGAGCACGACCCCGCCGACCATGACGCCGGCCATGAGGAGCCGCTCGGGCGCGGTCGCCCAGCGGGGCGTGATGGCGGGTGCGTTGGAGCCGACGTGGCGGCTCTTGCGCACCTCGTTCCACCGCCACCACCCGTAGAGGGAGGTGAGGATGAAGAAGATCTGCCGGCCGGACTGGCCGAACAGCGGCGCCCGGCCGTCCGCCGCGTCGAAGGTCACCGTGATGTAGACGAAGAAGAGCAGGACGTTGCCGACGATGCCGACCGGCCAGGCCCACACCCGACGGCGCAGGCCGCCGATCGCGGAGCCGAGCCCGAAGAGCACGCCGATGAGCTCGAGCCATCTGAGCTCGTAACGCCCGACGGGGATGCTGGCCTCGTAGAGCCAACGCAGTAGATCCATGGTGTTCGTCCTTGGAGTCGTTCCGGTCCTGGGGACGAACTCCGGGGGACGTGCACGATCCGGGCAGCCTGACGGCATACCCGAGCTCGTACGTGCTGCCTACCATCCGGACTTTCACCGTCGGTCTGGGAGTTCCACCCAGTCAACCGGCCGCTGGCTGCGGCCGGGTCGCGGACTGTCACCGCCGGTTCGGAGTTGCACCGACCCCGGAGCACGTGCGGCTCAGTATGCCGCAGGGCGGGGCGGGTGCCCACGTGCCCTCGGTCACCTGTGGGGGGTCGCGGTCGCTGGGTGGTCCCGGTGGGGTCAGGGCCACAGCGGGCTCACCCAGCGGTGCGGTCGTCGGCCCGTCCCGCCCGGTGGACGGCGCACGGCGCACCGCACGGCTCGATGGTCCGCCGGTCGCCTCGGCTCGCCCGGGTGCCGTGCACGTCGAGGGCCAGCTCGCACGGCTCGAACTCGACGTC
>DASQFD010000120.1:0-21887 GCA_035633255.1 Dermatophilaceae bacterium
CGGGTTCGCCGCGCCCGCAGCACCTGCTGCCGACGTGGCGCCGGCACCGACGTCACCTCCGACCGAGCCGGCGGTTGTCGCAGCGGTGGCAGCGGTGGCAGCACCGGTCGCACCTGCTGCGGCACCAGCCGTGGCGGCACCGCCCGCGACGGCGGCACCGGCCGCAGCCGGCGGCGACGACGTGCTGGCAGCCGTCACCGACATCGTCGCAGAGATGACCGGCTACCCCGCCGACCTGCTCGATCCCGACCTCGACCTCGAGGCCGACCTGGGCGTCGACACCGTCAAGCAGGCAGAGGTCTTCGCCGCCGTCCGCGCCCGGTGGGACCTCGAGCGCGACGACACCGTGCGGCTGCGCGACTTCCCCACCCTGCACGCCGTCTCCGGCTGGGTCCGCGACCGGCTCGGCCTGCCCGCGCCGTCCGCAGCCTCCGCGGCGGCCCCCGCAGCCGCCCCCGCAGCCGCCCCCGCAGCCGCCCCCGCGGCACCCGCCGCGGACGAGGTCCTCACGGTCGTCACCGGCATCGTCGCCGAGATGACCGGCTACCCGGCCGACCTGCTCGACCCCGAGCTCGACCTCGAGGCCGACCTGGGCGTGGACACCGTCAAGCAGGCCGAGGTCTTCGCCGCCGTCCGCGCCCACTGGGACCTCGAGCGCGACGAGAACCTGCAGCTGCGCGACTTCCCCACCCTCAACGCGGTCGCCGGCTGGGTCCGCGCCCGCCTCGGCACGTCCGCCGGCCCGGGCTCGGGTGCCGGTGCGGCCGCCGGCACCCCCGGCACCGCGGCCGACGCCACTGCCCACGCCGCGCCGCACACGGTCGTCGGTGACCTGAGCGCGATCGACGCGCTGCCCCGGCGCGTGCCGGTGCCGTCGCTCCGGCCGGCCGCGGACCGCTGCGCGGCCACGGGAGTCGTGATGGAGGGCGCCCGCGTCGTCGTCATGCGCGACGAGGGCGGGGTCGGTGACGCACTGCTCAAGCGCCTCGGCAAGGCCGGCGCGACCGCGCTGGTCCTCGAGCCCGGCCTGCCGACCGAGGAGATCCTCGCCCGGCTGGAGGGTTGGACCGCCGAGGGCCCGGTGGCCGGTGTGTACTGGCTGACCGCGCTCGACGACGAGGGCGACCTCGCGGCATACGACCTGGACACCTGGCGCGAGGCCCTGCGGCGCCGCGTCAAGGCGCTGTACGCCACCATGCGGCACCTCTGGGCGAGCGACGCCTTCCTCGTCTCCGCCACCCGGCTCGGTGGCCTGCACGGCTACGGCCCGGGCGGGGCGACGTCCACGCTGGGCGGCGCGGTGACCGGCTTCGCGAAGTCCTACCGCAAGGAGCGTCCGGACGCCCTGGTCAAGGCCGTCGACCTGCCGGCCTCCCGTCGGACGGCGGCGGTCGCGGACCTGCTGCTCGAGGAGACGCTGCGCGACCCGGGCTGCGTGGAGGTGGGCCGGCTGAACGGCCGGCGCTACGGCATCGCCCTGCTCGAGCAGCCGTTCACGCCGCTCTCCGAGGACGGCGCCCCTGACGGCCCGGGCGGCATGCCGCTCGGCTCGGAGTCGGTGTTCCTCATCACTGGCGCGGCGGGCAGCATCGTCTCGGCGATCACTGCCGACCTGGCCAAGGCGTCGGGCGGGGTCTTCCACCTGCTCGACCTGACCGCCACCCCGGACCGCGACGACGCGGACATCGCCGCCTTCCGCACCGACCGGACCGGCCTGAAGGCGACCATCGCCGCCCGGACCAAGGAGCGCGGCGAGAAGGCCACCCCGGTGGCGATCGAGAAGGAGGTCGCCCACATCGAGCGGCTCGAGGCGGCGCTGACCTGCATCGAGGCGGTCGAGGCCGCGGGCGGCACGGCGCACTACTACTCGGTGGACCTCACCGACCCCGAGGCAGTCGCCGCGGTCATGGAGTCCGTGCGCGAGCGCAGCGGCCGCATCGACGTCCTGCTGCACGCCGCGGGCCTGGAGATCAGCCGCAACCTGCCGGAGAAGGAGCCGCGCGAGTACGACCTGGTCTTCGACGTCAAGACGACCGGGTGGTTCAACGTGTGGCAGGCGGCCCGCAGCATGGAGGTCGGGGCCGTCGTGGCGTTCTCCTCCGTCGCGGGCCGGTTCGGCAACAACGGCCAGACCGACTACTCCGCCGCCAACGACCTGCTGTGCAAGATGGTCGCCTCACTGCGGGCCAGCCGCCCGGAGACCCGGGGCCTCGCGCTGGACTGGACGGCGTGGGGTGGGATCGGCATGGCCACCCGCGGGTCCATCCCCAAGATCATGGAGATGGCCGGGGTGCAGATGCTGCCGCCGGACGCCGGCGTGGCGTGGATCCGGCGGGAGCTGGCCTCGTCCGGGTACTCCGGTGAGGTGGTCGTGGCCGGTGAGCTGGGGCTCATGGCAGCCGAGCAGGCCGAGGGCGGCGGCGTCGAGCCCGGTGCCCTCGTGGGCGAGGGCCCGCACGGCCCGATGGTCGGTGAGGTGACGCTGAGCACCAACGCCGGTGTCGTCGACACCGTGACCCTCGACCCCGCCGAGCAGGCCTTCCTCCACGACCACCGCATCGACGGCACGCCGATGCTGCCGGGCGTGATGGGGATGGAGTCCTTCGCAGAGGTCGCCGGGCTGGTCGCCCCCGAGGGGTACCGCGTGGCGGCCGTCGAGGACGTGAGCTTCCGGGCCCCGGTGAAGTTCTACCGGGACCAGCCGCGGACCCTCACCGTCACGGCCGTCACGGGGCCGGACCCCGACGGTGGCGACGACCTCGTCGCGCACTGCATGCTCACCGCCGAGCGGCGGCTGCCCGGGCAGGACACCCCCGTCCGCACGACGCACTTCACCGGCCGGGTGCGGCTCACCACCGCCTCGGCGCACGAGGAGCACAGCGACCTCGACCGCGGTCAGCACGACCCGGTCGTCGGCGCGGAGGAGGTCTACCGGTTCTACTTCCACGGCCCGGCCTACCAGGTCGTGGAGGCGGCGTGGCGCGACGGCGAGGGCTCCACGGCCCGGCTGCCCGAGACCCTGCCCGACGACCGGTCACCGATGGACGCCCCGCTCAGCCTCGCACCACGCCTGGTCGAGCTGTGCTTCCAGACCGCGGGGCTGTGGGAGGCCGCCCGGGAGGACCGGATGGCCCTGCCGATGGGCGTCGGCCGGGTGCGGGTGCTCCGCGACCCGGCAGAGGCCGCCGGCCGTCTCGTCGCCCACGCCGAGGTGCACGACGGGAACGTCGACGCCCTCGTCGTCGACGACGAGGGGCGCGTGGTCGTCCGCCTCGAGGGCTACGCGACCGTGCCGCTGCCCGGCGGCATCCCGGACGACGTCCGGCCGGCCCTGTCGGCCGCCTTCGGCTCCGAGGCACCGGCGTGACGGCGGTCCGGCGGCTTGCGGTCGTCGACCGTGGCGAGCCCGCCGTGCGGGTGCTCGCCACGGCGGCGCGGCTCACCGACCCCGCCAGCGGGGAGCCGCTGCGCACCATCGCGGTGAGCACGGTGCCACGGGCCCGCGCCTGGTGGGCCCGGGAGGCGGGCGAGACCCTGGTGCTCGACGCGCCGGAGGACGGCGTCGTGCCGGTGCCGGACCTGCTCGACGCGCTGCACGGGGCCCGCGCCGACGCCGTCTGGCTCGGTCTCGTGCCCTGCCAGGACCGGGCCGAGCTCGCCGAGGCCTGCGCGGACGCCGGGATCCTCGTCCTCGGGCCCGGTGCCGCGGCCATCCGCGCGCTCGGCACACCCGAGGGCCTCGCCGAGGTCGCGGCGGGGGCCGGCGTGCCGGTCCTGACCACGGGGTCTGCCCCCGAGGCGGCGCGTCGACTGGAGGTCGACGTCGTGCGCGACGGGCAGGGCACCGTGTGGACCCTCGGCCTGCGCGAGGTCACCGTCCTGCGGGACAGCTGGGCGATCCTCGCCGAGCTCCCCGCCACCGGTGTCCCCGAGGACCAGGCCGCGGACATGGAGGCCGCGGCCCGCGCCCTGGCCGAGCGAGCGGACTTCCGGGGCGGCGCCATCGTCCACTTCGCCCTCGCCACCGACGGCTCCTTCGCCGTCTGGGGGGTCGACACCGACGGACGCGCCACCCACGCCGGCGTCGAGGAGCGCACCGGCGCCGGCATCCTCGAGCTCCGCCTGCGGGCGGCGCTGGGCGAGCCGCTTCCTCCGGCCGCGCCGCGCGGCGAGGGCTGGACCGTCGAGGCGCGCCTGCTCGCCCACGACCCGGACCGCAGGTACGCCCCCACCGGCGGGCGGGTCGAGCTGCTCTCGCTCCCGGTCGGCACCGGCGTCCGGGTCGACGCCGGGCTGCGGGTCGGCGACCACGTCGACGGGGTCCTCGACCCCGTCATCGCCACCGTGACCTCCTGGGGCCGGGACCGCGACCAGGCGCTCGAGCGCCTCCGCAACGCCCTGGAGCGCACCAGCGTCGTCCTGTCGGGCGGGGCGACCAACCGCACCGGCATCATCGCGCTCCTCCGCTCCCTTGGCGTGGCCGAGGGGCCGCCGGCACCGCAGTGGTATGCCGACCAGATCGCCGCCGGCGCGCTGGTGCCGGCCCGAGACCCGATGGCCGTCGTGGCGGCGGCCGTGGAGGTCTACGAGGCGGACCTGGCGCTCGTCCAGCGGTCCTTCCGGGCCACGGCGGAGCGGGGACGGCCCGAGCACCCGGAACGGGTGGGTGGTGCCATCGACCTGGGCTACCGCGGCGGTCGCTACCGGCTGCGCGTGGACCGCGTCGGCCCGGACCGCTACCGCGTCCACGACGGCGTCCACCTCGACGTCTCCGTGGACGTGCTCGGGCGCTACGAGCGGCGCATGCTCCTCGGGGGCCGCACCCGACGGATGGTCGCCGTCACCGAGGATGGCGCCATCCGCCTCGAGATCGACGGGATCGCCCACACCGTGACCCGTGAGGACGGCGTCGTCGTCCGCGCGCCGTCACCGGCGCTCGTCGGCGGGCTGCTGGTCGCCGTCGGCGACCACGTCAGCGCCGGTCAGCCGGTGGCCACGCTGGAGTCGATGAAGATGGTGAGCACGCTCACCGCGCCCCTCGACGGGCACGTCGCCTCCCTGGCGGTGCTGCCCAACCAGCAGGTCGAGGGCGGCGACGCGCTGCTGCGGATCAAGTCCACCGAGGCGTCCCGGCTGATCCCCGACCTCCCGGCCGGAAGCGAGAAGGGCCGGGTCGACCTGGCCGCACTGGGCGTGGCGGACGACGCGGCACCGCCGCCGGACGTCTTCGACGACCTCACGGCATACCTGCTCGGTTTCGACCTGGACTCGGCCGCGGCCCGGGCGCTGCGGACCGCGCACCGCTCCCGCGTCCAGGGCAGCGGGCCTGCGGACCGCGACCTGCTGGAGCGGGAGGACGCCTTCCTCGACCTCTTCGCCGACATCGGCTCGCTCTACCGCCCACGGACCGAGGCGGAGGTCGCCGGTGACCCGGAGGTCGCCGACCAGAGCAGCACCCAGGAGTACTTCCTGGCCTTCCTGCAGTCCCTCGACCCGGCCCGGGCCGGTCTTCGCTCGAGCTACCGGCGGCGCCTGGAGCGCGCCCTGGCGCGCTACGGCGTCGACGGGCTGGGGGACCGGGTGGCGCTGGAGCGAGCGACGTTCTGGATGTTCCGCTCGTTCTCCCGTGTCCCTGACCTCGCCGACATCGTCGCCGAGGTGCTGGGGCGGCGGCTGCGGTTCGCCTCCGAGCTCGCCGACGGGGCGACGTCGGCCGACCGCGCCCGGCTGGAGCGCCTCGTCACCGCGACCCAGGGCCGCCAGCAGGCGGTGACCGATGCCGCCCGCGACGTGCTCTACCACTGGTTCGACGAGCCCGTGCTCAGCCGGGTGGTCACCGAGACCGAGTCCGAGATGCGCACGCACCTCACCGAGCTCGCCGCCGACCCGACCGGTCGCCAGCGGGCGGACCGGATCGGCCGCCTCGTCTCGTGCCCGCAGCCGATGCGCTCGGTGCTGCTGGGGTCCTGGCTCGAGTCGCGCGGCGACGCCGGCCCGGGTGGGACCGCGTTCCGGCAGGCGGTGCTCGAGACCTACCTGCGGCGCTTCTACCGGATGCGCGACCTCCACGGGCTCGACTTCGACTCCGTCGACGGGATGGACGTCGCCCACGCTCGCTACGAGCTGCCGGACCTCGACGTCCATGTCCTCTCCGCCTACCTGCCGCTCGAGGACGTCCCAGCGGCGTCGCGGGCGATCGCCGCACACCTGGCCCGGAGCGCCGGGGAGCGCGAGGTGGTGGTCGACCTGGTGACGTGGCGTCAGGGGCCGCGGCCGGACATCGAGCACACGGCCGCGGACGCGGCGGAGATGCTGGCCGGGTGCGACTTCGGGCGGCCGCTGCACCGCCTGGACCTCACCATCACCTCGCTGGAGGGTGGCGGGCCGGAGCGTGACCGCACCCAGCACGTGACCTTCCGGTCCGGGGCGGGCGGCGCCTTCGTCGAGGACCTGATCTACCGCAACCTGCACCCGATGCTGGCCAAGCGCCTGGAGATGTGGCGCTTCTCCAACTTCGAGCTCACCCGGCTGCCCTCCCCGGAGGACGTCTACCTCTTCGACGGGGTCGCCAAGGACAACCCGAAGGACCACCGGCTGTTCGCGCTGGTCGAGGTCCGCGACCTCACGGCGGTCGCCGACCCGGACACCGGACGGCTGACCTACCCCCGCCTGGGGAGGAGCGGCCTGGCGGCGCTGGCCGCGATGCGCAGCGCCATGGCGGGCTACCCGGTGCGGGAGCGCCCGGCGGCCAACCGGCTCGTCGTGTGGGTCCGTCCGACGTGGAACGTCCCCCGTGAGGAGTGGCAGGAGCTCGCGCAGACGTACGAGGGCCTGGCTCGCGGTGTCGGCCTGGAGAAGGTGGTGCTCCACGTCACCGTCCCCGACATCGACCCCGACACCGACCCCGACATCGACACCGGCACCGGCACCGACACCGGCCGGCCGCCGCTGCAGAACCGGGTCGTCGTCCTGGAGGGGCTGGGCGCCGGCGGGCCGACGATCCGCATGCAGGAGCCCGGGCCGAACCCGGTGCGGGCCCTGACACCCTACGCGCAGAAGGTGCTCACCGCCGCGCGGTTCGGCAGCCCCTACCCGTACGAGATCGTCCGGATGCTCACGCCGGCGGAGGGGGACGCCTCCCCCTTCCCGCCCGGGAGCTTCCAGGAGCTCGACCTCGGCCCGGGCGACGAGCTCGTGCCGGTGGACCGCGAGCCGGGGGGCAACACGGCCCACTTGGTCGTGGGGCTGCTCACCAACCGCACGGCGGTCAACCCCGAGGGCATGACCCGCGTGGCCCTGCTCTCCGACCCCACGCAGGGGCTGGGCAACCTCGCCGAACCGGAGTGCCGCAGGATCAACGCCGCCTTGGCACTCGGGCTCGCGCGCGGCATACCGGTGGAGTGGTATGCCGTCTCGTCCGGTGCCCTCATCGCCATGGACTCCGGCACGGAGAACATGGACTACATCGCGCTCACGTTGCGCCGGCTGATCGAGTACACGCAGGCGGGCGGGGAGATCAACCTGGTCATCACGGGCATCACGGTCGGCGGGCAGCCCTACTGGAACGCCGAGGCGACGATGCTCCTGCACACCAAGGGCATCCTCATCATGACGCCGTCCAGCGCCATGGTCCTCACCGGCAAGCAGGCCCTCGACTTCTCCGGGGCGGTCTCCGCGGACGACAACCAGGGCATCGGCGGCTACGACCGGATCATGGGGCCCAACGGGCAGGCGCAGTATTGGGCGCCGAGCTTCCCCGACGCCTGCAAACTGCTCCTGCGGCACTACGACGTCTCGTACATCATGCCCGGCGAGCGCTTCCCGCGTCGCCGGCCGACGACCGACCCCGTGGATCGAGACGTGCGCACGGCCCCGCACGCCACGCTTCCGGACTCCGGCTTCCGGACGGTCGGCGACGTCTTCGACCCGGCCAAGAACCCCGAGCGCAAGCAGCCGTTCGACATGCGCTCGGTCATGCGCGCCGTCGCCGACGCCGACTTCGAGCCGTTCGAGCGCTGGCGCGACTGGGTCGACGCGGACACCGGCATCATCTGGGACGCGACGGTCGGTGGCATCCCGGTGTGCATGATCGGCATCGAGTCCCACCCGGTGCGGCGCCGCGGGCTGGTGCCGTCCTTCGGGCCGCCCAAGTGGACGTCGGGCACGTTGTTCCCGCAGTCCTCGCGGAAGATCGCCCGGGCGGTCAACGCGGCCAGCGCCAACCGGCCGCTCGTGGTGCTCGCCAACCTCTCCGGCTTCGACGGCTCGCCGGAGTCGATGCGCAACTGGCAGCTGGAGTACGGCGCGGAGATCGGGCGCGCGGTGACGAACTTCCGCGGGCCGATCGTCTTCGTCGTCGTCTCCCGCTACCACGGCGGGGCCTTCGTCGTCTTCTCCAAGGCGCTCAACGCCGCCATGGAGATCGCCGCGGTCGAGGGCTCGTTCGCCTCGGTCATCGGCGGGGCGCCCGCGGCGGCCACGGTCTTCGCCCGTGAGGTCAAGCGCCGCGTGGAGAAGGACTCGCGCGTCGTGGCGGCCCGGGCCGAGGCCGCCAGTGCCGGTGGCCCGGAGGCCGCCGACCTGCGGGCCCGGGCCGCACGGGTGGTCGAGGAGGTGCGCTCGGAGAAGCTGCACGAGGTGGCCGACGAGTTCGACTCCATCCACACCATCGAGCGGGCGCTGCGGGTCGGCTCGGTGGACCGGATCATCCCCGGGTCCACCCTGCGGCCCTACGTCGTCGACGCCCTCGAGCGCGGCATGGCCCGCTTCGTCGAGACGGAACCCGAACGCCCCGAGCGGGTGCCCTCGTCGGGGGTGTGGCGCGCGACCGGCGGCGCCCCCGGCGGGGACGGGGACGGTGCGGGGCACCACACCCCGGCCGGGGCCCTCACCGAGGCGGAGTGAGGAGGAGGGCGCTCACTCCGCCTCGGTGACCAGGGGGCCCTCGAGCCACGCGTGACGTGGCTCGAGGGCCGCCAGGTCGCCGGACCCGGGCAGCACGACCGGCCGCGGCACCGGCCGGCGCGTCGTCACGGTGAGCAGCCACACGCCGTCGCGCCGCCACCACCCCCCGAAGGTCGCGCCGGGCACCCGCTCGGGGACCGGTGCCCACCCGTCGGCGACGCGCGCCTCGAGCGGCGCCCAGCCGGCCTCGAGCGGGCCGTCGTCGACCCGGACGTCGACCCGGCGGGTGTCGGCCATCAGCCCCACCCCGAGGACCTTCAGCGCGGACTCCTTCGCCGACCACAGCAGGTTGGCGCCGACGTCGCGGCCGAGCGGCCAGGCGTGGACCCACCGCTGCTCGGCCGGGGTGAGGAAGTCGGCCACGAAGCCGTCGCTGCGCGGCTCGACGACCTCGACGTCCACCCCGATGCCGCCGCCGAGGTGCACCCCGGTGGGCGCCAGCACCGCGACGGCGCAGCCGGCCCGGTCGGTGAGCGAGATGTCGACCGCCGCCGGCTCCCCGCCGACGACGACGTGCGGGGCGCCACTGGGCCGGTTGAGCACCTCGACGGCGGCCAGGTCGGCGTCGGTGGGCACCGAGCCGGTCCCGGCGGGCTGCCACGCGAGCACCGCGCGCTTGCCGACCCAGCGTCGCAGGCGGTACTCCGAGCGCCGTTTGGTGAAGCGCATCGTCGCCAGCCGGGCCTGCTCGCTCGCGGACATCCAGCCGGTGCCCGGGGGCACGTCCACGTCGGACCCGGCCCACCACCGCAGCGGCGGCCCGTTCTCCTCCGAGTGCTCCACCCGGCGATCCTCCCACCCGGCGCCGCGGACGTCCCTCCCTACGATGACGTCCATGACCGCCGTCACGGACCCGCACCTCGTCGCACAGCTCCTCGATGCGGGGCGGGTCGCGGTGGAGCGGGGCCTGGTGCAGGCCTCGGGTGGCAACCTGTCCGCGCGGCTGCCCGAGGGCGACGCCTTCCTCGTCACCGGCACCGGCACCTGGCTGGACCGCCTGCGGCCCGAGGACCTCGCCGTCGTCGGCCTCGACGGAGACCACCGGTCCGGTCCGCGACCGTCGGTGGAGTGGCGCCTGCACGCCAGGACGTATGCCGTCCGCCCCGACGTCCGGGCCATCGTCCACCTGCACCCGCAGCACGCCGTGCTCGTGGACATGCTCGGCCACCGCATCCGGTGCACCACCCTGGACCACGCCTACTATCTCGGCTCGGTGGCCCGCGTGCCGTTCCTGCCCTCCGGCTCCGAGGAGCTGGCGGACGCCGCGGCCGAGGCCGTCCGCGACCACGACGCCGTGGTGCTGGCCCACCACGGGTGCTCGGCGCTCGGCGACACCGTCCCGATGGCCCTGCGTCGGGCGCTCAACCTCGAGGAGGCGGCGGCGCTGACCTACCGGCTCGTGCTCGCTGGGGACACCACCACCGACTTCCCCGAGGACTTCCGCGACCGCATCGTCCTCGCCTGACGAGCCGGTGGTCGGGGCGGTGGGCCAGAGGCGCGCCTGGGGGCCCGCAGGTGTGACCCCCCGGGCCCCCCGCCGGGGTGGCCGCCGGAAGTCCCCCGCCGCCGCCACGTCCGCGCGCTCAGCGGGTCAGGGCGAGCGAGGCCAGGGCGAGCAGCCAGCTCACGAAGCTGCCGACCAGGAAGTACTCGGTGACCTCGTCGATCCCCGCCCCGTTCACCGTCGTGTCGGCGTCCCGGCGGGCCTGCAGCTCGGGCCAGCGGATGAGCCCCTTGGCGGCGACCACGATGCTGGCGGCGGTGAGCTGGCCCGCCAGCCCGAGACCGAGGATGACCAGCCGCTCGAGCGGCCCGAGCAGCCGGCCACCGCGCAGCCGGTCCGCCGGCTGCTCGCCGACCGGGGCGGCGCCGAGGTCCGCCACGGTCGGCCGCAGCGCCCCCACGCCGACCAGCACCAGCCGCACGGCGACGTTGGCGGTCGCGAGGTTGACCAGCCCGAGCCCCAGCACGAGGAGCACCCGGTCGAGGGCGTGGCCGCTCACGAGCGGCAGGTCGGCCCAGCCGACCCACCGGCCGAGCGCCCCGCCCACGCTGCCCGCCCACCCGGACAGCGCGAGCAGCAGCACCGGCCCGGCGGCGAGGGCCCCCAGGGCGGCCAGGTGACCGCGCCCCGTGCGCAGCGCCCGACCGGACAGCGCCACCCACCCGAGCAGCGGGAGTGTCGAGAGCGCGAGGACGAGCAGGTCGGCGACACCGGTCAGGCCGCTGAGTACCCCCAGCGCGAGGACGCCGACCGCGCCCACGACGGGCGCCGCCCTTCGGGCCCGCGGGTCGTCGACGGCGCGGAGGAGGTCGGCGAGCCCGACACCGACCAGCCACACCCCGAGCCAGCTCACGGCAGCCCTCCCAACCTCTCCCCGGCGTCCAGCACGACCCCGATCCCGTCGACGCGGAACCGCTGGGAGACGGCCGACCGGCTGATGCCCTCGGACTCCGCCAGCTGCGCCTGGGTCGCCCCTTCGAGCACCGCACCCCGCAGCAGCCGCAGGGACCGCGTCGACATCGATCCAAGCAGGTGGTCCCGACAGGCCAGGGCCGCGTTGACCGCCTCCTGCCCCGGGTCCGGCTCCGCCGACCGGTATGCCGTGCGCACCAGCCGCAGGGCCGGGCGCCGCGCCCCCTCCTCGCCCCCCTCCAGCGCCGCACGGGCGGCCCACCACGCGGGACCGTCCTCGATGCCCCGGTCGGCGTCCAGGACCGTGCGGCCGCCCCGCCCGACGCCGAAGCGGGTGTCCACCCGTGGCAGGAGCGAGAGCCGGACCCGAAGGGCCCCCTCGAGGGCGGCGCCGAGCGTCGGGAAGACGCCCTGGAACTCGTCACCGACGGTGACCGCCCACGGCTGCACCACGGGGACCGCCGCCGAGGCGGCCCGCAGCACGGACTCGACCCGCCGGTGCAGCGCTGCCCGGTCGGTTGCGGCCCGGGACCCGACGATGTCCCCGATCACGACACACGGTGAACCGGAGAACTGAACTGTGGACATGTGAAGATCATAGCTACACCTCGGTCGAGGTACGCCATCGGCTTGACGGGGTCAGGAGGGCGCCTCGCGGCGGGATGGGTCCACCGGCACCGGTGGGTCAGGGGGCGTCGCCGGCCCGTCGGCGGTGGCGAGCGGCCCGTCGGCGTTGGCGAGCGGCCCGTCGGCGGTGGCGAGCAGCCCGTCGGTACCCCGCTGGGCGACCCCCGCATCGCCCGGGCTCGGGCTCAGCTGCACCAGCCGGGTCGCGATGGCGCCGGTGATGGTTCCGATGACGCCGATGCCGACGACCATGAGACCCGCCGCGATGGTCCGCCCCACGGCGGTGACCGGGTAGTAGTCGCCGTACCCCACCGTCGTGACGGTGGTCATCGCCCACCAGACCGCGTCGGCATAGACCGTGATGGTGGCCCCGGGAGCGTCCCGCTCGGCATCGAGCACCGCCGCCGCGCCCACCAGGACCAGCAGCACCGCGGAGCCGATGGTGGTGACGGCGATGCGCTCGGCCAGCCCGCGCTGCGCCGCGACGACGAGGCGCGCCAGGATCGCCACCACCCGCAGGGCCCGGGCGGCCGGGAAGAGGACCGCCAGCAGGTCCAGCGGGTGGCTCAGGACCCAGTCCCGTCGCGCCCCGGCACGGGTGAGCCGCAGCCGCGCCAGGTAGTCGACCAGGAAGAGGACCCAGGCCCCCCACTCCCACCCGGTGAGCCAGGGGCTCTGCGCGTCAAGGGCGGTGGCGACGACGTAGAGGACCAGCGAGAGGATCGCCACCACCACCAGCGGCCACGCGGTGAACGCCTCCCACCGCTCCCGCGTCATCGCCGCGCCCCGGCTCGACGGTGTCAACTGGCCGGACGGCCCGAGGCATCGCAGGGCAACGGCACCTCGGGGAAGCGCTCGTCGTAGCGCGTCACCAGGAACTGCCCGGCGATGCGGAAGTCCTCCGGCTGCACCTGGATGACGCCGTCGTACTTCCTGTCCAGGTCGAGGATGGTGACCTGCACCAGACCCAGCACCACCGTCAGCGTGACCAGGGCACCGATCTGCGTCCGGCGCGAGACGTAGGGCAGCGTGAAGGCGGCGATCCCGGCGATGGCCACGCCGCTCACTCCGAGAAGCAGCAGGCTGATCTGCAGGGGCACCGCCGGCCGCGCCTGGGACAGCCGCAGCCGCAGCCCGTCCAGCCGCTCCTTGTCCGCGCCCAGGAGGGCACCGTAGGGCTGCCCGTCCGCCTCGGTCCGCAGTCGCTTCAGGGGCGGGTCGAGCATCCCGCCCCAGCGCGCGACCACCGGGCTCAGCGCTGGCGGGTCGTCGGCGAGCGACTCCCACTCGACGCCGGCGACGGCCCGGTTGTAGCAGACCAACGCCTGCTGCATCGGCAGCGCGATGTCGTCCTCGTAGTAGTCGGCGAGGTCGTACATGTAGACGGTGCGGCCCGCCTCCAGGGCCGCCGCGTCCTTGGAGGACTTGAAGCCGGCGAACACCTGGACCAGCACGAACGTCAGCAACAGCACGGTGAGGGTCAGCAGCGGCGAGACGAGCAGCTCGAGCTTGACGCCCTGGGACTCGTTCTTCGCGAACGGCCGCACCCAGCGGTTGGCCACCAGTCCCAGCGCGAGCATGCTGGCCATCACGGCGACCACGACCAGCACTTCGGTCATGCGCGTTGCTCCTGGTTCTTCGGGCGGGCGGCGGGCGGGCGGCGGCGAGACCGGCCCCGCCTGGTGACGGCGGCCCGGCAGGAAGACCGGCCCGGTACAGGGTGCCACGGTCTGCCCGACCGACGCGGCACGCTGGGGCGAACCGGCGCGGCTGTCGGCGAGGGACCACCGGCCGGCGTCACCGCCGGGCCGGTCCCTCTGCTCCCCCCGCGCCCGAGAGCATCCCGCCGCGCGCGGGCTCGACGACGCCGCGCTCGGTGACGACGGCGGACACCAGCCGCGCCGGTGTGACGTCGAACGCCGGGTTGTAGCCGCGGGTCCCCTCGGGCGCCACCCGCACCCCGGCGACGTGCGTCACCTCCTCGCCGTCCCGCTCCTCGACGACGATCCCCGAGCCGTCCGGCAGCGTGGTGTCGACCGTCGACCACGGCGCCGCCACGACGAGGGGCACCCCCGCCTCCCGGCAGGCCAGCGCCACCCCGAGGGTGCCGACCTTGTTGGCGGTGTCCCCGTTCGCCGCGATCCGGTCGGCTCCGACGACCGCGAGGTCGACCAGCCCACGCAGCAGCACGGTCGTCGCCGCGCCGTCGACCTGGACGACGTGCGGGATGCCGTCGGCCGCCAGCTCGTACGCCGTCAGCCGCGACCCCTGCAGGAGCGGCCGGGTCTCGTCGGCGTGCACCACCTCGAGCCGGCCGCGCGCGTGCAGCTCGCGGACGACCCCCAGCGCCGTGCCCCACGCCGACGTCGCGAGCGACCCGGTGTTGCAGTGGGTGAGCACGCGCAGCCGCGGCCGGTCCACCCGCGCCAGCACCCAGTCGGCACCGAGGCGGGAGAGCTCGCGGTTGGCCGCCTCGTCCTCCTCGCGCAGCCGCAGCGCCTCGGCCAGCACCGCGTCCCGCCCACCCGCCATGAGCGGGCGCACCCGGTCCACCGCCCAGGCGAGGTTGACCGCCGTGGGCCGGGCCTCGCGCAGCCGGGCCACCTCGCGGTCCAGCCGCGCCCCGTCCCAGCCCTCGCGGGACGCCTCGTCCATCGCCACCACGACACCCAGCGCGCCGGCGACCCCCAGCGCCGGGGCCCCCCGGACGGCCAGCGAGCCGATCGCCCCGACCAGGGCTTCGACGGTGCGCACCAGCCGGTGCTCGGTGCGGCCGGGGAGCAGGGTCTGGTCGAGCAGCCGGATCCCGCCGCCCTCCTCGTCCCAGGTGATCGCTCGCAGGCTCACGACGGCCCGGCCCCGGGCAGGAGCTCGGTCGCGCCGAGCTGGTCCAGCACGAAGGCCCACTCCCACGCGAGCTGCTCCCACGCGGCATACCTCCCGCTGCGGCCTCCGTGCCCGGCGGCCATCTCGGTGCGCAGGAGGATCGGGCGCGCCGCCTCGTCGGTGGTGACCGTGGCGCGCAGCCGCGCCACCCACTTGGCCGGCTCGGTGAAGAAGACGCGCGTGTCGTGCAGGCTCGTCGACGCGAGCACGGCGGGGTAGGCACGCGCCGTGACGTTCTCGTAGGGCGAGTACGAGCGCATGTAGGCGTAGACCTCGGGCTCCTCCAGCGGGTTGCCCCACTCCTCCCACTCCCCCACGGTGAGCGGCAGGTCGGGCCGCAGGATGGTGGTCAGCGCGTCGACGAAGGGCACCGCGGCGTGGACGACACGGAACCGGTCCGGCGCGAGGTTGACCACCGCGCCGGCGAGCAGCCCGCCCGCGGAGCCACCCTCGAGCCCGAGCCGGTCCGGCGCCACCCAGCCGGACGCGAGCAGGTGCTCGGCGCAGGCGAGGGTGTCGGTGAAGGAGTTGCGCTTGGCGAGCAGCTTGCCCTCGTCGTACCACCGGCGGCCCATCTCACCGCCGCCGCGCACGTGGGCGACGGCGAACACCACCCCGCGGTCGAGGAGGGAGAGCCGGGAGACCGAGAAGTACGGGTCGCTGGAGATCTCGTACGCGCCGTATGCCGTCAGCAGACCGGGGTTCGACCCGTCCGGTCCCAGCCCGGCCCGGTGGACGAGCGAGAGCGGCACGCGGGTGCCGTCCCTGGCGCTCACCCACTCGCGGCGCTCGACGTAGTCCCCGGGCCGGTACCCGCCGAGCACGGGCTGCCGCTTGAGCACGGTCCGCCCGCCCGAGACCACGTCGAGGTCCAGGACGGTGCGCGGGGTGAGGAAGGACTCGTGGACCACCTGCAGCGCGGTGCTCGCGGGCTCGGGGTTGTCACCGAGGCCGGCGCTGCACAGCGGCTCGTCGAAGTCGACGTCGCGGGCCGGGCCGTAGCCGCCCGGCGCGGAGGGGTCCCGGGGCAGGACGCGCAGGCCGGGAAGCCCGTCGCGGCGCAGCGAGAGGACCGCGACGTCGTCGAAGGCGTCCACGCCGAGGAAGCGCTCGCCCGGCTCCGAGCGCAGCAGGGGCACCCACTGCCGCGGGCTCGTCGCGTCGAGCGGGGCCCAGGCGAGGTCGCCCTCCGGGGTGTCGGTGTTGTGCACGACGAACAGCCGGTCGGCGGCCGGCTCCACGTCGTACTCCACCCCGTCCCGGCGCGGCGCCACCACCCGGAACGCGCCCTCGGGGTCGGCGGCGTCGAGCAGGTGCACCTCGGAGGTCGTCTTGGAGCCGAGCGCGAGGATGACCCAGCGGTCGTCCCGGCTGGCGCCGACGCCCATCCAGAAGCGCTCGTCGGCCTCCTCGTGCACCAGGACGTCCTCGGACGCCGGCGTCCCGACCCGGTGCCGCCACAGCTGGTGCGGGCGCCACGCGTCGTCGAGCCGGGGGTAGAAGACCACCGAGCCGTCGAGCGAGAGCTCGCAGCCGTGACCGACGCCGGTGAGCGCGGTGTCGAGCACCTCGCCGGTCCCGGCCCGGGCGATGGTCAGGTCGAACCGCTCGTCACCGGTGGTGTCCACGCCGTAGGCGAGGACCGCGTGGTCGGCGCTGACGGTGAGCGCACCGACCGAGAAGAAGTCGTGCCCGGCCGCCGCGGCGTTGCCGTCGAGGAGCACCTGCTCCCCCTCGACGGCCCCGGCCTCGAGGTCGGGGCGGCGGGAGCGGTCGGTGACCGGGGCCCGGGCGTGCACGGCATACGACTGCCCCTCGACGGTGCGCGAGTAGTACCACCACGGCCCGCTCGCGACCGGCACGGACAGGTCGGTCTCCTGGACGCGTGCCTTGACCTCGCCGACGATCCGCCGGCGCAGTGGCTCCAGGGACGCGGTGCGCGCCTCGGCGTAGGCGTTCTCGGCCTCGAGGTAGGCCACCACCGCGGGGTCCTCGGGGTCACGCAGCCACTCGTAGGGGTCGACCACGCGGTCGCCGTGGTGGACGCGCACGTGCTCCCGCGTGGGCGCCACCGGCGGGGAGGGGGCGACGGACGGGGAGGGGCCGGCCGGCGGGGGCGGCCCGGCGCTCACCCGCCACCACCGGCGAGGCAGCGCGGCCCGAGCAGGACCTTGAGGTCGCCGAAGAGGGCCTCGGTGGCCTCCACCCGGTAGGCGTCGTCGAGGCGGAGCACCATCGCGCGGCCCGGCTTGGTGAGCTTGAGGTGCACCTCGGTGGCGCCCGGGTGGTTGCCGAGCACCGACCTGAGCTCCTCGATGCGCCCGGCGGTCGCCCGCACCGTCTCCATGTGCACGACCACCGGCCCCCGGGGCGCGCCGCTGACGTCGGGCAGGGTCAGCTCCTGCGCGTAGATCGACACGGCGTCGCCGCGCCGGTTGACCCTCCCGCGGACCACGGCGACGACGTCCTGGGCCAGCATCCCCGCCACGGTGAGGTAGGTGCTCGGGAAGAACAGGCACTCGATGGCGCCCTCGAGGTCCTCGACAGTCGCGATCGCCCAGAGGTCGCCCTTCTTGGTCCGCTTGACCTGCAGGCCGGTGACGAGGCCGGCGATGGTCACCGTGGCGCCCTCCGGGCGACCCTCCTCGCCGGTGAGCACGGCGATGGGGGTGTCCGCGTGGGAGGTCAGCACGTGCTCGACGCCGAAGAGCGGGTGGTCGGAGACGTAGAGGCCGAGCATCTCCCGCTCGAAGGACAGCAGGGTCGACTTGTCCCACTCGACGGCGGGCACCGGCGTCAGGCCCATGAGGTCGGCGCCGGGCTCCCCCGTGTCCTCGCCGAGCGAGCCGAAGAGCGAGTCCTGCCCGATGGCCTCCTGCCGCTTGACGCCGACGAAGGCGTCGACGTACTCCTCGTGCACCCGCAGCAGGCCGGCGCGGGCCTCGCCGAGGCCGTCGAAGGCCCCGGCCTTGATCAGGGACTCCACCGTGCGCTTGTTGCACACCACGGCCGGGCTCGTGGCCAGGAAGTCGCGGAAGGAGGTGAACCGGCCCGACTCGGTGCGGGCGCGCACCACCTCCTCGACGACGGCGGCGCCGACGTTGCGCACCGCCTGCAGCCCGAAGCGGATGTCCTCGCCGACGGCGGCGAACTGCGCCACCGACTCGTTGACGTCCGGGGGGAGGACCCGGATGCCCATCCGGCGGCACTCGCCGAGGTAGAGGGCGGACTTGTCCTTGTCGTCACCGACGCTGGTGAGCAGGGCGGCCATGTACTCCGCGGGGTAGTTGGCCTTGAGGTATGCCGTCCAGTAGGACACCAGCCCGTAGGCGGCGGTGTGTGCCTTGTTGAAGGCGTAGTCGGAGAACGGGACGAGGACGCCCCAGAGGGCGGCGATCGACTGCTCGTTGAAGCCCTGCGCCTTCATCCCGTCGGAGAAGGGGACGTACTCGGCGGCGAGGACCTCCTTCTTCTTCTTGCCCATGGCCCGCCGGAGCAGGTCGGCGTTGCCGAGGCTGTAGCCGGCGAGCTTCTGCGCGATCTCCATGACCTGCTCCTGGTAGATCACGAGGCCGTGGGTGGTGCCGAGGATCGGCTCGAGGGCCTGCACCATCTCGGGCTGGAGCTGGCCCTTGAGCTGTGGGTCGAGCGGGACGACCTCCTGCTTGCCGTTCTTGCGCAGCGCGAAGTTCGTGTGCGCGTTCACGCCCATCGGGCCGGGGCGGTAGAGCGCGAGCGCCGCGGAGATGTCCTCGAAGCTGTCCGGCTGCATCAGGCGCAGCAGGGTGCGCATCCCGCCGCCGTCGAGCTGGAAGACACCGAGGGTGTCGCCGCGGGCGAGGAGCGCGTAGGTGGCCGGGTCGTCGAGCGTGCGCGAGAGCTCCTCGAGGTCGATGTCCTCGGCGCGGTTGGCGCGCACGTTGGCGATGGCGTCGTCGAGGATGGTGAGGTTGCGCAGGCCGAGGAAGTCCATCTTGACCAGGCCGAGCGCCTCGCAGCTCGGGTAGTCGAACTGGGTGAGCACCTGCCCGTCCTGCAGCCGCCGCATGATCGGGATGACGTCGAGGAGCGGGGCGCTGCTCATGATCACGCCGGCGGCGTGCACCCCCCACTGCCGCTTAAGCCCCTCCAGCCCCCGGGCGGTGCCGACCACCTCGCCGAGGTGCGGCTCGGACTCGACCAGGGCGCGGAACTGCCCGCCCTCCCGGTAGCGCTCGTGCTCGGGGTCGTACATCTGGGCCAGCGAGACCGACTTGCCCATGACGTCGGCCGGCATGGCCTTGGTGAGCTGCTCGCCGACCGAGAAGGGGTGGCCCATGACCCGGGCGGCGTCCTTGACGGCCTGCTTGGCCTTGATCGTGCCGTAGGTGACGATCTGGGCGACCCGGTCGTCGCCGTACTTCTCGGTGACGTAGCGGATCACCTCGCCCCGCCGGCGCTCGTCGAAGTCGACGTCGAAGTCCGGGAGCGAGGGCCGCTCCGGGTTGAGGAACCGCTCGAAGATCAGCCCGTGGGGCACCGGGTCGAGGTCGGTGATCCGCATCGCGTAGGCGCACATTGACCCGGCTCCCGACCCGCGCCCCGGGCCGACCCGGATCCCCTGCTCCTTGGCCCAGGTGATGAAGTCGGCGACCACGAGGAAGTAGCCGGCATACCCCTTGGAGACGATGACCTCGGTCTCGTACTCGGCCTGGCGGCGCGCATAGTCCGGTATGCCGTGCGGGAACCGCGCGGCCAGGCCGCGCTGGACCTCCTGGACGAACCACGAGGCCTCGCTCTCCCCCGGCGGGCAGGGGAAGCGCGGCATGTAGCGCCCCTCCTCGACCTCGAAGGAGACCTCGCACATCTCGGCGACCAGCAGGGTGTTGTCGCAGGCCTCGGGCAGCTCGCGCCACACCTGGCGCATCTCCTCGGCGGACTTCAGGTAGTAGCCGTCGCCCTCGAAGGCGAAGCGGTTGGGGTCCATGAGGGTCGAGCCGGACTGGACGCAGAGCAGGGCGCCGTGGGCGGTGGCGTCCTCCTTGCGGGTGTAGTGGGAGTCGTTGGTGGCCAGGAGGGGCAGGTCGAGGTCGCGCGCCAGGCGGAGCAGGTCCTCGCGGACCCGGCGCTCGATCGCGATGCCGTGGTCCATGACCTCGCAGAAGTAGCTCCCGGCGCCGAAGATGTCGCGGAACTGCGCGGCCGCGGTGACCGCCTCGGCGTACTGCCCGAGCCGGAGGCGGGTCTGCACCTCCCCGGAGGGGCAGCCGGTGGTGGCGACCAGGCCGCGGCCGTAGGTGCTCAGCAGCTCGCGGTCCAGCCGGGGCCACTTGGCGTAGACCTGGTCCAGCGAGGCGAGGCTGTCGAGGCGGAAGAGGTTGTGCAGGCCGACGTTGTCGCGAGCCAGGAGCGTCATGTGGGTGTAGGCCCCACTGCCCGAGACGTCGTCGCCGGGTGGGGTCCGCTCGTCGCCCCAGCGGACCCGCGTGCGGTCCGAGCGGTGCGTGCCCGGGGTGACGTAGGCCTCGACCCCGATGATCGGCTTGACCCCCGTGCCCTGGGCCTTCGTCCAGAACTCGTAGGCGCCGAAGAGGTAACCGTGGTCGGTGGTGGCCAGCGCCGGCATACCGAGCTCGGCCGCCCGGGCGAACAGCTCGCCGATGCGCGCCGCCCCGTCGAGCATGGAGTACTCGGTGTGGACGTGGAGGTGGACGAAGGAGTCCGACCGGCCCGGCCGGCCGGAACCGCCCGGGGGACCCATGGTCGGCACCCGCGAGGGAGGCGGCGAGGCGGGCGAGGGCGACATCGCGACCGATTCTAGGCCGCTCCTGCGACGGCCTCGGGCGTGTCGGCTCCGGGTGTCGTGGGCGCGGGCCCCTGGACCGCTCCCGGGCCCCCGGGAGCCCGTCGGGGAGGCGACGGTCCGCTCCCGATCCGCCGGCGGGACGTCGCGGCGGCGCTCAGAGCAGGTCGAGGGCGCGCTGGAGGTCCGGCGGGTAGGTGCTGGTGTAGGTGACCCACTCACCGGTGCCGGGGTGCTCGAAGCCCAGCCCCACGGCATGCAGCCACTGGCGCTCGAGGCGGAGGCGCTTGGCCAGCACCGGGTCCGCGCCGTACATGAGGTCGCCGACGCACGGGTGGTGCAGCGCCGAGAAGTGCACCCGGATCTGGTGGGTCCTCCCGGTCTCAAGGCGCACCTCGAGCAGCGAGGCGTGCCGGAACGCCTCCAGCATCTCGTAGTGGGTGACGGCCTGCTTGCCGGACTCCTTGACGGCGAAGCGGAACTCGGCGCCGGGATGCCGGCCCAGGGGCGCGTCGACGGTGCCGCTGAGCGGGTCGGGCAGTCCCTGGACGAGCGCGTGGTAGGTCTTGTCGACGCGGCGCTCCTTGAACGCGCGCTTGAGGACCGTGTAGGCGCGCTCGGACTTGCACACCACCATCAGGCCGGAGGTGCCCACGTCGAGGCGGGACACGACGCCCTGGCGCTCGCTGGCGCCGCTGGTCGAGATGCGGTACCCCGCGGCGGCGAGCCCACCGAGCACGGTCGGCCCGGTCCACCCGACGCTCGGGTGGGCGGCCACGCCGACCGGCTTGTCGACCACGACGATGTCCTCGTCGTCGTGGACGACGCCCATGCCCGGGACGGGTTCCGCGACGACCTGCAGGGTCGGGCTGGGGTCGGCGCTGGGCAGGTTGACCTCGAGGACGTCACCGCCACGCACCCGGTGTGACTTCCCGACGCTGGCGCTGTTGACCACGACTCCGCCCTCGAGCGCCATCTCCGCCGCCCGGGTGCGGGAGAGCCCGAAGAGCCGGGCGATCGCCGCGTCGACGCGCTCGCCCTCCAGGCCCTCGGGGACGAGGATGGCCCGGGCGTCACCCATCGGCGCGCGGTGGCTGGGTGGTGGAGGGCTGGGCGGCGTGCGGCTGGGCGGCGTGCGGCTGGGCGGCGTGCGGCTGGGCGGCGTGCGGCTGGGCGGCGGGCGGCTGGGCGGCGGGCGGCTCGGCGGCGGGC
>DASQFD010000121.1:0-6791 GCA_035633255.1 Dermatophilaceae bacterium
CGACCCCACCGGGCCGGCCGTCCAGCTCGGCGGGGGTGAGCGCGGCCCGGGCCCCGCGCAGCCGGGCCAGCAGGGCGCCCGCGTCGGCCGGCCGCCGGTCCGGGTCCCGCGCCGTCGCCTCCGCGACCACCTCGTCGAAGACGGCCGGTATGCCGGGTGCCCGGCTCGACGGGGCCGGCACGCCGCCGTGGACGTGCTGGTAGGCCACGGCCAGCGCGGTGTCCCCCGTGAAGGCCTTGGCGCCGGTGAGCATCTCGAGGAGGACCAGGCCCGCGGCGTAGACGTCGCTGCGGGCGTCGGCGACCCCGCGCTCGACCTGCTCGGGGGAGAGGTAGGCGACGGTGCCCATGATCGTGCCCGCCGAGGAGGTCACGGTCAGGCTGGTGACCGGGCGGGCGAGCCCGAAGTCGGCGAGCTTGACCGCCCCGTCCTCGCGGAGGATGACGTTCTCGGGCTTGACGTCGCGGTGGACGATGCCGGCGCGGTGCGCGGAGGCGAGGCCGTCGAGCACCGGCTCGAGGATGTCGAGCGCGGCCCGCGGCGTCAGCGGGCCCTCGGCGTCGAGCACCTCGCGCAGGGTGTGACCGGGGACGTACTCCATGACGAGGAAGAGGAGCCCGTCGTCCTCGCCCTGGTCGTGGACGGCGACGATGGCCGGGTGGGAGAGCCCGGCGGCGGACTTGGCCTCCCGCCGGAACCGGGCCACGAAGGTCTCGTCGTGGGCGAGGTGCGGGTGCATGACCTTGACGGCGACGTCGCGGTCGAGCCGGGTGTCGGTGCCGAGGTAGACCACGGCCATGCCGCCCCTGGCCAGCTCCGACAGGACGCGGTAGCGCCCGTCGAGGGTGCGTCCGACGAGGGAGTCGGCGGGCGGGCTGGACACCCGACGAGTCTACGGACCGTGACCGAGGCGGCCGGGGACGCGCGGCCGCGCGCGGGAGGGCGCGGGCGTGGCACCCTGTGTGCCGTGGCCGAGCAGCGACTGGACGAGCACCTCACGACGCTGGTCGGGGGGTGGCTCTCCCTGCCCGACGTCGCCGAGCGGCTCGGGGTCCGGCTCAGCGAGGCCCGCCGGATGGTCGAGGACCGGGAGCTGCTCGGGGCGCGGGTGGGCGAGCGGGCGGTGCTCGCGGTGCCCGAGGCGTTCCTCGGCCCGGACGGCGTGCTCCCGGCGCTGAAGGGCACCTTCACCGTGCTCGCGGACGCCGGGCTCGACGACGCGGAGGCCCTGCGCTGGCTCTTCACCGCGGACCCGACGCTGCCGGTGCCCGGCTGCCCGGTGGACGCGATCCGCGCCGGCCACAAGACCGAGGTCCGGCGCCGGGCGATGGAGCTGGCGCTCTAGCCCGAGCTCGCGCCCGAGCTTCAGCCCGGGGCTCCCGGCCCGGGGCTCCCGGCCGGGCTCAGCCCCCGTGGCGGCGCTCCCGCAGGAGCAGCGCCGCCGTGGTGTCGAGGACGAGGAGGAACGCGCCGTGGGTGACGACGGCGTGCCCGGCTCCGCGGTCGGCCGGACTGCCGCGCCCGGCCCAGGCCCGGCCGGCGGCGATGTAGGCGAGGTCCGCCACGGCGTTGACCGTCAGCAGGCGCCGGAGCCGACGGCGCTCGACCTCGGGTGGCCGGCGCGGTGGGCGGGCCAGGCCGCGCCCGGCCGCGACGGCGATGATGCCGTCGACCAGCCCCCACGCGAGGTGCTGCCGCCCGGCCGCCGCGAGCCGAGGGTCCTCCCCCCGGCGCCCGGCGAGGACCAGGACCGCGCCGCCCGCGACGCTCACGCCGGCCCAGGCCCCGAGGGCCCGCGGGAGCAGCCGCCGGACGGCCGGCTCGTCGGTCACTTGCGGACCATGTCGCGCACGGCCGTGTAGAGCAGGACCACCGCCGTCGCCCCGACGATGACGGCGATGCCGAGCCGCCAGTTGCCACCGAGCCAGAGCAGGAGGAACCACAGCCCCACCGCGACCCCGGCGAGGACGGCGACCGTGCCGAGGAAGGCCAGCAGCCGCTTGCGCGCGAAGGCCTCGACCGCGAGCACCCCGACCACCGCCGCCACGACGAACAGCAGGAGCGGGGAGAGCGGGACGAAGAGCATCGCGACGAACAGGGCGAGCATGAGCGGGACGCTGAGCGAGGACCACACCCGGAGGAACCGCTCGCGGACGTCACCACCGGCGACGTACGGCTCGTGCGCGTGCCGCAGGTGCGACTGCACCGGCTCGGGCTCCTCCGGTGCCGCGAGGGCGGCGCTGTGCACGTCCCGCTCGTGGAGCAGGTCGGCCCGGCGGCGCAGCAGGGTGCTCACGGCGGCCTCCCCCTCGTCGAGCTCGGAGGCGCGCTCCCGGGCCAGGGCGTCCGAGCCGGCCTTGGCGAGGGTCACGGCGACCAGGCGCCGGCGCCGCAGGGCCTCGCGGCGCTCCTCGACCTCGGCGTCGAGGGCGGTCAGCTCCTCGTCGATGAGCACCACCCGCTCCTCGAGCAGCTCGTCGCGCTCCTCCTCGGTCGGGGCCACCTTGTGCAGCCCGGCCCACCCCAGCGGGTCCGCCCACGAGGGTCGCACCGAGCCGTCGCGCTCGTAGCGCGGGCCAGCGGGGGCCCGCTCGCCGCCGAGCCGGTCGCGCGTGTCCAGGCCCCAGAGGCCGCGGAAGTCGCGCACCCAGGGGGTGGAGTCGGCGACGACCTCCGGGGTCCACGGCAGCGGCTGCGCCGGGCCGACCGCCTCCCCGTCGCCGCGCGCGTAGTCGATGAAGGGGATGCCGACCCCGGGGCGGTCCTCACGCAGCCACGGGAAGAGGGCGGCGCTGGCGCGCTCGAACCCGCTGACGAGCGCCCCCGCGCGGCCCACCGGCTGCACCTGGACGAGGTAGTCCCCGGGGACGAAGGCACCGGAGTGCGAGCCGGCCCCGGCGAAGACCACCGGGTGCTCACCCTCGCGGCGCAGCTCCGGGTCGTCCCAGCGGCGGCGCAGGTCGTCGCCCTTGTAGTCGTGGGAGGAGAAGGCGACCCACTGGGGGGTGGGAGGGCCGTCGTCGTCCTCGGCGAGGTAGACCGTGATCATCTCCCAGTCCGACTCGTGCTCGTTGATGCCGGCGAACGCGGAGCGCCAGTCGTTCATGGGGTAGAAGAACCAGTACTGCAGGCACGCGTACCCGCCGTCGCGCACCACCCTCCCGTAGTAGGTGCACACCGGTGGGTCGCCCACCGCGTCCCGGTACTGCAGCTGCGCCGTGGCCCCGGTCGCGCCCGGCACCCGGCCGCGCAGGATGAGCGAGCCACGCAGCCCCGCGTCGACGAAGCGGGCCAGGAGGCCGACGCTGCCGAGCCGGCCGAGCCCGGCCGGGCGCTCGCGCAGGCGCGCGCCGCGCCGGGTCAGGGTCGCGACCGCGAGCGGCTTCTCCACGAACCGCAGGTGCAGCCGGTCGCGCGGGTGGGCGCGGGCCTCCCCGCAGAGCCGGTCGACGTCCAGCTGCCCGGCGGGCACCAGCAGCCGCGCCTTCTGGCTCTGCTCGTCGTCGAGCCACAGGCTGCACTGCGCGACGTAGGGCTCGACCGCCATCGGCCGGAAGTGCTCACCGCGCGTGAGGCGCACCACCGGTTCGTACTCGCGAAGCAGCGTCAGGTCGTCGGGCGGGGGCATGGCACCGATCCTCGCGGGTCACCGCCCTGCCCGCACGCACAACGCGGTATGCCGGCGGGTCGCGGCGCCCGGTCAGGTGGCGCGGTCGGTCGCGACGGCGACGAGTCGGCCCAGCGCCGAGCGGCCCGCCGGGTCGAGGCCGGGCGCCGCCGCCAGGGCCGCGTGTGCGTCGGCGACGAGGCGGGCGATGTCGCCCTCGACGACGTCGGGCGCGCCCGAGCGCGTGATGAGGGCCCGCAGCTCCGCGACGTCGTCGTCGCCGAGGTCCGGGCTGCCGACCCGGGCCTCCAGCCGCGCCACGGCCGCCGGCGGTGACCCGGCCAGCGCGTGCGCGAGCAGGACGGTGCGCTTGCCCTCCCGCAGGTCGTCCCCGGCCGGCTTTCCGGTGACCTCCGGGTCGCCGAAGACCCCGAGCAGGTCGTCGCGCAGCTGGAACGCGTGCCCGAGGGCGAGGGCGTAGTCGGAGAGCAGGGTGCGGGCCTCACCGGAGAGGCCACCGACGGACGCGCCGACGAGCAGCGGACCCTGGACGCTGTAGGCCGCGCTCTTGTAGCGGATCACCCGCTCGGCACGCGCCACCCGCTCCGCCTCGGGGACCCCCGACCACGGCCGCACCGACTCCACCACGTCGAGGAACTGCCCGGCCATGAGCTCGGTCCGCATCCGGTCCAGGGCCGGCCGGCCGCGGTGCAGGTCGGGCGCCGGGAGGCCGCACCCGGCATACACCTCGTCGGTCCAGGCGAGGCAGAGGTTGCCGGCGAGGATCGCACCGGCGACCCCGAACCGGTCGCTGTCCCCGTCCCACCCGCGCTCGGCGTGCCGCGCGGCCAGCACCCGGTGGGCCGCGGGGCGCCCGCGCCGGGTGTCGCTGTCGTCCACGACGTCGTCGTGGAGCAGGGCCGCCGCCTGGAGCAGCTCCATGGCCGCGGCGCAGCGTACGGCGGCGTCGGAGTCCGGCTGCCCGGCGGCCCGCAGCCCCCAGTAGAGGAAGGCGGCGCGCAGCCGCTTGCCCCCGGCGAGCAGGGCCGCGACCACGTCCAGCAGGTCGGTGACGTCCGGCCCGAGCGGCGCCAGCGCCTCGGCGCGGGCCGCCAGCTCCGCGTCGAGGTGGCGCTGGACGCGGGCGCGCAGGTCGGCCTCGTCGAGCGGGCTGGCCACGGGCCCTCCTTGGTCGGCTGATCCCTCCCGGGACGTGTCGGCGCGTGGGCGGCAGCCTACGGGCCGGGTGCTCGGCTACCCTCGGCCACATGGCGCCCGGAAGCCTCGCCCGACCCGCACACCTCACCCGGTCCATCCCCGAGATGCTCGCGTCGGACCACCCGTCGGTCAGCTTCGAGTTCTTCCCGCCCAAGGACGACGAGTCCGAGGCGGTGCTCTGGGCCGCCATCCGGCGCCTCGAGCAGGTGCGGCCGGACTTCGTGTCGGTGACGTACGGCGCGGGTGGCACCACCCAGGACCGCACCGTGCGGGTCACCGAGCGGATCGCGCGGGAGACCACGCTCACCCCGCTGGCCCACCTCACCTGCGTGGGCGCGTCGGTCGCCTCCCTGCGCCAGGTGGTGGGGGCGTATGCCGCCGCGGGCGTCCGCAGCATCCTCGCCCTGCGGGGTGACCCGCCCGGGGACGCGCGGGGGACGTGGACGCCGCACCCGGAGGGGCTGGACCACGCCGAGGACCTCGTGCGGCTCGTCGCCCGGCTGGGGGACTTCGCCATCGGGGTGGCGGCGTTCCCGGACGTGCACCCGGACAGCCCCGACCTGGACCACGACGTCGAGGTGCTGGTCCGCAAGGCCGAGGCGGGCGCGACCTTCGCCATCACCCAGATGGTCTTCGACGCCGAGAGCTACCTCCGCCTGCGCGACCGGGTCGCGGCCCGGTGCGCACTGCCGGTCACGCCCGGGCTGATGCCGGTGACCAACCTGCGCCAGATCACCCGGATGGCCCAGCTCATGGGGACCCCGCTGCCCGCCCCGGTGGTGTCGCGGCTGGAGGCGGTCGCCGACGACCCGGCCGCCGTGCGTGCGGTCGGGGTGGAGATCGCCACCGAGGTGGCGGGGCGGATGCTCGACGAGGGCGCGCCCGGGATCCACTTCATCACGATGAACCGCTCGACGGCCGCCCTCGAGGTGCACGAGAACCTCGACCTCGGGCCCGTGCGTCAGGCGACCTCCATCGGCTGACCGCCGGTGACGCGCAGCAGCTCGTCGTAGGACGTCGAGAAGACCGAGTGGCTGTGGCCCGCCGCCGCCCAGACGGTGTCGTGGCGGCCGAGGCTGACGTCGACGATGGTGCGGATCGGGTGGGGGTGCCCGACGGGGGCGACCCCGCCGATGGCGAAGCCGGTCCAGGCGCGGACCTGCTCGGGGGTGGCGCGCTCGACCGCGGCGAGGCCGGCGAGGTCGGCGACCCTGTCGACGTCGACGCGGTGGTCGCCCGAGGCGAGGACGAGCAGCGGCCCGGTGTGGCCGTCGTGCGCGCGGGTGGCGAAGACGAGGGAGTTGGCGATCTCGCCCGGCGTGGTGCCGAGCGCCTCCGCGGCCGCCGCCGCGGTGCGGACGGCGTCGGGGAGGAACCGCACCGTGGTGCGGATCCGGTGCCGGGCGAGCACCTCGAGCACCCGGGCCACCCCGGGGTGGGCGGAGAGGTCGGCGGCGGGAAGCGGCTCGCCGGGTGAGCTCATCCCCGCAGCGTAGTGACCGGCCTTGACGCGCGCGGCGGGACGGGAGGTAGAGTCGGCACTTGTTCGAACACGTGTTCGACACCGAGATGGCAGGTGGGTCCGGGGTCGACGGAGGGCGCCAGGAGGATGCCGTGGTCCGCAGGTACGACGAGCCGATCGAGGTCCGCGCCGCGCGCGTCGAGCGGCCCACCGGCTACGCCCCGGACGCGTTCCTCTGGCGGGGGCGGCTCTTCGTCGTCCGCACGGTCCAGGACCAGTGGCAGGAGCGCCGGGCGTGGTGGCGGGACGCGCTCGGCGGCGGTGGTGCGGCGCCGACCGCTCTGGACGTGTGGCGGGTTGAGGCCCGGGCCGGGGCGTCCGGGGTGACCGGCGTCTTCGACCTCGGCAGCGACGGTGGCGCGGGTGGCCCGTGGCGGCTGCTGCGGGCCCAGGACTGAACAGGGGTACGCCGTGATGAGCCGTGCCTCCTCGGGGCTGGACCTG
>DASQFD010000122.1:0-16084 GCA_035633255.1 Dermatophilaceae bacterium
CTCGGCATCGAGCCCTTCGACCTCGTGGTCGTCAACCTCTACCCCTTCGCCGCCACGGTCGCCTCCGGGGCCTCGCCCGCGGAGTGCGTCGAGCAGGTCGACATCGGCGGCCCGACCATGGTGCGGGCCGCCGCCAAGAACCACGCGAGCGTCGCCGTGGTCACCGACCCCACGGCATACCCGCGGGTACTGGAGGCGGTGCGTGCCGGCGGGTTCACCCTCGAGCAGCGCCGGGGGCTCGCGGCCGCGGCCTTCGTGCACACGGCGACCTACGACAGCGCCGTCGCGTCGTGGATGGGCAACGTCCTCACCGACACCTCCGGCGGGACCGGCTTCCCCGCGTGGGTGGGCGCGACGTGGGAGCGGGCCGCGGTGCTGCGCTACGGCGAGAACCCGCACCAGCGCGCCGCGCTCTACCGCTCGCAGGACCCCTCCGCGACCGGCGTCGCGGCCGCCCGGCAGCTGCACGGCAAGGAGATGTCGTACAACAACTACGTCGACGCCGACGCCGCCGTGCGCGCGGCCCACGACCACGGTGACCTGCCCACGTGTGCGGTCGTCAAGCACGCCAACCCGTGCGGCATCGCGGTCGGCGGCGACGTCGCCGAGGCGCACCGCAAGGCCCACGCCTGCGACCCGGTGTCCGCCTTCGGCGGCATCATCGCCGTCAACCGGCCCGTCACGCTCGAGATGGCGCGCACGGTCGCCGAGATCTTCACCGAGGTCGTCGTGGCGCCGGCCTACGACGAGGACGCGCTCGAGGTCCTCACCGCGAAGAAGAACCTCCGTCTGCTGGTGCTCCCCGAGGAGGCCGTCGGCGGCGGGCCGGCCGAGAGCCGCCCGGTCGGCGGCGGGCTGCTCGTGCAGAGCCGCGACCGCGTGGACGCCGTGGTCACCGACGACACCGGCGCGGTGACCGGGGGCGACGACGCGCACCACTGGCGCCTCGTGGCGGGCGAGCGGGCCGAGGAGGCGCTGCTCGCGGACCTGCAGTTCGCCTGGCGGGCGGTGCGCGCCGTGAAGTCCAACGCGATCCTCCTCGCCCGCGGCGGTGCGTCGGTGGGCATCGGCATGGGCCAGGTCAACCGCGTCGACTCCTGTCACCTCGCCGTGCAGCGCGCCGGTGCCGAGCGCGCCCGTGGCGCCGTGGCGGCCTCGGACGCCTTCTTCCCCTTCGCCGACGGGCTGCAGGTCCTGCTCGACGCCGGCGTCGCGGCCGTGGTGGCGCCCGGGGGCTCGGTGCGCGACGCCGAGGTCGTCGAGGCCGCCCGCGCGGCGGGCGTGACGCTCTACGTCACCGGCACCCGCCACTTCGCGCACTGAGGTCGGCCGGACCGTGCCCGACGCCGTCCCGGACGCGGTGCCCGACGCCGGGCCGACCCCGGCCACCCCGCACGAGACCCACCGCGAGCACCACCTGCTCGCCCTCCTCGGCTCCCTGCTCGCCGGAGTCCTCGGCTCGGTGCAGGGCCGGATGAACGGCGAGCTGTCCCGCCGGACGGGGGAGCCGGTCGAGGCGGCCGTGTGGAGCTTCGGCTCCGGCCTCCTCGTCCTGACCGTCGTCGTGCTCACCGTCCCGGCCGTCCGCGCCGGGCTGGGCGCCGTCGTCGCGGCGGTGCGCAGCGGCCGGCTGCGCTGGTGGCAGGGCATCGGCGGGCTCGCCGGCGGGCTCTACGTCGCGGTCCAGTCGTATGCCGTGCCCCTGGTCGGCGTGGCCCTGTTCACCGTCGCGGTGGTGGCCGGGCAGGTGGGCAACGCCCTGGTGGTCGACCGGTTCGGCATCGGCCCCGGCGGACCGACCCCGGTCGCCCCGGGCCGGGTCGCCGCGGCCGGGCTGGCCGTCGTGGGGGTCGCGTTGTCCGTCTCGGGCCGGCTCGACGGGTCGGGGCTGGTCCTGCTGCCGGTGCTGCTCGCGCTCGCCGCCGGAGCGGGGGCGGCCGCGCAGGCCGGCGTGAACGGCCGGGTGAACCACGTCAGCCGCCACGTGCTCTCCACCACCTGGCTGAACTTCACCATGGGCACGGCCATGCTCGGCGTCGTGGCGGCGGGTCGCTGGGCGGCCGGGGGACTGCACCCGAGCGTGCCGCACGACGTCCCGTGGTGGGCCTGGCTCGGGGGGCTCTGCGGCATCGCCTTCATCGGCACGGCCGCCTGGGCGGTGCGCCACCTCGGGGTGCTGCTCTTCAGCCTCGCCGTGGTGACCGGGCAGCTCACGGCGGCCGTGGTCCTCGACCTGCTCGACCCGGCCACCCGCCCGGACGTGGGCGTGCCCGTCCTCGCCGGCGTGGGCGTCACCCTCGTGGCGGCGGTGCTCGCCGCCCGCTACGCGCGCCCCTCCCGGGCCTGAGCGCCACCTGCCTGCTCCGGGAGCCCGAGGGTGCGGAAGCGGGCCAGCCGCCGGTCGAGCCGGGTGCGTGGGTCGAGGTCGAGCAGGGTCGCGAGCTCCTCGTCGATGGCCGCCGCCATCCGCAGGCAGAACGCCTCCGGCTCCTCGGCGGCGTCCGGCCGCTCCGGCACCACCCGGTCCACGATGCCGTCGGCGAGGAGGTCGCCGGACCGGACCCGCTGCGCCGCCGCGATGTCGGGCGCCCGATCCACGTCCCGGTGCAGGATCGCCGCGGCCCCCTCGGGCGGGAGCGGGGAGAGCCAGGAGTGCTCGGCGCACACCACGCGGTCGGCCGGCAGCAGGGCGAGCGCCCCGCCGCCGGTGCCCTGGCCGAGCAGCACGCACAGCGTCACGGCGTCGAGCATGACCAGCTCGGACAGGCACCGGGCGATCTCGCCCGCCATGCCGCCCTCCTCGGCCTCCCTGGAGAGCGCCGCCCCGGCGGTGTCGATGACCGTGACGAGGGGGAGCCGCAGGTCCTGCGCGATCCGCATCCCCCGGCGCGCGACGCGCAACCCGGAGGGGGAGAGCGGCGCCTCGAGCCGCTCGCTGCGCCGGTCCTGGCCCAGGACGAGGCACGAGGCACCGGCGAAGCGGGCAGCAGCGAGGATCAGGCTCCGGTCCACCTCACCGGCGCCGGTCCCGTGCAGCGGCACGACGTCGGTCGCCCCCAGCCGCAGCAGGGCCCGCACCCCCGGCCGGTCCTCCCGCCGCGTGGCCGTCACCGACACCCACGCCGGCGTGGTCGCCAACCGCGCCCCGTCCCGAGCCGCCTGGTCCGCCGCGGCCCGCTGGTCCGCCGCGGCCCCCTCGTCCCCCGCGGCCCGCTGGTCCGCCGCGGCCCCCTCGTCCCCCGCCTCCACCGGTGCGTCCCCGGTCTCCCCCGCCACCGGCCGCACCGCACGAGGGGTATGCCGGGTGCCCACGATCCGCAGGAACCGCTCGGCCATCTCGGCGAGCCGCTCCACCGGGAGCACGGCGTCGAGCAGGCCGTTGGCGTAGAGGTTCTCCGCCGTCTGGACGCCTTCGGGGAACGGCTGACCGTAGAGCGCCTCGTAGACGCGCGGGCCGAGGAAGCCGATCATCGCCCCCGGCTCGGCGGCCGTCGCGTGCCCGAGCGATCCCCACGAGGCGAAGACCCCGCCCGTGGTGGGGTTCCGGAGGTAGACCAGGTAGGGCAGGCCGGACTGCTTGAACGTCGCGCACGCCGCCGAGATCTTCACCATGCCGACGAAGGCCGGGGTGCCCTCCTGCATCCGGGTGCCGCCCGAGACCGGCGCGGCGAGCAGCGGCAGCCGCTCCGCTCCGGCGCGCTCGAACGCCCGGACCACCCGCTCGGCGGCGGACCGGCCGATCGACCCGGCGAGGAAGGCGAACTCGCCGACGATCAGCGCCACCGGGATGCCGCGGATCCGCCCCGAACCGGTCAGCACGGACTCGTCGGTGCCGGCGACGGCGGCCGCCGCGGCCAGCTCGGCGGCATACCGGGGGTCGTCCTGCGCCAACGGCGCCGCCGGCTCGTCCCAGGACTCCCAGGAGCCGTCGTCGAGCACGGTCACGATGAGGTCGCGGGCACCGAGCCGCGCCGTTGTCCCGGTCACGGGGCAAGCCTCCCAGCGCGCGCCGGGCGACGGGCGAGGGGGCGTCGTGGTGACCTCCGACCGGGGGCCGCGCCGCCGGGACCGGGCCCGCGGCGCGCCGGCCGGTCGCGGGTGGCTGCTCCGCGGGTGGCTGCTCCGCGGGTGGCTCCCGGGGCGCCCGGGCCGCTCTGGCAGGATTGCCGCGTGACGGCCACCCTCCTGGACGGCAAGGCGATCCTGGCGACGGTCAAGGCCGAGCTGCGGGAGCGGGTCGCCGCCCTCGCCGAGCGCGGGGTGACCCCGGGCCTGGGCACGGTGCTCGTCGGCGAGGACCCCGCCAGCACGTGGTACGTCGGGGCCAAGCACCGCGACTGCGCCGAGATCGGCATCGCCAGCATGCGCCGCGACCTGCCCGCCGGCTCCACGCTCGAGGACGTCCTCGCCGTCGTCGCCGAGCTCAACGCCGATCCCGGGTGCACCGGCTTCCTCGTCCAGCAGCCGACCGGCCTGGACGAGTTCGCGATCCTCTCGGCGGTCGACCCGGCCAAGGACGTCGACGGGCTGCACCCGACGAACCTCGGCTGGCTGGTGCTGGGTCGCCCGGCGCCGCTGCCGTGCACGCCGGTGGGGTGCCTGGAGCTGCTCCGTCGCTACGACGTGCCGCTCGCTGGCGCGCGTGTCGTGGTCGTGGGCCGCGGGGTCACCGTGGGCCGGCCGCTGGCCCTCATGCTCAGCCGCCGCTCGGAGAACGCGACGGTGGTCCAGTGCCACACCGGGACGCGTGACCTCGCGGGCGAGGTGCGGGGCGGCGACGTCGTCATCGCGGCAGCGGGCTCACCGGGTCTGGTCACCGCCGACATGGTCCGCCCGGGGGCCGCGGTCCTCGACGTCGGCGTGAGCCGGGTGGTCGGCGAGGACGGGCGGAGCCGGATCGCCGGGGACGTCGCGCCGGACGTCGCCGAGGTGGCGGCCTTCCTCAGCCCCAACCCGGGCGGGGTCGGGCCCATGACGCGCGCCATGCTGCTGTCCAACGTCGTCGCGGCCGCCGAGGCCGCCCTCGTGCCGGCCCTGCGGGCCTGACCACCGGTATGCCGGCCCGCCCCCCCGTCGTCACGCGCCGGCTCGCGCTGTGGTGGGGCCTCGCGGGGGGCGTCGTCGTCGCGCTGGCCTTCGCGTGGACCGACCACATGCTGCGCGCGGCGGCCACCTTCGCCGCCGCCCTCGCCGCCGCCGCCGTGGCCCGGGCGCTGGCGCCGACCGAGCTGGCCGGCGGGCTGGTGGTGCGCAGCCGGTGGCTCGACGTCGCCGTGCTCGTGGCCCTCTCGGTCACGGTCGCCGCGATCGGCCTCAGCCTCGACCTCCGGGCCCAGGTGTGAGCGTGCCCGTCCTCCGGCGCTGGACCACCGCCGTGCCGCTCCTGGCGGTCCTCGTCCTGGCCTTCGCCTGGGGTCGGTCGCTCTCGTGGGGCGTCGGGATCGTCCTGGGCGTGCTGCTCGCGGGTGCGGTGCTGTCCGCCGTGCACCACGCCGAGGTCGTCGCCCACCGGGTCGGGGAGCCGTTCGGGTCGCTCGTGCTCGCCGTGGCCGTGACCGTCATCGAGGTCGCGCTCATCGTCACCCTCATGCTGAGCGGCGGCGAGAAGACCTCGACGCTGGCGCGGGACACCGTCTTCGCGGCCGTGATGATCACGACCAACGGCATCCTCGGCCTGAGCATCCTCGCCGCGGCCCGGCGCAGCGGGACGGCCCTGTTCAACGCCGAGGGCACCGGTGGGGCGCTCGCCACCGTCGCGACCCTCGCCACCGTGTGCCTCGTGCTGCCCAGCGTGACGCTCGGCGAGCCGGGGCCGCGCTTCACCGGAGCGCAGCTCACCTTCGCCGCGATCGCCTCGCTGACGCTGTACGGGGTCTTCGTGGTCACCCAGACGGTGCGGCACCGCGACTTCTTCCTGCCGGTCACCCCTGACGGCCGGCCCCTCGACGAGGACGAGCACGCGGTGCCGCCGACGCAGCGGCAGGCCGCCACGAGCGTGGCGCTGCTCCTGGTGGCCCTGGTGGCCGTGGTCGGCCTCGCCAAGGTGGAGTCCCCGCTCATCGAGCGGACGGTGGAGCGGGCCGGGCTGCCCAACTCCTTCGTCGGCGTGGTCATCGCCCTGCTCGTCCTGCTGCCCGAGACCATCGCGGCCGTCAACGCGGCCCGTCGCGGCCGGGTCCAGACCAGCCTGAACCTCGCCCTCGGGTCCGCCATCGCCAGCATCGGCCTGACCATCCCGGCGATCGCGCTCGCGACGGTGTGGATCGACGTGCCGCTCCTGCTCGGGCTGGGCGAGACGCAGATCGTCCTGCTCGCCCTCACCGTCGTCGTCGGCGTGCTCACCGTGGTGCCGGGGCGGGCCACCCGGTTGCAGGCGTCGGTGCACCTGACCCTCTTCGCGGCCTTCCTCTTCATGGCGGCGAGGCCCTGATCTCAGCCCGCCGGGCCGGGGCTCGATCGTCGGTCGCCGGTCGGAGGACCCTCCCCACCGGGGCCCGGGCGGGCACCTGGGCGCCTCGGGTCTCCCGATGAGGTGGCGGGCCCCGCCCGGGACAGCGATGATGGTGACCGTGCGGCCGGGGGAGCCGCGACTCGGCCGGGGGCCGTGGCAGTGCTACTGGGGACGGGAACGGGCGCCGTGACAGCGTCCATGGGGGTTGATGTTCGTGACGGTGTGGGCGGCAACAGGCATCACGGCAGGCGCGGGCCGCGCCGAGGCGCTGTACCGGTTCCGGTCCAAGGTGGCCGTGTCCGACCTGGTGGTGGTCACCCTGGCGGTCATCGGGGCGCACCTGATCCGGTTCGGACCCGCCAACCCGGTGGCAGAGGGCGGGGTCGGGGGGGCCTTCCAGGCGACGTACGTGCTGTTCAGCGCCCTGCTGGTGCTCGGGTGGCTGGCGGCACTCCGGCTGCACGGCGCCTACCGCGTGAACACCCTCGGGCGCGGCACGGAGGAGTACCGCAGCGTCGCCGCCGCGACCCTGAGGCTCTTCGCGACGGTCGCCGTGGTCAGCTACGCCGCCCAGCTGCAGATCGCGCGGGGGTACGTCATCATCGCGCTGCCCGCCGGGCTCGGCGGGCTGCTCCTGACCCGCCGGGCCTCGAGGGCCTGGCTGGGCCGCCGACGAGCCGAGGGTGAGTTCTGCCATGACGTGCTCGTCGTCGGGGACTCCGAACACCTGCGCAGCCTCGTCGACAACCTCCGCTCGGCGCCCGCCGCCGGCTACCGCGTGGTGGCCGCGTGCTCCGCCGACGCCGACACCGACGTCGCCGGCGTGCCCGTGCTGGGCTCCGAGCGGGACGCCGGCGACGTCGCGCGCCGCCTGGCCGTCGACACCGTGGTCTGCGCCTCGTCGCGGTACCTCGGGCCGAGCGCCCTGCGGCAGCTGGGCTGGGAGCTGGAGGGCAGCGGCACCGAGCTCGTGGTGGCACCGGGTCTGCTCGACGTGGCCGGGCCGCGCCTGACCACGAGGCCGGTGGCCGGCCTGCCGCTCCTCCACGTCGAGGCCCCGATGTTCTCCGGGCCCAAGCTCTTCGTGAAGACGGCGCTGGACGTCGTGGGGGCCGGCGTGCTGTTGCTGCTCGCCTCCCCCCTCCTCCTCGCCGTCCTCCTGGTCATCTGGGCCGGTGACCGTGGGCCCGTCTTCTTCCTCCAGGAGCGCGTGGGCCTGGACGGCAGGCGGTTCAGGATGGTCAAGTTCCGCTCCATGGTCGTCGACGCCGAGTCCCGGCTCGCCTCCCTGCGGAGCGGGCAGGGCGTGGGCTCCGGTGACGCGGACGGCCCGCTGTTCAAGCTGCGGCACGACCCTCGGGTGACACCCGTCGGCCGCTTCATCCGGCGGCACAGCATCGACGAGCTGCCGCAGCTGTTCAACGTCGTGGCCGGCCAGATGAGCCTGGTCGGTCCGCGGCCGCCGCTTCCCGGTGAGGTGGAGCAGTACGGCGACGACGTGCGGCGCCGGCTGCTCGTCAAGCCCGGCATGACCGGGCTGTGGCAGATCAACGGGCGCAGCGACCTCTCCTGGGAGCAGTCGGTGCGCCTGGACCTCTACTACGTCGAGAACTGGTCGGTGCTCGGGGACCTGACCATCCTGTGGCGCACCATCCGCACGGTCCTCAACGGCCACAGCGGGTACTGAGCGGGCGTCGCGGCGAGGAGCCCACGCCGGGAGCGCTGGCCCTCGGCGCGCCGGTCCGGGTCGAGCCGGCGACGGCGTCGAGCCAGCCGCGGCTCAGATGGGCTCAGACCGGCTCGGACCGGCTCAGACCAGACCCAGCTCGCGCACCGCGGTGCGCTCCTCGTCCAGCTCGGCGACCGAGGCGTCGATCCTGCCGCGGGAGAACTCGTCGATCTGCAGGTCCTGCACGATGGACCAGCGCCCGTCGGCCACGGTCACGGGGAAGGACGAGACCAGGCCCTCCGGCACACCGTAGGACCCGTCCGAGCGCACCGCCATCGAGACCCAGTCACCGTCCGCGGTGCCGTTGACCCACGTGCGGGTGTGGTCGATGGTGGCGCTCGCGGCGGACGCGGCGGAGGACGCCCCGCGCGCCTCGATGATGGCCGCGCCCCGCTTGGCCACGGTCGGGATGAAGGCGCTCTCCAGCCAGTCCTGGTCTCCGACCGCGTCGGCGGCCGTGCGGCCACCGACCTCGCAGTGGAAGAGGTCGGGGTACTGGGTCGCCGAGTGGTTGCCCCAGATCGTCATCCGACGGACCTCGGTCACCGGCACCCCGAGCTTGTTCGCGAGCTGGCTGATCGCGCGGTTGTGGTCCAGCCGGGTCAGGGCCGAGAACCGCTCCGTGGGGATGTCGGGCGCGTTGCTCATGGCGATCAGGGCGTTGGTGTTCGCCGGGTTGCCGGTCACCGTGACGCGGATGTCGTCCGCCGCCACCGCGTTCAGCGCCTTGCCCTGGGGGGCGAAGATGCCGCCGTTGGCCTCGAGCAGGTCGCCGCGCTCCATCCCCGGTCCACGCGGGCGGGCCCCGACCAGCAGGGCCAGGTTCACACCGTCGAAGACGGTGCGCGGGTCGTCACCGAGCCGCACGCCGGCCAGCGTCGGGAAGGCGCAGTCGTCGAGCTCCATGACGACACCCTCGAGGGCCTTGAGCGCGGGCGTGATCTCGAGCAGCCGCAGCTCGACGGGCGTGTCCGGGCCGAGGAGGGCTCCGCTGGCGATGCGGAACAGCAGGCTGTAGCCGATCTGGCCGGCGGCGCCGGTGACGGCCACCTTGACGGGGGAGGTGCTCACGGTGCGGACCCCTTCACGGGTGACGGGAGATGGGACGTTCCCGACCGTAGCAGCGCTCCGGTCGCGGCCGCCCGGGGGTGCGGCGTGGTCGCTGCCGGCGGGGAGAGAGCCCGACGGCCCGGCCCCCCGTCGTGGGGACCGGGCCGTCCGGCGCGCGGGTTGGGGGTGGGAGGTCAGGAGGCGTCGCGGGTGTCGAGGGCCGGCCGGTCACCCGGCTCCACCTCGCCGGCGATGTCGACGTCGCGCCGGTCCACGCCGGTGATGAGGGCGTAGGTGGCGCCGGCGATGGCGGCACCGAGGATCGGGGCGAGCCAGAACAGCCACAGCTGGCCCGGCGCCCCGTCGCCGTTGAAGAACGCCACGCCGGTGGAGCGGGCCGGGTTGACCGAGGTGTTGCTGATCGGGATGGAGATGAGGTGGATGAGGGTGAGGGAGAGGCCGATCGCGAGGGGGGCGAAGCCCTCCGGGGCACGGGTGTCGGTGGCCCCGAGGATGACGTAGAGGAAGAAGGCGGTGAGGACCACCTCGGCGACGAGGACCGCGACGAGCGAGTAGCCGCCGGGGGAGTTCTCGCCGTAGCCGTTGGCGGCCATGTTGCCGACCCGGTCGAAGCCGTCCTTGCCGCTGGCGATGGCCAGGAGGACGGCGCCGGCGAGGAGGCCGGCGACCACCTGGGTGACCACGTAGGCCGGCACGTCCCTCCACTCGAAGCGCTTGGCGACGGCGGCGCCGATGGTGACGGCGGGGTTGAAGTGGGCACCCGAGACGTGGCCGACGGCATACGCCATCGTCAGCACGGTCAGGCCGAAGGCGAGGGCGACGCCGACGAAGCCGATCCCGAGCTGGGTGCTCTGACCGGACGCGACGTCGGGGGAGAGGAACTTGGCGGCGAAGATCGCCGATCCGCATCCTCCGAAGACGAGCCAGAAGGTACCGAGGAACTCTGCGCCGAGGCGCTGGGGCAGGGGGGGTGTGGGCATGGGCTCGATTCTGCCCGCTGGGGCCGGCACCCGCGCGCTCATCCAGCCCTCGACACGCCGGTGCGGGCCGGGGGCGACGGCTGTCCGCCGATCTCGCCGACCTCGCTGGGGGTCGCCGGGTGGCTGGGCCCCCGGCTCAGCCGGTCAGCGTCGCGAGGTGGCCGTTCAACGTGGCGGACGGGCGCATGACCGCGGCGGCGAGCTCGGCGTCCGGCCGGTAGTAGCCGCCGATGTCCGCGGGCGCCCCCTGCACGGCGAGCAGCTCGGCGGCGATCCTCTCCTCGTCGCGGCCGAGGCCCTCGGCGACCGGGGCGAACACCGCGGCGAGGTCCGGGTCCTCGGTCTGGGCGGCGAGCTCGCGGGCCCAGTACAGCGCGAGGTAGAAGTGGCTGCCGCGGTTGTCGATCTGGCCGACCTTGCGGGCGGGGGAGCGCCCCTCGTCCAGGAGCGTCTCGGTCGCCCGGTCCAGGCAGGCGGCGAGCACGCCGGCCCGGGGGTTGTCGCTGGAGCCGGCGAGGTGGCGCAGGCTCTCGGCGAGCGCCAGGAACTCGCCCAGGCTGTCCCAGCGCAGGTAGTTCTCGGCGACCAGCTGCTGCACGTGCTTGGGCGCGGAGCCGCCGGCGCCGGTCTCGAAGAGACCACCGCCGTTCATCAGCGGCACGACGGAGAGCATCTTGGCGCTGGTGCCGAGCTCGAGGATGGGGAACAGGTCGGTGAGGTAGTCGCGCAGGACGTTGCCGGTCACCGAGATGGTGTCCTCGCCGCGCCGGATCCGCTCCACCGAGAAGGCCGCCGCCTCGGCCGGGGACCTGACCTCGATGGTCAGGCCGTTGGTGTCGTGCTCGGCGAGGTAGCCGCGCACCTTCTCCACGAGCACCGAGTCGTGCGCCCGTGACGGGTCGAGCCAGAAGACGGTGGGGTCACCGGTGGCGCGGGCGCGACCCACGGCGAGCTTGACCCAGTCGCGGATCGCCGCGTCCTTGGCCTGGCACGCCCGCCAGATGTCGCCGGCCTCGACCGCGTGCTCGAGCAGGACGGTCCCGGATGCGTCGACCACCTGCACCGTCCCGGCGCGGGGGATCTGGAAGGTCTTGTCGTGGCTGCCGTACTCCTCCGCCTTCTGGGCCATCAGCCCGACGTTGGGGACCGAACCCATCGTGCGCGGGTCGAAGGCGCCGTTGACCCTGCAGTCGTCGATGACCACGGCGTAGACGCCGGCGTAGCTGCTGTCCGGGATCACCGCCAGGGTGTCGGCCTCCTGGCCGTCCGGACCCCACATGTGGCCGGAGGTGCGGATCATCGCCGGCATGGAGGCGTCGACGATGACGTCGCTCGGGACGTGCAGGTTGGTGATCCCCTTGTCCGAGTTCACCATGGCCAGCCGCGGCCCGTCGGCCAGCCCGCGCTCGATCGCGGCCCGGATCTCCTCGCCCCGACCACCCGGTATGCCGTCCAGACCGTCCAGGACCGCACCCAGCCCGTCGTCGGGGCTCAGACCGGCGGCCTCCAGGTCGGCGCCGTAGCGCTCGAAGACCTCCGGCAGGAAGGCCCGCACGACGTGCCCGAAGATGACCGGGTCCGACACCTTCATCATCGTGGCCTTGAGGTGCACGGAGAAGAGCACGTCGTCCGCCTTCGCCCGGGCGATCTGCTCGGCGAGGAAGGAGTCGAGCGCCGCCGCGCGCATGACGGTGCCGTCGACGACCTCGCCGGCGAGCACCGGGACGGACTCGCGCAGGACCGTGGTCTCGCCGTCCTCGCCGACGAGGCGGATGGACAGCGTGTCGTCGGCACCGACGACCACGGAGGACTCGTTGGAGCGGAAGTCGCCCGCGGACATCGTCGCGACGGAGGTCCGGCTCTCCGGCGACCACGCACCCATGGAGTGCGGGTGCTTGCGGGCGTAGTTCTTGACGGCGGCCGGGGCGCGGCGGTCGGAGTTGCCCTCCCGGAGCACGGGGTTGACGGCGCTTCCCGTGGCCCGGGCGTAGCGGGCGCGGACGTCGCGCTCCTCCGGCGTCGTCGGCTCCTCGGGGTAGTCCGGCAGCGCGAACCCCTGGCCCTGCAGCTCGGCCACCGCGGCCTTCAGCTGGGGCACGGACGCGCTGATGTTGGGGAGCTTGATGATGTTCGCCTCGGGCCGGGTGGCCAGGTCACCCAGCTCCGCCAGGGCGTCCGGCACCTGCTGGTCGGTCGGGAGCAGGTCGGCGAAGGCGGCGAGGATCCGGGCACCGAGCGAGATGTCCCGGGTCTCCACCTCGACCCCGGCCGCCCGGGTGTACGCCGAGACCACCGGGAGCAGCGAGTAGGTCGCGAGCATCGGTGCCTCGTCGGTCAGCGTCCAGATGATCCTCGCCATGCCCGGCCAGCTCCTCACGTGTGTGGCGCCGCCGCACCTCGCGGCACCGCTCACCCTAGCCAGCGCGGCGCCCGCGCGGCACGGGGCCGGCTCAGCCCTCCATGACGACGGCGACCTTGCCGCCGCTGCCCTCGGCGGCGGTGGCGTAGGCGGCGCCGGCCTGCGCGAGCGGGAAGCGGTGGGTCACGGTCCGCTCGGGGTGCAGGTCCCAGCGGACCAGGTGCTCGAGCAGGTCCTCCATCCGGGGGACGCTGGTCACCCAGGACCCGATCAGCCGGCGCTGCGGGTGGATCAGCCACTCGCTGACGTCGAGGTCCAGGCGCCCGCCCTCACCGACGAGGACCACGCGGCCCTCGGCCCGGGTCGAGCGGAGCGCGGCCTCGCGGGCGGACGCGGCGCCCGAGCAGTCCACGGCCACCTCGACCCCGCGGCCGTGCGTGAGGTCCATGACCTGCTCGACGATCGCGTCCGTCTGCCCCTCCTCGCAGATGGCGTCGTCGACCGCGCCGACCGACCCGGCCAGCGAGCAGCGCTCGGCGCCCCGGTTGACCCCGATGACCCGCTCCGCGCCCAGCGCCTTGGCCAGCAGCCCGGCGGCCAGCCCCACCGGCCCCAGCCCGGTCACCAGCACGGCGTCGCCGCCACCGACCTGCCCGCGGACCACCGCCTCGTATGCCGTCCCGAAGCCGCACGCGACGCACGCCCCGTCGACGAAGGACAGCTCGTCGGGCAGGGGCACGCACGACTGCTCCTCGGCGAGCAGGAACTCGGCGTGCCCGCCGTCGCGCTGGTAGCCCTAGGCGACCTTGTCGGGGAAGGAGGCCTCGCAGGTGATGTAGGAGCCGGCCCGGCAGGCGCGGCAGCGCAGGCAGCCGACGATGTGGTGGACGACCACCCGGTCACCCGGCCGCAGCCGGCTCCCCGGCGCCGCCTCGACCACCTCACCGCGCGGCTCGTGGCCGGCGATGACGTCGTCGTAGGGCTCCGGGCCCACGTGGCCGTGGTAGATCGCCCGCAGGTCGCTGCCGCAGATGGTCGAGGCCCGCATCCGCAGCAGCACCTGCCCGGGGCCCGGGCTCGGGACCGGCACCTCCCGCAGGTCCACCGTGCTGTCACCCGGCAGCCAGGCGCCGCGCATCGTCGCGCCGCTCGCACGGGTCCCCGACCCCTCGGAGCTCATGCCCGCCGCCTCCCGAGCCGTCCGTGTCGTGGGCGACCGCCCGTGGTCCGTGGCGGCTCATCCGGGCCCGGCGCGGTGCCGCGACTCTACTGCGGCGCGAGAGGCTTCCGGAGTCCGCGCGTCAGGCCCGCAGGGCCGCCACGACGGAGGGCAGGACGGCCTCGACCTCTCGCACCATCCGGTCGTACACGCGAGGTGGCCGGCCGATCGGGTCGACGATGTCCGCGTCCGCGACGCGACGGGGCACCACCAGCCCCCTGCGGGCGACGGCGAGGGCGGCCACCCGCCCCGCGCGCGTGTCGCCTGACGTGGCCCGGACCTGCTCGGCCGGCACCCCGCTGAGCAGGTCGGCGAGGTCCGCCAGGGCGAAGGTGCGGCGCAGCGCGGGGAGGTGCAGGCGGACGACCGGTGCGACGTGCGCGCGGGCGGCGGTCACCACGAGGTCCGCCTCGGCCACCAGGTCCTCGTCCAGCTGTCGGGCCGAGAAGCCCGACGCGTCCCCACCGAGGGCGGCGAGCCGCTGGCCGGACTCCACACTCATGGGACGGCCGACGGCCGCGGAGGTTCCCGCGCTCCGCACGCTCACCCCCGACCCCGCGAGCAGGCTGCACAGCCGCCGCTCGACGTACGGCGAGCGGCAGATGTTCCCGGTGCACACCACGAGCACCCGCCCGCCTGCCAACCGGTCGGCGGGCGCGCCGTGCTCCGGGAGCGGGGGGCCGGTGGGGTCCACGGGCTCGACGGTAGCCGAGCCGGCCGCCACGGCCGGCGCGCGCGGCCCGCGCGCGCGGACCGTGCGGTGGCGGGTCGCGGCGGGCGGCGGCGCCAGCCGGGTCAGGCGTCCCGGTGCGCCGCGGACGACGGCGTGCACGCGAAGGTGGCGGGCACGGCATACCCCTGGTCGGTGAAGGCGGCGGTGACGGCCTCGGTGACCGCCTCGGCGTCCGGTGCGCGCACGAGGCTGATCGCCGAGCCGCCGAAGCCGCCCCCGGTCATCCGGGCGCCGAGCGCCCCGGCCCCGAGCGCGGAGTCGACGACCAGGTCGAGCTCCGGGGCGGACACCTCGTAGTCCGCGCGCAGCGACTCGTGGGAGGCGACGAAGAGCCGTCCGACCTCGCCGAAGTCCTCGGCCCGCAGCGCCGCCACGCAGTCCTGCACCCGGACGATCTCGGTGACGACGTGCCGCGTCCGCCGGCGCAGCTCGTCGTCGGAGAGCGCGGCCAGGCGGTCCTCCAGCTCCCCGGCGGGCACCTCGCGCAGCGTCTCGACGCCGAGCTCGGCCGCGGCGCGCTCGCAGGCCGCCCGGCGCTCGCCGTACTGCCCGTCGACGAGCTCGTGCTGCGCGCGGGTGTCGGTGACCAGCAGCACCAGCCCGTTCGCCGCCAGGCGGACCGGCACGTGCTCGTGCGTGTCGTCCCGGCAGTCCAGGAGCAGCGCGTGGCCCTCCCGGCAGAGCAGCGACGCCGACTGGTCCATGCCGCCCGTCGGCGCCCCGGCCACGTCGTTCTCCGCCCTTCGGCAGGCGTCGACGAGCAGCGACCGCCCGGCGTCGTCGTCGAGCAGCCCGAGGCCGAAGAGGTCGCTCGCCGCCGCGCCCACCGAGCACTCCAGCGCGGCCGAGCTCGACAGGCCGCCGCCCAGCGGCACCCGCCCGTCCACGACGACGTCCATGCCGCGCACCTCGTGGCCGGCCTCCCGCAGCGCCCACAGCACACCGGCGACGTATGCCGCCCAGCCCCCCGGGGTGCCCGGGCCGACGTCGGTGAGGCGCACCTCCGCGGGGGTGTCGCTCTGCAGCGACCGCACCCGCAGGAGGTCGTCCGCGCGCGGTGAGCACGCGGCATAGGTGCGCTGGGGGAGCGCGACCGGCAGCGCCAGCCCGCCGTTGTAGTCGGTGTGCTCACCGATGAGGTTGACCCGGCCGGGGGCCGACCACACGCCGGCGGGCGGTGCACCGTGGGTCCGCTCGAAGGCCTCGCGCGCGTCTCTCACGGTGGTCAGCCTAGGAGCCGGTGGGTGCGAGGATGGTCCGCATGCCTGCCGCAGTCCCCCCCTCGCCGGCCACGGCCGACCCCGTGACCGTTCCCGCCGGCGCCAGCACCGCCGATGCCACCACCGGCACGCAGGCGCAGGCGGCGCGGCCCCGGATCCTCTCCGGGATGCAGCCGACGAGCGACAGCCTGCACCTGGGCAACTATCTCGGCGCGCTCGTCAACTGGGTGGGTCTGCAGGAGGACTTCGACGCCTACTACTTCGTGGCCGACCTGCACTCGCTGACCGTGCCGACCGACCCGGAGGTGCGCCGGCACCGCAC
>DASQFD010000123.1:0-9051 GCA_035633255.1 Dermatophilaceae bacterium
GCACCGGACGCACCGGACGCGCCGGCCTGACCGGCCGCGCCGGACGAGCAGCCGGCCAGCGCGGACCCCGCACCCAGACCGCCCAGGCCGGCCAGCCCGGACAGCAGGAGGGTGCGCCGCGACGTGCCGGTCACGACGAGGGCGACGGCTCGTAGGACTCGCTCCCGCCGGCGAAGGTGCGCACGGGCACGGTGAGGGCGACGTCCCCGGCGGTCGTGGTGAGCGTCACCTGGACCGTCGCGCCGTTCTCGAGGGAGCTGGTGAGGCCGAGCAGCATGACATGCGTCCCGCCCGGCGCCAGCGCCAGCTGCCCACCCGCCGGGACCACCAGGCCGCCGTCCTTCTCCTGCATCTGCATCTCGCCGGTGTCCGTGCGGACCGTCTCGTGGAGCTCGACCCGGGTGGCCGCCGGGCTGCTCCCACCGGTGACGGTGACCTCGCGGTCACCGGGGTTGCGCAGCGTCCCGAAGACGGCGGTCATGGCCATCGGCCCGGAGGCCTCGGCCGCCTTGGCCCACCCGTCGCTCACGGTCAGGGACGCGGCGGCGGTCGCGGTGCCGCCCGCGGTGCTGGCTGCGGTGCTGCCGGAGGGGCTGGAGGTGGGGTCGTCGGTGCCGCAGCCGGCCAGCGGTGCGGCGAGGAGGGCGGCGGCCAGGCCGGCGAGGAGAGCGCGGCGGGCGTGGGTGCGGTGGGCCGGGGTGCGGGGGACGGGCGTGCGGGGGGCGGGCGTGCGGGGGGCGGGCGTGCGGTGGCGCGAAAGGGTCATCGGGTTCTCCGGAGTCGTCGGTCGTCTGGGAGTGCGCGGCGCGGAGCCGCGCCTGGCAAGGCAAGAACGCCCGGCCGTGGGGCCGGCGTCAGGCGCGGCGAGGTGGCGCCCGCGCGCCGGCGGGCCCGGCGAGCGCCGGGGTGAGCGCCACGGCGGGCGCCGGCAGCCCGAGCCGGACCGGGCGCGCCCGCAGGGTCGGTCGGGCCGGCGAGGTAAGCAGGCGCCGGGCGACCGCCCACAGCAGCGCCTCACCGCGGGCGAGGACCGCCGCGGTGAGCACCGTCGCCGCGACGTGGGCACCGAGCATCAGCAGGCCCGGCGCGCCGGTGGCCGGGTCCGTCGCTCCGGCCCCCGGCGCGGCCAGCACGGGCACGAGCGCACCGTGCGCGTGGCCGGCGACCCGCGTCGCGGTGCCGCTGCCGGCGGGCGCCATGGTGGTCAGGGCGAGGTGGACCAGCGCCTGCCCACCGAGGAGCAGCGCCACCAGGTGCGCCGGCCGCAGGCGGATCCGCGTCGACCACCAGCAGAGCGGGGCAACCAGGGCCGCCAGGACGAGCAGCAGGGCGGGGTCGGCGGCGGTGCCGCCGGCGAGGGTGTGTGCCGAGGTCGAGAGCCCCACCATGACCGTCGCGGCGACCGCGGCGCGCAGCGCGCGCCACCTGCCAGCCGCCGGGTCCCGCATGGCCGTCAGTCTACGGCCCACCCCGGGGGGTATGCCGTGCCGCACCCCGGAGCCGGCCCCCCCCGCGGGGTGCGGGGGGTCGCCCCTGCGGGTGGAGCGCGCCTCCGCGGGGTCGCGCCTGCGGGTGGGGAGCGCACCTGGTGGGTCGCCTCGGCGGCGAGGTCGGCGTCACGACTTAGGGTGGTCGGGTCCGAGAACCATCCCCCGAGCCGAGGAGGAGCCGTGGTCGACCCCGCCCGCGCCCAGAAGGTCGCCGACCGGATCAAGACGCTCACCGCGGAGAACCTCCAGCAGATCGTCAAGGACCCCGACCTCGGCTTCGTGACCCTCACCGACGTCCGGGTCACCGGCGACCTCCAGCACGCCTCGATCTTCTACACCGTCCTCGGTGAGGAGCAGCAGCGCGCCAGGACCGCTACCCTGCTCGAGCGCAACCGGGGCCGGATCCGGTCCTTCGTGGGCCGGGAGCTGGGCATCCGGCTCACCCCGACGGTGGAGTTCTTCCTCGACGCGGTGCCCGACACCGCGGCGCACCTGGAGGCGTTGCTGGAGCAGGCCCGCCAGCGGGACGCCGAGGTGGCGGCGGCGGCGGCCGGGGCGGCATACGCGGGGGACACCGACCCCTACCGGCACGGCGACCGCGACGACGGCGAGGACAGCGACGACAGCGAGGGCCGCGACGGCATCGACGACTCGGGGCAGGCCGGGGCCGGCCCCGTCGAGGTCGCGGACCGGTCGGGCCCGTGAGCCCGGCGCCGGCCGGCATCCTGCTCGTCGACAAGCCGGCCGGCTGGACCAGCCACGACGTGGTCGCCCGCGCACGACGCCTCTGCGGCACCCGCCGGGTGGGTCACGCCGGCACGCTGGACCCGATGGCCACCGGCGTGCTCGTCCTCGGGGTGGAGCGGGGCACCCGGCTGCTCACCTTCCTCGTCGGCTGCGACAAGGACTACACGGCGACGGTGCGGCTGGGCCAGGCGACGGTCACCGACGACGCGGAGGGCGAGGTGACCGCGGCGCCCGGAGCCGGCGCCGCGGTGACCCGCGAACGGCTGGCCGAGGCGGTGCGGGCGCTCACCGGCGACATCGAGCAGGTGCCGAGCGCCGTCAGCGCGATCAAGGTCAACGGCCGGCGGGCCTACCACCGGGTGCGGTCCGGTGAGCAGGTCGAGCTGGCCGCACGCCGCGTGACGGTCTCCCGCTTCGAGGTCGGCGACGCCCGGCGCACCACCGCCGCCGACGGCACCGAGGTCCTGGATGTCGACGTCGAGGTCACGGTCTCCTCCGGCACCTACGTCCGCGCGCTGGCCCGCGACCTCGGTGCCGCCCTGGGCACCGGTGGCCACCTGAGCGCCCTGCGCCGGACCCGCGTCGGCGGCTTCGGGATCGGGCAGGCGGCCACCCTCGACGAGCTGGCGGCGATCGAGCCGGAACGGCTCCCGGTGGTCCCGCTCGCCGATGCCGCCCGGGCCACCCTGCCGATCCGCGCGCTCACCGCGGAGGAGGCCCAGCGCCTCGGCCAAGGCCAGGCCGTCGCGTCGCAGGAGCCGGGCCGCACGGGCCTGGTGGCGGCGATCGCCCCGGACGGCACGCTCGTCGCGGTGGTCGACGAGACCGGCGAGCGGGCCCGCAGCCGGGTCGTGTTCGCGCCCGCTGCGTCGTAGGGGGTCGTCCGCGCCCGCGCTCCACATGTCGTGGGGGGTCGTCCGCGCCCGCGCTCTACATAGAGTGTTCTCCGTGCATCGATGGAGCGACCCCGCCGAGACCCCCGAGGGGCTGCGGCCCTGCGTGGTGACCCTCGGCAACTTCGACGGCGTCCACCGCGGCCACCAGGCCGTCCTCGCGACCCTGCTCCAGATCGCCCGCCGTCACGACCTGCCGAGCGTGGTGGTGACCTTCGAGCCGCACCCGGTCGCCGTGCTGCGCCCCGAGCGCGCGCCGGAGCTGCTGGCGCCCGGTCCGCTGCGGGAGGACCTCCTCGCCGCCAGCGGCATCGACGGGCTGCTCGTCCTCGACTTCACCCCGGAGTTCGCCGCCCAGACCCCGGAGGAGTTCGTCCGGTCCACCTTCGTGCGGGCGCTCGGTGCGCGCGTGGTCGTCGTCGGGGTCGACACCCGCTTCGGCTACCGGAACACCGGAGACGTCGCCATCCTGCGTGACCTGGGCGAACGCCTCGGCTTCGAGGTGGTCGCCATCGAGGACCTGGGAAACGAGGAGCGGTGGTCCTCCACCGCGGTCCGGCACCACCTGGCCCGCGCCGAGGTCGCGGACGCCGCCGCCATCCTCGGGCGCCCGCACCGCGTGGTCGGCATCGTGGTCCACGGTCACCACCGCGGCCGTGCCCTCGGCTACCCGACCGCGAACCTGGCCGCCGACTCCCTCGGCCTGGTGCCGGCCGAGGGCGTGTATGCCGGGTGGCTGACCCGCATGGACCTCGCCGACGGCGCCCCGGACCGCACCCTTCCCGCGGCCATCTCCATCGGGACCAACCCGACGTTCGGTGGCCACGACCGCCGCACGGTCGAGGCCTACGTCCTCGACCGCGACGACCTCGACCTCTACGACGAGCGGGTCATGGTGGAGTTCGTCGAGCACGTCCGGCCCACGCTGAAGTTCGACGGGGTGGAGGAGCTCAAGGCCGCGATGGCCGGCGACGTCGAGCAATGCCGGTCGGTGCTGACCCAGATCGTCCCCGGCTGACCCGGGGCGGGCCGCGGTTCGCCGGGCCCCCGGCTCGTGTGGATCAGCGGGGGCCGCTTCTTCTTCAGCCCTCGGTGTGGCACCATTCCCGCACAGCCGCCCCCAATGACGAGGACGTCGCCTGATGCTCACCGCGAGCCCCCAGATCCACACCCCCACCGACGAGCCGATCGACCCGGCGCTCCTGGAGCACCGGGCCCGAAGCGTGGGCCACCTCTTCCGCGAGCGCGTCGCGCGCACGCCGGACCAGCCGGCATACCTGTATGCCAAGCCGACCGCCGCTGGGGACGAGTGGGTGACGGTCACCTGGCGCGAGGTCAACGAGGTCGTCTACCGGCTGGCCGCCGGCCTCCTCGCGCTCGGCGTCGGGCCGGAGGAGCGGGTGGCCATCGCGTCCGGCACCCGCTACGAGTGGGCCCTCGCCGACCTCGCGAGCATGTGCAGCGGCGCGGCCACCACCACGATCTACCCGACGACCATCGCCGACGACGTCGCGTTCATCCTCAGCGACTCGGGCACCAAGGTCATCTTCGCCGAGGACGCCACCCAGCTCGCGAAGCTCCGCAGCATCGCCGAGTCCATCCCCGCGGTCACCAAGGTGGTGCTCTTCGACCCCTCGGGTGTCGAGCTCCCCGACCCGCAGGGATGGGTGACGAGCCTGGCGGAGCTCGAGCGGATCGGCGGCGAGCACCTGGCCGCGCACCCGGGTGCGGTGGACGAGCGGATCGACGGCATCAGTCCCGACCGCCTCGCCACCATCATCTACACCTCCGGCACGACCGGTCGGCCCAAGGGCGTGCGGCTGCTCCACGAGACGTGGACCTACCAGGGCGCGGCCTGCCAGGCGATCGACATCCTCGGCGAGGACGACCTGCAGTACCTGTGGCTGCCGCTGGCGCACGTCTTCGGCAAGCAGCTGCTCATCCTCCCGCTGCAGATGGGCTTCCCGACCGCGATCGACGGCCGCATCGACAAGATCGTGGAGAACCTCGCCGTCGTGAAGCCGACGTTCATGGGCGCCGCCCCGCGCATCTTCGAGAAGGCCTACGGCCGGATCCAGGTGACGGTGGAGGAGGAGGGCGGCATCAAGCTCAGGCTCTTCCGCTGGGCCGAGCGGGTCGGCCGCCGCGTCTCCGAGCTGCGCGCCGAGGGCCGTAACCCCACCGGCCTGCTGGCCCGGGAGTACGCCCTCGCGGACAAGCTGGTGCTGCACAAGATCCGCGAGCGCTTCGGCGGCCGGATCCGCTTCTTCATCTCCGGCTCGGCGGCCCTGAACCAGGACGTCGGGAAGTGGTTCGACGCCATGGGCATGCAGGTCGCCGAGGGATACGGGCTGACCGAGTCCAGCTCGGCCGCCTTCGTCAACCGGACGCGGGCCTACCGCTACGGCACCGTGGGCTGGCCGCTCCCGGGCACCGAGGTGCACATCGCCGACGACGGCGAGGTGCTGCTGCGGGGTGAAGGCATCATGCACGGCTACCACAACAACCCCGAGGCCACGGCCGAGGCCATCGACGCGGACGGCTGGTTCCACACCGGTGACATCGGCCACCGCGACGAACGGGGCTTCCTGCGGATCACCGACCGCAAGAAGGACCTGTTCAAGACCTCCGGGGGCAAGTACGTCGCGCCGTCCGTCATCGAGTCCAGGTTCAAGGGCATCTGCCCCTACGTCTCCCACCTCGTCGTCCACGGCGACGGCCGGAACTTCGTCTCCGCGCTGATCAGCCTCGACCCCGACGCCATGGCCGGCTGGGCCGCGCAGCACGGCATGGAGGGCCGCCCCTACGAGGAGGTCGTCGGCAGCGCCGCCGCCCGCGAGATGGTGCAGGGCTACGTCGACGAGCTCAACGCCAGCCTGAACCGCTGGGAGACGATCAAGAAGTTCACCATCCTCTCGCGCGACCTCGCGGTGGATGAGGGCGAGCTCACCCCCAGCCTGAAGCTGAAGCGCAAGATGGTCACCGAGCGCTACTCCCACCACCTGGACAAGCACTACACCGGCGCCTGACCCACCGGCCTGACCCGGGCGACCGGGCCGGCACCCCGGGTGCGGCGAGCACCCCGGCGCGCCACCCGGCATACCCGCACGGTATGCCGGGTGGTGGCGCTGCCACGGCGCGCGCAGTCCCTGGGGTTCGGGTCAGCGGGGCGGGTCGGTGACCAGCGGCACGAACCGATACCACCCGTGGTGCTCGACGCGTGGGCCCTGCGAGCCGTTGGTCACCCGCTGCATCCGGCCGGCGACGGGCACGACCAGCACGCCACCCGCGGCGAGCTGCGCCACGAGGTCCTCGGGCAGCGAGGTGGCCTCCGCGGAGACGAGCACCCGGTCGTAGGGGCCCTGCGCGGGGGCGCCGAGCACGCCCGGAACGGCCGCCACGATCCGGGCCCAGGGCAGGCCCGCCCCCTGCAGGTGCCCGGCGCCGAGGTCGACGAGCTCGGGGACCCGCTCCACCCCCAGCACCGACCCGGTCGGCCCGGTGAGGTGGGCCAGCAGCGCGGTCGTCCAGCCGGAGCCGGAGCCGACGTCGAGCACCCGCTGGCCGGGCCGGACGTCGAGCAGCTCGAGCATCGCCCGGACGGTGCTCGGCTGGCTGTTGGTCTGGCCGTGCCCGATCGGCAGCGGGGCGTCCCGGCCCGCGAAGGGTCGCTCGGCCCGCGGTAGGAACCCCCGGCGGGGCACCGCGTCCATCGCCGCGGCGACCGCCCCGGCGGCTCGAGCCCCCTTGTCGACGCTGTCCACGTCCGCCAGTATGCGACCGGCCGCCCGCGAAGGGTCGCCTAAACTGGGCCGATGCCCGGACACTCGCTCTTCCCGGCCCTCGAGCCGCTGCTCGAGCGGGTGGGCAAGCCGGTGCAGTACGTCGGCGGCGAGCTCAACTCGACGGTCAAGCCGTGGGACGTGGCCGGCGAGGCGACGGTGCGCTGGGCGCTGATGTACCCCGACGCCTACGAGGTGGGCGTGCCCAACCAGGGCGTGATGATCCTCTACGAGGTCCTCAACGAGCGTCCGGACGCCCTGGCCGAGCGCACCTATGCCGTGTGGCCGGACCTCGAGGCGCTGATGCGCGAGCACGGCGTGCCCCAGTTCACCGTGGACGCGCACCGGGCGGTGGGGGAGTTCGACCTGCTCGGGGTGTCGTTGTCGACCGAGCTCGGCTACACCAACCTGCTCACCGCCCTCGACCTCGCCGGCATCCCGCTGCACGCGGCCGACCGGGACCTCTCGCACCCGGTCGTGCTGGCCGGCGGGCACGCCGCCTTCAACCCCGAGCCGGTCGCCGACTTCGTCGACGCGGCGGTCGTGGGGGACGGCGAGGAGGCGGTGCTGCGGGTCACCGACCTGGTCGGGGCGTGGAAGCGCGAGGGTATGCCGGGTGGCCGCGAGGGGCTGCTGCTGCGGCTGGCGCGTGAGGGCGGGGTCTACGTGCCGGCGTTCTACGACGTGGACTACCTGCCCGACGGGCGGGTCCAGCGCGTCGCGCCGAACCGGCCCGGGGTGCCGTGGCGGGTGGCCAAGCACACCGTGACCGACCTGGACGCCTGGCCCTACCCCAGGCAGCCCCTGGTGCCGCTCGCCGAGTCCGTGCACGAGCGGATGTCGGTGGAGATCTTCCGCGGGTGCACGCGGGGGTGCCGGTTCTGCCAGGCCGGGATGATCACCCGGCCGGTGCGGGAGCGCTCGATCACCGGGATCGGCGAGATGGTGCAGCGCGGGCTGGCCGCCACCGGCTTCGAGGAGGTCGGGCTGCTGTCCCTCTCCTCGGCCGACCACTCCGAGATCGCGGAGATCACCCGCGGGCTGGCCGACCGGTACGACGGCGACCAGGTCGGCCTCTCCCTGCCGTCCACGCGGGTCGACGCCTTCAACATCGACCTCGCCAACGAGCTGACCCGCAACGGTCGCCGGTCGGGGCTGACCTTCGCCCCGGAGGGCGGGAGCGAGCGGATCCGCCGCGTCATCAACAAGATGGTGAGCGAGCAGGACCTGATCGACACCGTCGCAGCGGCCTACGGCGCGGGCTGGCGGCAGGTCAAGCTCTACTTCATGTGCGGGCTGCCCACCGAGACCGACGAGGACGTCCTGCAGATCGCCGAGCTGGCGAAGAAGGTCATCGAGACCGGCCGGCAGGTCAGCGGTCGGCGCGACATCCGGTGCACGGTGTCGATCGGCGGCTTCGTGCCCAAGCCGCACACCCCGTTCCAGTGGGCGGCGCAGCTCGGGCCGGCGGAGACCGACGCCCGGCTGGAGAAGCTGCGGCGGGCGATCCGCGCCGACCGGCGCTACGGGTCCTCCATCGGCTTCCGCTACCACGACGGCAGGCCCGGGGCGGTCGAGGGGCTGCTCTCCCGCGGCGACCGCCGCGTGGGGCGGGTCATCGAGGCGGTGTGGCGCGACGGCGAGCGCTTCGACGGGTGGAGCGAGCACTTCTCCTACGAGCGCTGGATGGCGGCCGCGGAGCGGGTGCTGCCGGCATACGGCGTGGACGTCGCCTGGTACACCACGCGCGAGCGGGAGGAGACCGAGGTCCTGCCGTGGGACCACCTCGACTCCGGGCTCGACAAGGAGTGGCTCTGGCAGGACTGGCTCGACGCCCTCGACGAGGTCGAGGTCGAGGACTGCCGCTGGACGCCGTGCTTCGACTGCGGGGTGTGCCCGCAGCTGGAGACCTCGATCGAGGTCGGCCCCACCGGCCGCACCCTGCTCCCCCTGACCACCGCCGGACCCGAGCCGTCGACGGCGCCGTGACGTTCTTGCCAAGTGGGTTATCCATTTCACTGCCACGTGCGGCTTGATCATTCGAGGCTCTGCGCCGCGCGCCACGGACGGTCTTCGGTGGGCTGGGCGAGACTGCCGGGCCGGGAACGTGGACCCTTCACGCCGGACGGTCTGATCGCC
>DASQFD010000124.1:0-10215 GCA_035633255.1 Dermatophilaceae bacterium
GTGCCCTCACCCGGCTCGGCTTCGCGGACCCGGCGCGCGCGCTCCGGCTCCTCTCCGACCCGCTCGTGGCGCCGCTGGTCAGGACCCGCGAGCGGGTCGAGGACGCCGGGCTCGCCGCCGGGCTCGCCGAGGTCGCCGACCCGGACCTCGCCCTCGTCACCGTCGTCCGGCTCATGGAGGCCGTCGCCGGGCGCGCCGAGGACCGGGAGCGGGTGGTTGCGGTGCTGGCCGCGCCGGGCCGCGACCGCGACCGCGTGCTGGCCGTCCTGGGTGCCTCGACGGCCCTGGGCGACCACATCGTCGCCCATCCCGACCACCTCGACGCCGTCACCGGTGCCGTCCCCCTCGCCGTGGCGGAGCGGGTCGCCGCCCTCGTGGACGCGGTGCGCCACCCCGGTCCCCGGTCGCCGGAGGACGCCCTGCGCATCGGCTACCGGCGCCAGCTCCTCGGGGTCGCCGCGCTCGACCTCACCGCCGCCGACCCGGTGGCGGGTATGCCGGTCGCCGCGGCCGCCCTCGCCGACCTCGCCGAGGCGGCCCTGGAGGCAGCCCTCGTCGTCGCCTCGGGGGCGATGGGGGAGCGGGCCGCCGACTGCCGCCTCGCCGTGATCGGGATGGGCAAGGCGGGCGGGCGCGAGCTGAACTACATCAGCGACGTCGACGTCGTCTTCGTGGCCGAGCCGAGCGAGGGCGCCGAGGAGGGACACGCCCTCACCGTCGCCACCGAGCTCGCGACCCGGCTGATGCGCGTGTGCTCGGCCTCGACGGGTGCCGGCTCCCTGTGGCAGGTGGACGCCAACCTGCGGCCGGAGGGCAAGTCCGGCCCGCTGGTGCGGACCACGGCCAGCCACCGCGCCTACTACGAGCGGTGGGCCAAGACGTGGGAGTTCCAGGCGCTGCTGAAGGCCCGGACGGTGGCGGGGGACCGGGCGGTGGGCGCGGCCTACCTCGACGCCGTCCAGCCGATGGTCTGGCAGGCGGCCTCGCGGCCGAACTTCGTCGACGACGTGCAGGCGATGCGCCGTCGCGTGGAGCAGCACGTCCCCAGCGCGGAGGCGGACCGCCAGCTCAAGCTCGGGCCGGGCGGGCTGCGCGACGTCGAGTTCAGCGTGCAGCTGCTGCAGCTCGTGCACGGCCGGGCCGACGAGACGCTGCGCTCGGGCACCACGCTGGACGCCCTGGAGGCCCTCTCGGCCGGCGGCTACGTGGGACGCGAGGACGCGGCCGGGCTGGGCACGGCATACCGGTTCCTCCGCACCCTGGAGCACCGCGTGCAGCTGCACCGCCTGCGCCGCACCCATCTGATGCCGACCGCGCCGGCGGACCTGCGGCGGCTGGGCCGGCTGCTCGGGCACCGCGGGGACCCCGCGGAGGAGGTGGTGCGGGGCTGGCGCCTGCGGCAGCGGGAGGTGCGGCGGCTGCACGAGCGGATCTTCTACCGGCCGCTGCTCTCGGCGGTCGCCCGGCTCGGGCCCGACGAGGTGCGCCTGACCCCGGAGGCGGCGCGGGAGCGGCTGGCGGCGCTGGGCTTCCGCGACCCGCGCGGGGCCCTGCGGCACATCGAGGCGCTGACCGAGGGGGTGAGCCGGCGGGCGGCGATCCAGCGGACGCTGCTGCCGGTCATGCTCGGCTGGTTCGCCGACGAGGCGGACCCGGACGCGGGGCTGCTCGCCTTCCGCCGCGTCAGCGAGGAGCTCGGGTCCACCCACTGGTACCTGCGGCTGCTGCGCGACGAGGGCTCGGCGGCCGAGCGGCTCGCGCACACCCTGGGGCGCAGCAGGTTCGCCGCGGGGCTGCTGGAGTCCGCGCCGGAGTGCGTGCAGTTCCTGGGGGACTCCCGCGGGCTGGAGCCCCGTCCCCGCACCGACGTGCTCATGCGGATGCGCGCGGCCGCGGGACGCAAGGACGACGGCGACTCCGCCGTGCTCGCGGCGCGCGCCATCCGGCGCTCGGAGCTGTTCCGGGTGGCGGTCGGGGACCTCGGCGGGCTGCTCGACCTGCAGCGGGTCGGCGCCGCGCTCACCGACCTCATGGCGGCGCTGGTCGAGGTGGCGCTGGAGGTGTGTGGGCGCGAGGTCGCCGCGCGCCACGGCCGCGCGGAGCCGCTGACCCGGCTCCTCGTCGTCGGCATGGGACGGCTCGGTGGCGGGGAGACCGGCTACGGCAGCGACGCGGACGTGCTGTTCGTCCACGACCCGCTCCCCGGCGCCGCGGAGGCCCCGGCGCAGGAGGAGGCGCTCGAGGTCGTCAAGGAGCTGTTCCGGGTGCTCGCCGCCCACGGACCGGACCCGAACCTCGACCTCGACGCCGCCCTGCGGCCCGAGGGGAAGAACGGCCCGCTGGTGCGGTCGCTGGACTCCTACCGCGCCTACTACGCCCGGTGGTCGCTGGGCTGGGAGGCGCAGGCGCTGCTGCGCGCGACGCCCGTCGCGGGCGACCCCGGCCTGGCCGGGCGGTTCCTCGAGCTCGTCGAGCCGATCCGGTGGCCCCGGGAGGGCCTGACGGCTGCCCAGGTCCGGGAGATCCGGCTGCTCAAGGCCCGCATGGAGGCCGAGCGGCTGCCCCGCGGGGCCGACCCCAAGACCCACCTCAAGCTGGGGCAGGGAGGACTCAGCGACGTGGAGTGGTCGGTGCAGCTCCTGCAGCTCCGGCACGCGGGCGCGCACGAGGAGCTGCGCACGACCTCGACGACCGGGGCCCTGGAGGCCGCCGTGCGGCTCGGCCTCGTCGACGCGGCGCTCGCCGCGGACCTGGCGACCAGCTGGCGGCTGGCCTCCTCGCTGCGCAACGCGGGCGTCCTGCTGCGCGGCCGGGTGCTCGAGTCGGTGCCCCTGGACGTGCGCGAGGCCGACGGGGTGGCCCGCATCGTGGGGATGCCGCCCGGCTCCGGGGCCGAGCTCGCCGAGCACTACCGCCGAATCGCCCGGCGGGCCCGCGCGGCCGCGGAGGCCGTCTTCTACGACGGCTGAGCCTTCCTCGGACGGCCAGCAGCGGCAGGACCGCTGTTCGGGGTCTCGTCCGGTGCCCCGGACGGGGCCACCGGTGGCGCTGTGAGTCGTGACACCGGACGCCTGCGTGCCCCCCGGGCCGGCTCCCCGGGTGCCTCCCGCGCACCGGACGGCGGCAGGCCCACCCACGGCGCCGACCTAGACTCGGGCCCATGATGCCGGTGCTCGACCTGCGCGGCCGCACCCTCGGGCGGCGGGTGCTGCGCGCCGCCCTGCCGCGTCCGGAGCTGGACGTGGAGGCGGCCGTCGAGGCGGTGCGCCCGATCTGCGAGGACGTGCACCAGCGCGGTGCCAGTGCCCTCTACGCCGCCGCGGAGCGCTTCGAGGGGGTGCGTCCGCCCCGCCTGCGCGTCCCGGCGGCGGTGCTCGCCGACGCCCTCGCCACCCTCGCCCCGGACGTCCGGGCCGCGCTCGAGGAGGCCACCCGCCGCGCCCGCCTCGTGCACGCGGACCAGCGCCGCACCGACACCACCACGGTGCTCGCCGTGGGCGGCACGGTGACCGAGCGCTGGGTCCCGGTCGACCGGGTCGGCCTCTACGTCCCCGGCGGGCTGGCCGTCTACCCGAGCAGCGTGGTCATGAACGTCGTCCCGGCCCAGGTGGCCGGGGTCGGCTCGCTGGCGGTGGCCAGCCCGCCGCAGCGCGACCACGGCGGCTGGCCCCACCCGACCGTCCTGGCCGCGTGCGCCCTGCTCGGCGTCGACGAGGTGTATGCCGTCGGCGGTGCCCAGGCGGTCGCCGCGTTCGCCTACGGCTTCGAGGACCCCCACGGCGAGGGGCCCGCCGACGTGTGCGAGCCGGTCGACCTGGTCACCGGCCCGGGCAACGTCTACGTCGCCGCGGCCAAGCGCCACCTCGAGGGCGTCGTCGGCATCGACGCCGTCGCCGGCCCCACCGAGGTGGCCGTCCTCGCCGACGCGAGCGCCGAGCCGGAGCACGTCGCCGCCGACCTGGTCAGCCAGGCGGAGCACGACCCGCTCGCGGCGGCGGTCCTGGTCACCGACAGCCCGGCGCTCGCCGACGCGGTCGCCGGCGCGGTCGCCCGTCGCGCCGCCGCCACCAAGCACGCCGAGCGGGTGACCACGGCGCTGACCGGCCCGCAGTCGGCCGTCGTGCTCGTCGACGACCTCGACGCCGGGCTGGCCGTCGTCGACGCGTACGCCGCCGAGCACCTCGAGATCCACACCGCGGACGCCGCCGCGGTCGCGGCCCGGGTGCGCAACGCCGGTGCCGTCTTCGTGGGCACCTGGTCCCCGGTGAGCCTGGGTGACTACTGCGCCGGCTCCAACCACGTCCTGCCCACCAGCGGCACGGCCGCGCACGCCAGCGGCCTCTCGGTGCAGTCGTTCCTGCGTGGCATCCACGTCGTGGACTACACCGAGCCGGCGCTGCGGGAGGTCGGCGGGCACGTCGTGACGCTCGCCCGCGCCGAGGACCTGCCGGCCCACGGCGAGGCGGTCACCGCCCGGCTCCCCGAGCTCGGATGAGCGAGATCTCCGCCCTCCTGCGACCGGACCTGCGCGGCCGGGAGCCCTACGGCGCCCCCCAGCTGGACGTGCCCGTCGCGCTCAACACCAACGAGAGCTCGTATGCCGTGCCGCCGGCCGTCGTCGCCGAGATCGCCGGCGAGGTGGCCCGGGTCGCGGGTGGGCTGAACCGCTACCCCGACCGGGAGTTCACCGCGCTGCGCCGCGCGCTGGCGGCCTACCTCTCCTCCTCCGGCACCCCGGTGACCCCCGAGCAGGTCTGGGCCGGCAACGGGTCCAACGAGGTGCTGCTCCACCTGCTCCAGGCCTTCGGCGGGCCGGGGCGGACGGCCTTCGGGTTCACCCCAGCATACTCCATGCACCCGGTGATCGCGGCGACGACGGGCACGGCATGGCGGGACGGCCGGCGGGACGCCGGCACCGGGGCCTTCGACCTGGACGCCGGTTCCGCGGTCGCGCAGGTCCGCGAGGCGCGGCCGGCCGTCGTCTTCATCTGCTCACCGAACAACCCGACCGGGACGGCGCTCGGGCTCGACGTCGTGGAGGCGGTGCACGACGCCGCGCCCGAAGCCCTCGTGGTCGTCGACGAGGCGTACGCCGAGTTCGCCCGAGACGGCACGCCCAGCGCGCTCACCCTGCTCGCGGGCCGACCCCGCCTGGTGGTCACCCGGACGATGAGCAAGGCGTTCGCCCTCGCCGGTGGGCGCCTGGGGTATCTCGCCGCCGACCCCGAGCTGGTCGACGCCCTGCGGCTGGTGCGGATGCCCTACCACCTGTCCACGACGACCCAGGCGGTCGCGGTGGCGGCGCTGCGGCACGCCCCCACCATGCTGGAGAGCGTCGGGGTCATCCGGGAGCAGCGCGACCGGATCGTCCGCGCGCTGACGGCGCTGGGGCTGCGGCCGGTGCCGAGCGACGCCAACTTCGTCCTGTTCGGGGGGCTGGCGGACAGCCGGCGCACCTGGCAGGCGCTGCTCGAGCGGGGCGTGCTGGTCCGCGACGTGGGCATCCCCCACTATCTTCGTGTCACGGCGGGCACCCCGGAGGAGACCACCCGCTTCCTCTCGGCCCTCGGCGCGCTCGCGCCGACGCACCGGACCGACGACCTCGAGGAGCAGCCGTGACCGACCCGCCGAGGGCCTCCCGGACCGCCACGGTCCGCCGGGCGACGTCGGAGAGCACCGTCGAGGTGACCGTCGACCTCGACGGCACCGGGGTCGGCGACGTCTCGACGGGGGTCCGGTTCTACGACCACATGCTGCTCTCGCTCGCCCGGCACTCCCTGATCGACCTCACGGTCAAGGCGGTCGGTGACGTCGACGTCGACGCGCACCACACCGTCGAGGACGTCGCCATCGTGCTCGGTCAGGCCGTCCGCGAGGCCCTGGGCGACAAGAGCGGCCTCTCGCGCTTCGGCGACGCCACCGTGCCGCTCGACGAGGCCCTGGTGCAGGCGGTCGTCGACGTCGCGGGGCGTCCCTACGTCGTGCACACCGGCGAGCCGGAGGCGCAGGCCTACGTCGTCATCGGCGGGAACTACGTCGGCTCGCTGACCCGGCACGTCCTGGAGTCCTTCGCCCTGCACGCTCAGCTGGCCCTGCACGTGCGCGTCCTCGCCGGCCGCGACCCCCACCACCTCGTGGAGGCGCAGTTCAAGGCCCTGGCCCGGGCGCTGCGCGCGGCCGTCGCCCGGGACCCGCGGGTCGCCGGTGTGCCCAGCGCCAAGGGCGCGCTCTGACCCGTGGCCCCGTGGACGGAGGAGGAGGCGGCCGGGCACGGCCTGCTCCTGCTGCGCCTGCCGGCGGCCCGGGCGGCCCGCTGGGTGCGCGGCGGCCTGGTGTCCGCGGCCGTCGTCGGACTGCCGGGGTGGACCGGCGTCTGCCTGGCCGACCCGCGCTCGCGTGCGGTGGCGCCCTATGACCTGGGGACCGAGGTCCTCGCCGCCCGGCCGGTCCCCGCTGCCGGACGGCCCTCGGTCGGCCTGTTCGTCCTGGACGGGTGCGCCGTGGTGACGGTGCAGCCCGCGGGCCGGCGCGCCTCGCAACGCTGGGTGGTCTGGGAGCCGGGGTCGGGCGTGCGCAGCACGCCGGACCTGGCACCGCTGCCCTCGGCGCTGCTCGTCGACGTGGCCGGAGCGGGGTCGCGCACCGACGCCGAGTCGGTGCGCGGGCACCTGCGCGACGGCTCCGGCACGCCGCTCGACCTGCTCGTCGGCCTGCAGCGGCTGCTCGGCCTGCCCGGCGAGGCGCTGCTGCGGGAGGGGCCGGACCCGGAGGCGGAGGTCGTGGAGCCGGGGGCGCGCGGCGTGCGGCGCTTCAACCGGCTCATCACCGACGAGGCGGCCCACCGGCTCGAGCAGGAGCAGGGCCGATGAGCCCCGACGTGGTCGTGCTGGACTACGGCAGCGGGAACGTGCGCAGCGCCGTCCGGGCGCTGGAGCGGGTCGGCGCGACGGTCGAGCTCACCCCGGACGGGCGACGTGCGATGGCCGCCGACGGGCTGGTGGTGCCCGGCGTCGGCAACTTCCACGCCTGCGCCGCCGGCCTGCGCGCCGCGGACGGGGCCCGGATCATCGACGTCCGCCTCGCGGGGAGCCGCCCGGTCCTCGGCGTGTGCGTCGGGATGCAGGTGATGTTCGAGGGCTCGGACGAGCCGAGCGCGACGCCGGTGGCCGGGCTCGCGGAGTGGCCCGGCACGGTGGCCCGCCTGCGCGCCCCGGTCGTGCCCCACATGGGCTGGTCGCCGGTGGAGGTGCCCGACGGCTCGGTCCTCTTCCGTGGGGTCGAGCGCGAGCGGTTCTACTTCGTGCACTCGTATGCCGTGCCGGAGTGGACCCTGCCCCCTCCCGAGGGGCACATGGCGGTGGTGGCCCCGCTGGTCACCACGGCCAGGCACGGCACGCGCTTCGTCGCCGCCGTCGAGAACGGCCCACTGACCGCGACCCAGTTCCACCCGGAGAAGTCCGGCGACGCGGGGCTGACGCTGCTCGAGAACTGGGTGCGCTCGCTGTGACCCCCCTCGCTGCGACCCCCCGCTCTGCGAACCCCCTCACTGTGACCCCCCGCGCGCCGGCGTCGCCCCCCGGGACGCGCCCCGCCGCTCCCGTCGACCACCCCTCGGAAGGACCGTCGTGACCCCCCGCCTGCAGCTCCTGCCCGCCGTCGACGTCGCAGGCGGCCACGCCGTCCAGCTGGTCCAGGGCGTGGCGGGGACGGGAGGGCGGTACGGCGACCCGGTCGAGGCGGCCCTGCGCTGGCAGGACCAGGGCGCGCAGTGGCTGCACCTGGTCGACCTCGACGCCGCCTTCGGGCGGGGCAGCAACGCCGAGGTGCTCGCCGAGATCGTCGGACGCGTCGACCTCGACGTGGAGATGAGCGGCGGGATCCGGGACGCCGCGTCGCTGGACGCGGCCCTGGCCACCGGCTGTCGCCGGGTCAACGTGGGCACGGCCGCCCTGGAGCACCCGGAGTGGACCGCCGCCGCGATCGCCGAGCACGGCGACCGGGTGGCCGTCGGTCTGGACGTGCGCGGCACGACCCTCGCCGCGCGCGGCTGGACCCGTGAGGGCGGGGACCTCTGGGAGACCCTCGAGCGCCTCGACGCCGAGGGCTGCGCGCGCTACGTCCTCACCGACGTGGCCAGGGACGGCATGCTCTCCGGGCCGAACCTGGAGCTGCTGAGGGCGGTCTGCGCCCGCACCGACCGCCCGGTCGTCGCCTCCGGCGGGGTGTCCACGCTCGAGGACGTGGCGGCGCTGCGGGCGCTGGTGCCCGAGGGCGTGGAGGGTGCCATCGTCGGCTCGGCGCTCTACCGGGACGCCTTCACCCTCCCCGAGGCGCTCGAGGTCGCGGGCCGCCCGTGAGCAACCCCCGGGAGCACCCCCGCCACCCCGCCCTCGTCGAGGCCGTCACGTCGACGGACTCAGGGGCGGTCCCGTGGGCCCGCCGCGAGCTGTCGCCGAGCGGGTTCGAGGAGGACACCGGGGCGGCCGACCCCGCGCTGCTCGCCGCGCTCGTCGGCCCGGCCGACGACGTCACCCTCATGCGGGCGGTCGAGGGGAGCCGGCTCGTCGTCCCGGTCGTGGCCGAGCCGGCCGAGGTCGACCGCTCCGGCGCGCACGCCGTGGAGACACGGGTCGACATGGCGGCGGTCACCCTGGTGGCGCCGGACGGGCAGCGGGCGCTGCCGGCCTTCTCCGGGGTGGAGGCCCTCGCCGCGTGGGACCCCGGGGCCCGGCCGGTGCCCGTGACCCCGGCCCGAGCAGCACAGGCCGCGGTGGCCGAGGGATGCGAGGTGGTCGTCCTCGACGTCGCCGGCCCCGCGACGCGGGTGCTCCGGCCGTCCATGGTGTGGGCGCTCGCGCAGGCACGGCCCTGGCAGCCACCGCACACCGACGCCTTCGTCGAGCGCAGCGTGGCCGCCGCCCTCGCCGCGGAGGTCCGCGTCACGGCATACGAGGTGGAGGAGGGGCGGCCCCACGGCCACGGTGTCCTCGGCGTCGTGCTCGACCTGGAGCCGGGGCTCGCGCCGGACGAGGTGCACGCGGTGGCGACGCGCGTGGGGGAGCGGCTGGCGAGCGACGGTGAGCTGCGGGCCCGGATCGACGGCCTGGCGTTCCGCATCCGGTGACGGCGGGGATTCGGCCCGCTCCGGGCCCGCTGCTACCCTAGGAGCCGACCGACCGTCGGCCTCGTGTCGGCGGCGCAAGAGAAGCCCGACTTCCACCCGGGTGGCCGTCTTCAGGCCGCCGGGTCACCCACCGGTCCGAGCGGCGTCGCCGTCCTCCTCGCGGGGGCGGGCGGTGGCCGCCCACACGGGTGGACGGACCGACGGCTCCTCGCGCACCGGCGGGGAGCCCTTTCTCGTCGGTGGCCTGGCAGACACCGACGAAGGAGTACTTCCATCAGCGAGCCTCGCATCAACGATCGCATCCGGGTTCCCGAGGTGCGGTTGGTCGGCCCCAACGGGGAGCAGGTCGGCATCGTCCGCGTCGAGGACGCCCTCCGGCTGGCTGCCGAGGCGGACCTCGACCTCGTCGAGGTGGCCCCGATGGCCAAACCGCCCGTCGCCAAGCTCATGGACTTCGGCAAGTACAAGTACGAAGCCGCCATGAAGGCGCGGGAGGCGCGCAAGAACCAGGTCAACACCGTCATCAAGGAGATCAAGCTCCGCCCGAAGATCGACCCGCACGACTACGGCACCAAGAAGGGCCACGTCGAGCGGTTCCTCAAGGGCGGGGACAAGGTCAAGGTGACGATCATGTTCCGCGGTCGCGAGCAGTCCCGCCCCGAGCTGGGCTACCGGCTGCTCCAGCGGCTGGCGCAGGACGTCCTGGAGCTGGGCACCGTGGAGTCGGCGCCCAAGCAGGACGGCCGCAACATGATCATGGTGCTCGCCCCGACGAAGAAGAAGTCCGAGGCCCGGGCCGAGCAGCGTCGCCGCAAGGACGAGGCTGCGGGGCCGCACGACGCCGAGGACATGGCCACCGTGAGCTCGGGTGCCGGCGGCGCCGACCCCGGGACGCACCTCGGGAGCGACGCCGCGCCCGGGGTCCCGGCGGAGCCCGCCCCGGTGGCGGCCGAGCCCGCCCCGGTGGCGGCCGAGCCGGCCCCGGCCGCGGTGGAGCCGGCCCCGGTCGCGGCCGAGCCGGCCCCCGTCGCGGCCGAGCCCGCCCCGGTGATGGCCGAGCCCGCCCCGGTGGTGGCCGAGCCGGCCCCGGT
>DASQFD010000125.1:0-4291 GCA_035633255.1 Dermatophilaceae bacterium
AGCGCAACCACGCCAAGTAGTCCCGGCAGTCCGCGTCCGTGCCGAACCACGACAGGAACTCGCCCACCGACCGTGGATAGTCTTGCCCGCCTCGGAGCGCAACCACGGTCCAAGTCTACTCCGGTTAAGTGGAGAGCCCTATGTCGCGTTATGGATCGGTGGGTCGGCTTCCCGGCAGTGGTCAACGAGAAGGCGGCGCGCGTCGTCGCCGCCGGCGTGGTACTGCTGACCGCCACGATCCTGGCCACCGGCTGGTGGTGGCTCACGGTCCTCCTGGCTGGGGGCTTCGCGCTCCGGGTCGCCGCCGGGCCGCGGTGGAGCCCGCTCGGGCGCCTGGCCGCCGAGGTGGTCGCACCCCGACTGGGGGAGCCTCGTCTGGTGCCCGGCCCGCCGAAGCGGTTCGCACAGGCCGTCGGGCTGGGGGTCAGCGCGGCGGCGGCCGTGGCGGTCCTCGGGCTTGGTGGGGCCGGCGCCGAGGGCGTCGCCACCGGCCTGCTGGGAAAGCTGCTGGCCTTCGCGGCGCTGGAGTCGGTGTGGGGCTTCTGCGCGGGGTGCTGGGCCTTCGGGCTGCTCATGCGGGCGGGGTGGGTGCCGCAGGAGACCTGCGCCGCCTGCTCCGACATCACCGCGCGCCGGTCCTCGGTGGTCGCGCCGGGCTAGCCGATCTACCGGTGTCGCAGCGCGTTCGGGGCCTGTGAGAGGTCTCACGCTTGCTCCGGTTTGCATTTCGCTAACTGCAGCAAGCATAATGGAGTCGTGACCAGGAACCGGTTGAACGACCTCGGCAGCAGCCTGGGCGAGCACCTGCGGGAGCAGCGCCAGTCGGCGAAGCTCTCGCTGCGCCAGCTGTCCGAGCTCGCCGGGGTCTCCAACCCCTACCTGTCGCAGATCGAGCGGGGGCTCAAGCGCCCCAGCGCGGAGATCCTCCAGCAGCTGGCCAAGGCGCTCGAGGTCTCCGCGGAGTCCCTGTACGTCCGGGCCGGCATCCTCGAGGACCGCGAGCCGGCGGCGGGGCACGGCATCGACGTCCGGGTCGCCATCGCGGCCGACCCGGTCCTCACCGATCGGCAGCGATCCACGCTGATCGACGTGTACGAGTCCTTCGTGGGCGGCGCCGTCGACCGGATCCCGCACCGCCCCGAGCCGAGCTCCGTGGAGCCGGCAGAGGTGGTGGAGGACACCACCAGGAGCGGCCCGAAGCGGGCCACTGAGAGCAAGGCAACCACGAGCAGGGCAACCACGAGCAAGGCAACCCCTCGTCCGGGCGTTCCCACCAAGGCCCCGGGCGTTCCCACCAAGGCCACGACCGGCGCCAGCACGGCGCCGAAGGCCAGACGAACCTCCGCGCGACCCGCGTCCGGCACCGTCCGGACCAGCACCGCGCGAGCGGCCCGGACTACCCGGTCCACGCCGACCACTGACCACCGATGAAGAAGGAGCACCCCATGTTGGCCATCGACGACCTCCGCAACAACGTCGACCTAACCCCGATCTACGCCGCTGTCGGCGTCACCGACCTCGCTGTCGAGAAGGCTCGCGAGGCCCGGGAGCAGGCCACCAAGATGAGCGTCGAGGTCCGCGCGGACCTCGAGCCCGCGACCGTCCAGCGCCGCGCCGCCAACGTGGTGGACCAGGCCATGGAGATCCCGGCCACAGCCCTGAACGGCAGCCTGACCGCCGCCGGCAAGGTGGCCGAGGGCTATGAGGCGCTCGCCGAGCGCGGCGAGCACCTCGTGGAGCGCATCCGCACGCAGCGGGCGACCCAGGAGCTCGTCCACCAGGCGGAGTCCACCGTCGCGCGCAGCAAGGGCGCCGTGACCACGGCGCGCAAGGCGGCCACCGAGGTCGAGCGCTCCGCCAAGGCGACGATCACGACCGGTCGCAAGGAGGCCGCGCACGTGGTCGACACCCTCTCCGAGGAGGCGCGCGTCGCCGGCTCCGAGGTCAAGGAATCCGCCAAGCGGACCCGCAGCGCCGCCCGGCGCACGAACACGACGGCCAAGAACGCGACCAAGCGCACGCAGTCGTCGAGCAAGGGCGCCGTGACCAGCGCGCGCAAGACCACCAAGGCCACGACCAAGGCGACCAAGAAGGCCGCCGAGGAGGTCGGCGCCTGACCCACCCGCCGCCGGATCCGTTCCGGTGACGACGACCCTCCACGACCGGGGGCCGGCCTAACGGCCGGCCCCCGGTTGTCGTGTCTGCGTGCACCACCTCCACCGCGCCGGGCTGCCGGTGGGTGGAGGTGATGAGCTACCGCGGGAGGGTCCTGCATCACCTCGACCCGCGCGGAGCTGCCGGTGGGTGGAGGTGATGCGCTACCGCGGGAGGGTCCGCTATCACCTCGACCCGCGCGGGGCTGCCGCGGGTGGAGGTGATGCGCTACCTCGGGATGGTCCGCTATCACCTCGACCCGCGCCGGGCTTTCCCACGGCTGAGGGGCTGCCGGCGGGTGGAGGTGATCCGCTACCCCGGGGGGGTCCTGCATCACCTCGACCCGCGTGGGGATGCCCGCAGGTGAGGGGCTGCCGGTGGGTGGAGGTGATGCGCTACCCCGGGACGGTCCTGAATCACCTCGACCCGGGGGGCTTCTCGGGGGGCCCGGGCTCAGGTGACGGTGACCTCGACGCGGTGCAGGCCGGTCGCCCCGTCGGGGGCCGGCGGCGCCTGCGCCGAGGTCTGCACCGCACCGGTCCCGTCGCCGGCCCGCACGGTGAGGACGTGCTCGCCCGGGGAGGCGGCCCATCGCAGCCGCCATGCTCGCCAGGCGTCGGTCGTGGGCTCGGCCGCCAGTTCCGCCCGCTGCCAGGGCCCGTCGTCCACAGCCACCTCGACCGCGTCGATGCCGCGGTGCTGGGCCCAGGCGACGCCGGCGACGACCACGAGGCCGTCCGGTGACCGCTGCACGGTCGCCCCGCGGCGCGGCACGTCGATCCGCGACGACGTCTTCACCGGCCCGAGCGCCGACCAGCCGCGCGGCGTCCAGTAGCCCGCGTCGTCGGCGAAGCGCGTCACCTTCAGCTCGGTGAGCCACTTCGTCGCCGAGACGTACCCGTAGAGGCCCGGGACCACCAGGCGCACCGGGAAGCCGTGCTCCACGGGCAGCGGACGGCCGTTCATGCCGACCGCGAGCAGGGCGTCGCGGCCGTCGGTGAGGGCAGCGAGCGGGGTGCCGGCGCTGAAACCGTCCGCGCCGCTCGAGAGCACCATGTCGGCGCCGGGGAGCGGGCCGGCCCGCGCGAGCAGCTCCCGCACCGGCCAGCCGGTCCAGCGGGCGTTGCCCACCAGGTCGCCCCCGACCTCGTTGGAGACGCAGGCCAGCGTCACGAGCGCCTCCCGCAACGGCGCCGCGAGGAGGTCCTCCCACCGCAGCTCGACCTCCCGCTCGACGAGGCCGTGCACCCGCAGCCGCCAGTCCCCGGTCGACACCTGCGGCACGGCCAGCGCGATGTCGATGCGGTAGAAGTCCGCCGTCGGCACGAGGAAGGGGGTCAGGCCGGGGACGTCCAGGGAGGCCGCGGCCGGCACCACGACGGGGCGCGCCACCGCCGGCAGCCGGACCGCCGCCCGGGAGGCCGCGACCGACCGTGCCCGACCGCCGAGCGCCTGCCCCGCGGCGGCCGCGGCGACCGCCATGGCGGTGAGGCCGGCATACCCGAGCACCAGGTCACGGCGCTCGAGCGGCGGTCCCCACGCCCGGGGGCTCACCGCCGACCCCGCCGCCCCCGCCCGCCGGGCGCGTCGCACCAGCCAGGCCAGCGCGGCCGTGCCCGCGACCACCCCGACCAGCGTCGCCAGCGCGTCCGTGGGCTGCGAGCCGGGCCGGGTGAGCACCGCCGCACACGCCACGGCGCCCAGCGCGGCGAGCAGCAGCAGCCCACCGCGCAGCGCTCGCACCGCGACGATCCCGACGAGGGCGGCAAGAGCCGTGAGCACCAGGGCCATGCCGACCCACAGCGCCACCTTGTCCGCGGTGCCGAAGGCGGAGACCGCCGCCTCCTTGAGCCAGCGCGGCGTGCGGTCCACGAACGCGGAGCCCACCGCGACCAGCGGCGACGCGGTGCCGCCCACGCGCCCCGAGCGGTCCATCAGCGCGGCGACCAGCGTGGCGACCCCGAGCACCACGGCCCCCGCGACGACCCCGCAGAGGGCGCCGGTGACCACGGCGGTGCGTCTCATGGGGGTCAGGGTCGCACGGCGGCCCGAGAAGATCCCGCCCCCGCCGGACCGAAAGGGCCCCGCCCCGCCGGACCGAAAGGGCCCCGCCCCGCGGGACCGAGAGGGCCCCGCC
>DASQFD010000126.1:0-11466 GCA_035633255.1 Dermatophilaceae bacterium
ATCCGTGAACCGTCCGCGCCGCACCCGTCTCCTCGCCGCCGTCACCGGCGGCGCGCTGGCCACCGCACTGCTGCCGGCGGCGCTCTTCGCGCCCGCCGCCGCCGCCGGCGCCTGCGACGAGCCGTCGACGCCCATCCCCACCGTGCAGGGGAGTGGCGCGACCGTCGCGGTGACCGGCCCGGTGACCGTGCAGGGTGTCGTCGTGGGTGACTACGAGGGCCCGTCGCCGGCGCTGCGCGGCTTCTTCGTGCAGGACCCCGTGGGTGATGGCGACCCGGCCACCTCCGACGGGATCTTCGTCTTCGAGGGCAGCAACGCCGACGCCGTGACGCTCGGCGACGTCGTGCGCGTCACGGGTACGGCCGGGGAGAACCAGGGCCAGTCGCAGGTGAGCGCCGGCACGGTGGTGCGCTGCGCGCAGGGCACCGGGACGGTGGCTCCCACGGATGTCACCCTCCCGGTCGCGGGCAGCACGGCGCTGGAGCGGGTCGAGGGCATGCTCGTGCGGCTGCCGCAGCGGCTGGCGGTGACCGAGCACTTCCAGCTCGGCCGCTTCGGGCAGGTGGTGCTCACCTCCCAGGAGCGGCTGCGCCAGCCGACCGACGTCGTCCCGCCCGGACCGCAGGCACGGGCGCTGCAGGCCGCGAACGACCTGGACCGGCTGGTCGTCGACGACGCCTCGCAGGCCCAGAACCCCGACCCCGTGCCGTTCGGCCGCGAGGGCCGGCCGCTGTCCGCGACGAACACCCTGCGCGGGGGTGACACGGCGACCGGTGCCGTGGGGGTCATGACCTTCACGTGGGCCGGGAACGCCGCCAGCGGCAACGCCTACCGGCTCCGGCCGCTGGGCGCCCTCGGCGGCGCGATCCGCTTCCAGCCGACCAACCCGCGGCCGGCCGGGCCGCCGGCCGTGGGCGGCGGAGTCCGGGTGGCCGGGATGAACCTCCTCAACTGGTTCGACACCGTCGACGGCCTCCCCGACCCGGCCGGCAACGACCGCTGCACGCTGGGCGTGGGCGGCGCGCCGACCGACTGCCGGGGCGCGGACACGGCCGCGGAGCTGGAGCGGCAGGCCGCCAAGACGGTGAGCGCCGTGCTCGGCACGGGCGCCTCGGTCGTCGGGTCCACCGAGGTGGAGAACGACGGCTACGGCGCGGACAGCGCGCTCGCCGACATCGTCCGCCGGCTCGACGCGGCCACCGCCCCGGGCACCTGGGCGTTCGTCGACGCCGACGCCGGCACCGGGACCGTCAACGCCCTCGGCGCCGATGCCATCAAGGTGGCCCTCCTCTACCGCCCGGCGGACGTGACACCCGTCGGCCGCACGGCCGCGCTCGCCACCACGTCGTTCCTCACCGGCGGGGACTCCAGCGCCCGCAACCGGGCAGCGCTCGCGCAGGCGTTCCGGGACAACGCCACCGGCGGCACCGTCGTCGCGACCGTCAACCACCTCAAGAGCAAGGGGAGCGCGTGCGACACGCCCGACACCGGTGACGGTCAGGGCAACTGCGCGGCGGTCCGCACGGCCGCGGCCGGCGAGCTCGCCGCGTGGCTCGGCACCGACCCGACCGGCGCCGGGGACGACGACGTGCTCGTCCTCGGGGACCTCAACTCCTACGCCCGCGAGGACCCGGTGCAGGCCCTGCGCGACGCCGGGCTGACCGACCTGCTCCAGCGGCACGCCGGCGCGGACTCCTACTCCTACGCGTTCGACGGCCAGTGGGGCCGCCTCGACCACGCGCTGGCCTCGAGCGCGCTGACCGGCCAGGTCACCGGCGCTGCCGAGTGGCACGTCAACGCCGACGAGCCCTCCGTCCTCGACTACAACCTCGACTTCAAGACCCCGGCGCTGCAGGCCTCGCTCTACGCGCCGGACGCCTTCCGGGCCGCCGACCACGACCCGGTGCTGGTCGGGCTCGACCTCACCAACGCCGCTCCGGCCGTGGGGCCGGTGACCGGCCCGGTCGAGGGGCCGGGTGGCTCGGTGCGGGTCGGGCAGCCCGTCACGGTCACCGCGCCCTTCACCGACGCCGACCGCTTCGACGGCCACACCGCCACGGTCGACTGGGGCGACGGCACCACCACGCCGGCGACGGTCACCGATGGCACGGTGACCGCCACCCACACGTATGCCGCGCCCGGCCTCTACCGCGTCACCGTGACCGTCACGGACTCCTTCGGCAACGCGGGATCGGCGTGCCTGGAGCGGCTCGTCGTCGTCGACCCGGCTGCGGGGCGCGTGACCGGTGGCGGATGGGTGCAGTCCCCGGCAGGGGCCGTGGTCGGCGCCCCCGATGTGGCAGGCAAGGCGGCCTTCGAGGTGTCGGCCCACTATGCCAGGGACGGCAGCCGGCTCGACGGGACGTTCTCCTACCGCCTCCCAGCGGGCGGCCTCGCGCTGGAGACCACGTCGCTGGACTGGCTCGTCGTGCGTGACGGCACCGCGCGGCTCTCGGGTCCGGTCCGCATCGTCGGCGTGCCGGGTGCCCGGGTCGAGGTGACGCTGCTCGACGGTGGGCGCTCCGCCGGTGACGTGCTGCACGTCGTGGTCACCGACCCGGGCGGGCGGGTCACGTACGACTCCGGTCGATCGCCGGTGCGCGGTCAGGTGAGCGTCCACGGGTGAGCGCCGGCCCGGAAGGCACTTGACCCTCCCGTGGCGTGAGGCGGCACCGTGGAGGACATGACCGCGACGAGCCGGGAGAACGGGGCGCTCACCGTCGGCCGGGTGGCCGCCGAGCTGGGCGTCACGGTGCGGACCCTGCACCACTACGACGAGCTGGGCCTGGTGGCGCCGAGCGGGCGCACCGCGGCGGGCTACCGGCTCTACACCCGCGAGGACCTCGCGCGCCTCGCGACCGTCGTCACCTACCGGCGGCTCGGCCTCCCCCTCGAGGAGGTCGCGGCGCTGCTGCGTGGCGACGGCACGCCGACGGAGCACCTGCTGCGCCAGCGTGACGCGGTCCGGACCCGCCTGGGTGAGCTCACCGAGCTCGCCCGGGCCATCGACCGAGCACTGGAGGCCAGCATGAATGACCGACCCGCGACCACGGCGGAGCTCCGCGAGCTCTTCGGCACCGGGTACTCCGAGGAGTACCGGGCCGAGGCGCAGGAGCGGTGGGGCGACACCGACGCCTGGCGGCAGAGCCAGGCCCGGACGAGCCGCTACACCAGGGCGGACTGGGAGGAGGTCAGGGCCGAGGGGGAGCGTGCCACGCGGGCGCTCCTCGACGCCAAGCGTGCCGGGCTCCCGCCCGACTCCGAGGCCGCCATCGAGGCGGCCGAGGCGCACCGGATGCACATCCACACGCGGTTCTACGACTGCTCGCCCCAGTTCCACGAGAGCCTCGGCCGGATGTACGTCGACGACCCCCGCTTCACTGCGCAGTACGACGACGGGTACGCCGAGCCCGGCCTCGCGGCATACGTCCGCGACGCCATCGCCGCCAACGCCGGGCGCCGGCACGGCTGAGGCGGCGGCGGGGCCCGCGCCTACGCTGGGCCGCATGCCGGGCACCAGGCGCACCACGCCGGATACCGAGGCGGCCGGCGACGTGGTCGCGGCCCTGCACCGGGCCGGCGTCCCCGAGTCCTCGGACTCGCGGCTGGACCGGGTGCTGCACGCCTCGGACGCCTCGCTCTACCGCGTCGAGCCGCTCGCCGTCACCGCCCCCCGGGACCGCGACGAGCTCGTCGCGGTCACCGAGGTGTGCCGCGCCCTCGGCGTCCCGCTCACCCTGCGCGGCGCCGGCACCTCGATCGCCGGCAACGCCGTGGGGCCGGGCGTGGTCGCCCTGACCCGGCACGTCGACCGGGTGCTCGAGGTGGACGGCGAGGCCGGCACCGCCGTCGTCGAGCCGGGCGTGGTGCACGCCGCGCTGCAGCGCCGGGCCCTGCCGCTCGGCTGGCGCTACGGCCCGGACCCGTCGACCCACGACCGCGCGACGCTCGGCGGCATGGTCGGCAACAACGCCTGCGGCTCGCGGGCGCTCGGCTACGGCCGCACCAGCGACACCGTCCTCGGCCTCGACGTCGTGGCGGGTACCGGTGACCGGCTCGTCCTCGGTGACCTCGACGGGGCGGCCTCCGCCGCCACGACCGCGACCCGGGGCCTCGTCGACGCGCTGACCGGGGTCGTCGCCAGCGACCTCGCCACCGTCCGCACCGAGTGCGGCCGGTTCCCCCGCCAGGTGTCCGGCTACTCCCTCGAGCACCTCCTCCCCGAGCGCGGGCCCGACCTCCCCCGCTTCCTCGTGGGCAGCGAGGGCACCCTCGCGACCGTGCTGCGGGCCAGGGTGCGGCTCGCCCGGGAGCCGGCGGCCCGCACCCTGGTCGCCCTCGGCTACCCCTCGATGGTCGAGGCGGCCGACGCCGTCCCCGCCGTCCTCCGGCACCGCCCGGTCGCCTGCGAGGGCCTGGACGCCCGGATCGTCGACGTCGTCCGGGCCCGCCGCGGCCCGGCGGCGGTGCCCCCGCTGCCCCGGGGCGCGGGCTGGCTCTTCGTCGAGCTCACGGGTGGGACCCCGGAGGAGGTCGCCGCCGCGGCGACCTCGCTCGTGGCGGACGCCGGCGCCCTCGACGCCCTCGTCGTGCCCGACCGGACGGCCGCCGCGGCGCTGTGGCGGATCCGGGAGGACGGCGCCGGCCTGTCCTCCCGCACCCCCGCGGGGGCGCCGGCCCACGCCGGGTGGGAGGACGCCGCCGTCCCCCCCGAGCGGCTCGGCTCCTACCTGCGGGGCTTCGAGTCGCTGCTCGAGGGCCACGGGCTCACCGGCCTGCCGTACGGCCACTTCGGCGACGGCTGCCTGCACATCCGCATCGACTTCCCGCTGGACCGTCCGGGCGGCACCACGGCTTACCGGTCCTTCGTCGAGGACGCGGCCCGGCTGGCCGCCGCCCACGGCGGCTCGGTCTCCGGCGAGCACGGTGACGGGCGGGCCCGCAGCGAGCTGCTGCCGCTCATGTACTCCCCCCGGGTGCTGGCGCTCTTCGAGCAGGTCAAGGACGTGATGGACCCGCGCCGGCTGCTCAACCCGGGCGTCCTCGTCGACCCCGACCCGCTCGACGCCGCCATCCGCGTCGCCGCCGCCCGGCCGGTCACCCGCCGGGAGCTGCCCGGCCTCGCCCTGGCCCTCGAGCGCGACGGCGGCGACCTGTCCCGGGCGGTCCACCGCTGCACCGGGGTCGGGACGTGCCTCGCCGACCACGGTGACCGTGGCGCGGTGATGTGCCCCAGCTACCTGGCCACCGGCCGCGAGCAGGACTCCACCCGGGGGCGGGCCCGGGTGCTGCAGGACGTGGTGGCCGGTCGCCTCGGTCCGGACGGCTGGCGCTGCGCCGAGCTCGCCGAGGTGCTCGACCTCTGCCTCGCGTGCAAGGGGTGCGCGACCGACTGCCCGACCGGCACCGACGTGGCGGCCTACAAGAGCCAGGCCCTGGCGCAGCGGTACCGGCGGCGCCCGCGCCCGAGGTCGCACTACGCGCTCGGGTGGCTTCCGACGTGGACCCGGCTGGGTGCCTGCGTGCCGGGTGGGCTCGCGCTGGCCGCCACACTCCTGGGTATGCCGTGGGCGCGCCGCCTGCTCGCCCGCGCCGGTGGGGTGGACGCGCGCCGGGAGCTGCCGGCGCCGGCCCGGGAGACGTTCCGGGCCTGGTTCGCCGGGCGGGCGGCTCCACCGGGGGAGCCGGTGTCCGAGCCGCGCGAGGTGGTGCTCTTCGTCGACACGTTCACCGACGCCTTCGCGCCCGAGGTGGGCCGGGCGGCGGTCTCGGTGCTGGAGGAGGCCGGGCACCGGGTGCTGGTCACCGACCAGGCGGTCTGCTGCGGCCTGACCTGGGCCTCGACCGGGCAGCTGGGCACGGCGCGGCGCCGGGGCAGTGCGGCGGTGGCGGCCCTGCTGCCGCACGTGCGGGCCGGAAGGCCGGTCGTCGGCCTGGAGCCCTCCTGCCTGGCGACGCTGCGGTCCGACGTCCCCGAGCTGGTGCCGGCGGCGACGGCGGGGGCGGCCCGCGAGGTCGCCGCCGCGACGCGCACCCTCGCCGAGGTGCTCGCCTCGAGCCCGGGATGGCCGGTGCCCGACCTCTCCGACGTCCGCGCCGTGGCACAGCCCCACTGCCACCAGCACGCCGTGCTGGGGTTCGGGCCGGATGCGGCGCTGCTCCGGGCGGCCGGTGCGCGGGTGGACGTGGTGGGGGGGTGCTGCGGCCTGGCCGGGAACTGGGGGCTGGAGCCCGGCCACCACGACGTCTCCGTGGCGGTCGCCGGGCTCGAGCTGTTGCCGGCCGTGGAGCGGCTGGGGGCGGGCGGTGTGGTGCTCGCCGACGGCTTCAGCTGCCGCACGCAGCTCGCCTCGCTGACGGGGGTGCGCGGGGTGCACCTCGCCGAGCTCCTGGACTCCCGCACGCCGGCGGGGCGCCGGCGGCCGGCGTGACCTGGCCTACGCTCGGCGGCATGACGGTGCGCGGGGTCCTGATCGCCCTGGAGGGCGGAGACGGTGCCGGCAAGTCGACCCAGTCACGGCTGCTCGCCGAGGCCCTGGAGGTGGCCGGCCACCGCGTCCTTCTCACCCGGCAGCCGGGCGGGACCGCGCTCGGGCAGGCGATCCGCGACCTCGTGCTCCACGGCGACCACGTCGCGCCGCGGGCGGAGGCGCTGCTCTTCGCGGCGGACAAGGCCCAGCACGTGGACGAGGTCGTGCGGCCGGCCCTGCGTCGCGGTGAGGTCGTGGTCACCGACCGGTGGACCGACTCCTCGGTGGCGTACCAGGGCGCCGGGCGCGACCTCGGCGCGGCCGACGTCCACGACCTGCAGATGTGGGCGGTCGACGGGCTGGTGCCCGACCTCACCGTGGTCGTCGACGTCCCGCCCGAAGAGGGCCGGCGCCGTCGCGGCGCCGAGCACGACCGGCTCGAGGCCGAGGACGACCCCTTCCACGACGCCACCCGCCAGCACTTCCTGGCCGTGGCGGCCGGGAGCCCCGAGCGCTACGTGGTCGTCGACGGCACCCTGGCCCCGGGTGCGGTGCACGCCGCGGTTCGGGACCGGCTCGTCGACATGGAGGTGCTTCCCCGGTGACCGTCTGGGACGACGTCGTGGGCCAGGAGCCCGCCGTGGCCGCGCTCCGGCGAGCGGTGGCGGACCCCGACGCCATGACCCACGCGTGGCTCTTCACCGGCCCGCCCGGGTCCGGCCGGTCGGTGGCGGCGCGGGCGTTCGCGGCCGCGCTGCTCTGCGAGGCGGGCGGCTGCGGGACCTGCCGCGACTGCCGCACCGCGCTCGAGGGCACGCACGCCGACGTCGAGGTCGTCGCCACCGAGGGGCTCTCGATCAAGGTGGAGCACGCCCGCGAGCTCGTCGGGCTGGCGGCGCACCGTCCCTCGGTCGGGCGCTGGCGGGTGGTGGTCGTGGAGGACGCCGACCGGCTGACCGAGCGGGCCGCCGACGCGCTGCTCAAGGCGGTCGAGGAGCCGGTCTCGCGCACCGTGTGGATGCTGTGCGCACCGTCGGTCCAGGACGTGATCGTGACGATCCGCTCCCGCTGCCGACACGTCCGGCTCCGCACGCCCTCGGTCGCCGCGGTCGCCGACCTGCTGGTGCGCCGGGACGGGATCGAGCTGCCCATGGCGACGTATGCCGCCCGGGCGGCGCAGTGCCACGTCGGCCTCGCGCGCCGGCTGGCCCGGGACGAGCAGGCCCGCATCCGCCGCCACGACGCCATCACCCTCGCCACCCGCATCAGCTCGGTCGGTGACGCCGTCGACGCCGCCGCCGACCTGTCCGCCATCGCCACGGAGGAGTCCCAGTCGGCGACAGCCGAGCGCGACGCCGCCGAGCGGCACCGCCTGCTGGAGGTGCTCGGGGCCGACCCCACGGCCCGCACCCAGCCCCCGCACGTTCGCTCCCAGGTGACCGCCCTGGAGAGGGAGCAGAAGGCACGGGCCACCCGGGCCACGCGCGACGTCGTCGACCGGGCCCTGGTGGACCTGCTCTCGGTCTACCGGGACGCCCTCGTCCTGCGGGCCGGCGCCGAGGTGGCGCTGGTCAACGAGGACAGCCGCTCCGTGGTCGAGCAGGTGGCCCGGGCGCTGCCTCCGGAGCGGCTCCTCGGGGCGATGGACGCGATCGGGACGGCTCGCGAGCGGATCGGTGCCAACGCCGCGCCGCTGCTCGCGCTCGAGGCCATGGCCCTGCGGCTGCGCCTGCCCGCCTGACCCGCGGTCCTGCGCTCCCAGACGCCCCGCTTAGGGTGTCCGGCATGCTCCGCCGCCCCACCGCGCTGCTGGCCGCCCTGGCGACCGCCGCGGCGCTCGGGAGCTGCTCGGTGGTCGGCGGCGCCCGCGAGCGAGTGGGGTCCGGCCCGGCGCCCACGGTCACCCCGCAGGCACCCCCGCCGGGGTCCGAGGGCCTGGAGCGGTTCTACACCCAGGCACTGGCCTGGTCGGAGTGTGACGGCGGGCGCTGCGCCTCCCTCACCGTCCCGCTGTCCTACGACGACCCGGACGGCGCCACCATCGGCGTCGACGTGCTGAAGGTGCCGGCCAGCAAGCGGTCGGCGCGAGTGGGATCCCTGGTGGTCAACCCCGGCGGTCCGGGTGGCTCCGGCGTGGACTACGCCCGGGCGGCCGACGTCATCGTCGGGGCCCCGGTCCGCCAGCGCTACGACGTCGTCGGCTTCGACCCGCGTGGGGTCGGCCGCTCCGAGCCGATCGACTGCCTGACCGACTCCGAGCTCGACGCCTTCCTCGGTGCGGAGCAGACCCCCGACGACCCCGCGGAGCAGGCGGCCTTCGCCGCCAACGCGACGAGGTTCGCCGAGGCGTGCGGCGACAACGCCGGCCCGCTCCTCGGCCACGTCTCGACCGTGGATGCCGCCAGGGACATGGACGTCCTTCGCTCCGCACTGGGGGAGGAGCAGCTGGACTACCTCGGCAAGTCCTACGGCACCTACCTCGGCGCCGTGTATGCCGGTCTGTTCCCGACGCTCGTCGGACGGTTCGTCCTCGACGGGGCGCTCGCCCCGGACCTGACGTCGCGCGAGCTCAACCTCGGGCAGGCCGAGGGTTTCGAGAGGGCGACGCGGGCGTGGGCAGCGTCCTGCGTCGAGGAGGGCGACTGCCCCCTCGGGGACTCGGTGGACTCGGTGATGGAGGGGATGCGCGCCTTCCTCGGTGAGCTCGACCTCGACCCGATCCAGCAGACGGGTGACCCGTCGGTGCCCGAGCTCACCGAGGCGTGGGCCTCGACGGGCATCGCCGCGGCGATGTACGACGAGGGCAGCTGGCCGATCCTCAGCGACGCGCTGCGTGACGCCACCGCCGGGGACGGAACCGCACTCATGCAGCTGGCGTACCAGTACGCCGACCGGCGGCCGGGCGGCGGCTACACCAGCAACCTCATGGAGGTCATCTACGCCGTCAACTGCCTCGACCGCCCCGAGTCCAGCAGCGTGGCGGAGCACGCGAAGGAGGCCCGGGAGTCGACCGCGACCGCCCCGACGTGGGGGCCGCTGCTGATGTGGAGCACGCTGCCGTGCGGCAGCTGGCCGGTCACGGACGCCGGTTCCAGGCAGCGCCCCCCGCCGATCACCGCCGAGGGCAGCGGCCCCATCGTGGTGGTCGGCACGACCCGCGACCCGGCCACGCCCTACGAGTGGGCGGTGCGCCTGCGCGACCAGCTCGCCAACGCCTCCCTCCTGACCTACGAGGGGGACGGGCACACGGCATACACCCGCTCCAACGCGTGCGTGGACGACGCCATCGACGCCTACTACGTGAAGGGCACCGTCCCCAAGGACGGCCTCCGCTGCTGACCCGGCGGGTATGCCGGAGGGTCGGCGGTGGAGGCGGCCGCCGGTTTCCTCCGCATCGTGCCGGTTCTGTATGCTCGACCGGCGCCCGACTCCGTCCGGGGCGCACGCCGCCTTAGCTCAGTCGGCCAGAGCAATTCACTCGTAATGAATAGGTCGTCGGTTCGATTCCGACAGGCGGCTCGGCCAACGCCCTCGACGTCCGTCGGGGGCGTTCCCGCAGGTCAGTAGGCTGGCGCCGGCCACCGCCAGGACCCGGGCCAGTCGGCCCAGCAGCCGCCGCAACGCGGCTCGAAGGACGCCGTGGGCACACTTTGGGCACATCAGCGCACGCAAGTGGCACATCACAGGCCCCTGCGCAAGCCATCGAGCGCAGCGGCCACCTCATCCAACTCGTCGTCGTACAGGTGGGCGTAGATGCGGGCCGTGGTCGTGATCGACTCGTGGCCCATCGCCTTCTGGATGTAGCGCAGGTCGGCGCCGGCCTTGCGGGCGAGGCTGCCGAAGGTGCGGCGCAGGTCGTGCGGCGTCACCCCGTCCAGCCCGGCGTCGCGGGTCGCCTGGACCCAGCCGGAGCGGTGCCGCCAGTTCCCATTGCGAAGGTAGCCCCCGTCCGGCGCGGGGAACACCAGCGCCGTTGAGGGCTTGCCCGCGACCCGGGCGGCCAGCGGACCCTGGAACGAGGCCGGGATGCCCACCGCACGGGCGGAGGCACGGCTCTTGGGAGCGGACACGTCCATCCGCCCGCCGACCTCGGTGGCGCGCTCCACCACCCGCACCCTGCCCCGGTCCAGATCAACGTCTGCGACCTTCAGCGCCGCCATCTCCGACCAGCGCAGCCCGAGAAGAGCCATCGCGAGCACCACGTCCCCGTCCCGGCCAAGCCGACCGGCTAGGCGTTCCACATCAGCCATGCTAAGGATGCGTTCCCGGGCCGGGGGCCGGCGGGGAAGCCGAACGCCGCGGGCCGCGTTCTGGCTCAGCCGGCGGGTCCGCATCCCGTAGTCCAGGACCAGGCACAGCACCCGGTGCGCGTAGCGGACCGTCTCCGGCCCCTTCTCGGCCGTCAAGTCCAGCACCCACGCGGCGACGTCCGCGTGCTCAATCTTTGCCACCGGCCACGCCCCGAACTGCTCCAGAACGTGCCGGAACGCCATCCGGTAGTTCTGCCGGGTCGTCGCCCGCAAATGCGTGGTCCCGGCCTGCTGGTATTCCGTCCACAACTGCGCCAGCGTCACCCGGCCCCGCTGCGGGTCCACGAAGTCACCCCGGCGGACCCGCCCCCGCACCTCCACCTCGAATGTCTCCGCGTCGGAGCGCCGGTCGAAGGTGCGGGACCGCTGCCGATAGTCCGGGGTCCGGTAACGCACCCGCCATCGGACCCGCCCCGAGGCAGTCGCCCGGCGCTCGATCACGCCGGGACCCGCCGGGCTGAGTCGAGCCAGGCCGCCACGTCTTCGGCGACCCAGCGGCGGTGCTTGCCGACCTTGAACGACGGAGGGCCCTCACCACGGATGGCCCAGTGCTGCACCGTCGAAACCGGGACCTCGAGGATGGCCGCCACATCGGCCGCTCGTAGCAGCCGCGGGAAAGTCACCGTCTGATCGCTCATGTTCACGTTCTGCTCCTTGTCACGCTATCCGGGCTGGGGGTCGGTGGT
>DASQFD010000127.1:0-15703 GCA_035633255.1 Dermatophilaceae bacterium
TGAGCCGTGGCACACCCGTGCGTGGCGGCCGGGGGAGCGGACCCGGTGGCGGTCCGCTAGGTTGCGGCCGTGACCGACCCACGCTTCGCCACCATCATCGAGCCGTTCCGCGTGCACTCGGTGGAGCCGATGCGGATGACGACGCGGGAGGAGCGGGCGGGGCGGCTGGAGGACGCGGCCCACAACCTGTTCCGGCTCCGCGCGGAGGACGTGCTCGTGGACCTCCTCACCGACTCGGGGACCGGCGCGATGTCCGCGGAGCAGTGGGCCGGCATCCAGCGGGGAAGCGAGGCGTACGCGGGCGCCTCCTCCTACTACCGGTTCCGCGACGCGGTCACTGCGCTCTTCCCGTTCCGGCACGTTCTCCCCACCCACCAGGGGCGAGCCGCCGAGCGGATCCTCTTCGAGGTCGTCGGCGGGCCCGGCAGGGTGATCCCCAACAACACCCACTTCGACACCACGCGCGCGAACGTCGAGCACACCGGCGCCGAGGCGGTCGACCTGCCCATCCCGGAGGGCCGGCAGCCGGGGCTGCGTCACCCGTTCAAGGGCAACCTCGACGTGGCGGCGCTGGAGGCGCTGCTCGCCGAGCGCGGCGACGACGTGCCGCTGGTCATGGTGACGGTGACGAACAACAGCGGCGGTGGGCAGCCGGTCAGCATGGCGAACCTGCGGGCTGTGCGGGAGGTCTGCGACCGGCACGGGAAGCCGCTCTTCCTCGACGCGTGCCGCTTCGCGGAGAACGCCTGGTTCGTCCGGACGCGGGAGGAGGGGTATGCCGGCGTGCCGGTCCCCGACATCGTGCACGAGATGGCGTCCCTCGCCGACGGGATGACGATGTCGGCGAAGAAGGACCCGCTGGCGAACATCGGCGGCTGGCTCGCGATGGACGACGACGGGCTGGCCGAGCAGTGCCGCAACCTGGAGATCCTCACCGAGGGCTTCCCGACCTACGGCGGGCTCGCCGGGCGGGACCTGGAGGCCATCGCGCAGGGGCTGACCGAGTGCGTCGAGGAGGACTACCTGCGCTACCGGATCCGCTCGACCGCCTACCTCGGGGACGCCCTGGAGGCGGCCGGGATCCCGGTGGTCGTGCCGTTCGGCGGGCACGCGGTCTTCCTCGACGCGCGGGCCCTGCTGCCGCACATCCCACCGCTGGAGTACCCCGGGCACGCGCTGGCCTGCGCCCTCTACGTCGAGGGCGGGATCCGGTCGTGCGAGATCGGGACGGTGATGTTCGGGCGGCAGCCGGACGGCAGCGAGGCGCCCGCGGCGATGGACCTGGTCCGGCTCGCCATCCCGCGCCGGACCTACACCCAGAGCCACATCGACTACGTCATCGAGGTGGCCCGGTGGGTGGCCGAACGGGCGGAGGACCTGCGCGGCCTGCGGATCGTCGAGGAGCCGCCGGTGCTGCGGCACTTCACCGCCAGCTTCGCGCCGCTCTGACCTCGGCCCGGGCTGGGGCCGGCGGGCGCACAGCGATGTCGGTGGGTCGGCATACCGTAGTCGTATGCGTCCGACGACCGACCTGCAGCGCAAGGTGGCGCCCTTCCGCGTCGTGGCCGACTTCGAGCCGGCCGGTGACCAGCCCCGGGCAATCGAGGCGCTGGCCCGGCGGATCGACGTGGGGGAGCAGGACATCGTGCTGCTCGGAGCCACCGGCACCGGGAAGTCGGCGACCGCCGCGTGGCTGGTGGAGCGGGTGCAGCGGCCGACGCTCGTCATGGCGCCGAACAAGACGCTCGCCGCCCAGCTGGCCAACGAGTTCCGTGAGCTGCTGCCGGACAACGCCGTCGAGTACTTCGTCAGCTACTACGACTACTACCAGCCCGAGGCGTACGTCCCGCAGACCGACACCTACATCGAGAAGGACTCCTCGATCAACGACGAGGTGGAGCGGCTGCGGCACAGCGCGACCAACAGCCTGCTGACCCGCCGCGACGTCGTCGTCGTCGCCTCGGTGTCGTGCATCTACGGTTTGGGCACCCCGCAGGAGTACGTCGACCGGATGGTGCCGCTGCGGGTGGGGCAGGTGCTCGACCGGGACGACCTGCTGCGCCGCTTCGTGACCATGCAATACACCCGCAACGACCTCGCGTTCACCCGCGGCACGTTCCGGGTCCGCGGCGACACGGTGGAGATCATCCCGATGTACGAGGAGCTCGCGGTGCGCATCGAGTTCTTCGGGGACGAGGTCGACCGGCTCTACACCCTGCACCCGCTGACCGGCGAGGTGGTGCGCGAGGAGGAGGAGATGTACGTCTTCCCCGCCTCCCACTACGTCGCGGGGCCGGAGCGGATGGAGCGCGCGATCGGCGGCATCGAGTACGAGCTCGCCGAGCAGCTGGCGCTCTTCGAGAAGCAGGGCAAGCTGCTCGAGGCCCAGCGGCTGCGGATGCGCACCACCTACGACATCGAGATGATGCGCCAGGTGGGCGCGTGCTCCGGCATCGAGAACTACTCGATGCACATCGACGGCCGGCTGCCCGGAAGCGCGCCCAACTGCCTGCTCGACTACTTCCCGGAGGACTTCCTCCTGGTCATCGACGAGTCCCACGTCACGGTGCCGCAGATCGGCGCCATGTACGAGGGCGACATGTCCCGCAAGCGCACCCTGGTCGACCACGGCTTCCGGCTGCCCTCGGCGATGGACAACCGGCCGCTGCGGTGGGAGGAGTTCCTCGAGCGGACCGGGCAGACGGTCTACCTGTCGGCCACCCCCGGCCCCTACGAGATGGCCAAGGCCACCGGGGTGGTCGAGCAGATCATCCGGCCGACCGGCCTGGTCGACCCGGAGATCGTGCTCAAGCCGACCAAGGGGCAGATCGACGACCTGCTGCACGAGATCCGCTCGCGCGCCGAGCGCCACGAGCGGGTGCTCGTCACGACGCTGACCAAGAAGATGGCCGAGGACCTCACCGACTACCTCCTCGACAAGGGGGTGCGCGTGCGGTACCTCCACTCCGACATCGACACCCTGCGCCGGGTGGAGCTGCTGCGGGAGCTGCGCCTGGGGGAGTACGACGTGCTCGTCGGCATCAACCTGCTCCGGGAGGGCCTGGACCTGCCCGAGGTGTCGCTGGTGAGCATCCTCGACGCCGACAAGGAGGGCTTCCTGCGCAGCGCGCGCTCGCTGATCCAGACGATCGGGCGCGCGGCGCGCAACGTGTCCGGGCAGGTGCACATGTATGCCGACACCGTCACCCCCTCGATGAAGGCGGCGGTCGAGGAGACCTCACGCCGCCGGGAGAAACAGGTCGCCTACAACCGCGAGCGGGGCCTGGACCCCCAGCCGCTGCGGAAGAAGATCGCCGACATCACCGACATGCTCCAGCGCGAGGACGCCGACACCGAGGCGCTGCTCGGCTCGGGCCGGGCGCGCTCACGCGGCAAGTCCGACGGGGGTCGCCCCGGCCGGGCGGCGGTGGTGGCGGACGCGGCGGTCGGCACCGACCGGCTCGGCACCCTCGCCGCCAGCGACCTGGCCGGGCTGATCCAGGAGCTCACCACCCAGATGCACCAGGCGGCCGGGGACCTGCACTTCGAGCTGGCCGCCCGCCTGCGCGACGAGATCGGCGAGCTCAAGAAGGAGCTGCGGCAGATGAGCGAGGCCACCCGCTAGGCACCGGGGCCGGCGGGCCGGCGGGCAGGCGGGCAGGCGGGGGCAGGGGGCCGGGCAGGCGGGAGCGGGCAGGCGGGCAGGCGGGGCCGGCCAGGGCCCTCAGCCGGTGTTCTGCAGCCCTGCCGCCAGCCCGTTGATGGTGAGCAGCAGGGGCCGGCGCCACTCGGCCGCGGCCTCCTCGCCGCGCTTGCGCACCTCCCCGAGCGCCCGGAGCTGCAGGTGGCTGAGCATGTCGACGTAGGGCCGGCGCAGCGAGACGGCCGTGTGCAGGTGCGGCTTGCGCTCCAGCATCTCCCGCTGCTCCAGCACCTCGAGCAGCGCCCAGCGGGTCCGGCGCAGCTCGTCGAGCACCCGCTCCGCGAGATCCGGCCGCCTCCCCAGCGTGAGGAAGCGCTCGGCCAGCCGGTCGTCGGTCTTGGCCAGGCTCATCTCGGCCACGTCGACCAGCGCCGCGAAGACCGGCCACTCGCGGTACGCCTGCCGGGCGCCAGAGAGGTCACCCAGGGCCTCGAGCCCACTGCCCAGGCCGTACCACCCGGGCAGGTTCACCCGCGTCATCGACCACGCGAAGACCCACGGGATGGCTCGCAGGTCGTCGAGGCGCCGACCGGACTCCGCCCCGCTGCGCCGGCTGGGCCGCGACCCGATCCGCAGGTCGGCGAGGAGGTCCAGGGGAGTCGCCATCGCGAAGAACTCGGCGAAGTCCGGCTGCTCCACGAGCGTGCGGAAGGCGTCGCGGCTCGCCCGGTCCACCGTCTGCGCCAGCTGCGCGTGCCGCTGCCGTGCCTCGTCCCGCCGTTCGGCGTGGTCGGGGGTGTCGGTGAGCAGCACCGCCGAGGCCACCCGCTCCAGGTGCTGACTCGCGATCCGGACGTCGGCGTACCTCGCGAAGATCACCTCCCCCTGCTCGGTGACCTTGAAGCGGCCGTCCACCGACCCGCTCGGCTGGGCCGCGATGGCCCGGTGCAGCGGACCACCGCCGCGGCCGAGCGACCCGCCGCGGCCGTGGAAGAGGGTCAGCGTCACCTCGTGGCGCGCCGCCCAGGCGACGAGCGCGAACTGCGCGCGGTGCAGCGCCAGCGTCGCCGACGTCGGTCCGACGTCCTTCGCCGAGTCCGAGTAGCCGAGCATCACCTCGACCTGGCGGTCCACCGTCCGCAGCCACTGCGCGGTCGACCGCAGCCCCATCCAGTCCTCGAGGGTGCGGTCCGCGCCGTCGAGGTCGGCACCGGTCTCGAAGAGGGGCACCACGTCGAGGTCCAGCGGCCGGGTTCCCACCGCCAGCCGGGCGAGGGCTCGCACCGCGACCAGGTCGGCCGCGGACTGGCTGAACGAGACGATGTAGCGCCCGCAGCACCGCCGGCCCCAGCGCGACTGCAGCCACGCCATGACCCGCACCGTGTCCAGGACCTCCCGGGCCGCGTCGCCGGGGGACGCGGACAGCTCCGGCCAGCCGTCCACCGCGAGCCGGTCCAGGTATGCCGCGTCGCGGGCCGCCGCCGCCGGGTCGCCCGGGCGGTCGGCCGGGGGGAGCAGGCCGAGGAGCTCGGTGAGGGCGGCGCGGTGCACGGAGGAGTGCTGGCGCACCTCGAGCTCGGCGAGGTGGAAGCCGAAGGTCCGCAGCAGCCAGACGACGTCCTGCAGCCCGCCGCGCGCGGCCCGGGCGTCGCCGGCCGCCACGAGCGAGTCCTGCACCAGGCACAGGTCCTCGAGCGCCTCCTCCGGCGCGCCGTAGGTCAGGCCGGCCAGCTCCCGGCGGGTCGCGTCGAGCCGGGCCGCGACGACGAGCAGCTTCTGGCGGTGTGGCTCCCGCGGCGAGTCCTTGCGGATCTCGCTCACCAGCCGGGGGTAGGCCGCGGCGTCGTTGTCGAGCGCGTCGCGCAGGGCCGCCGTCGGTGGGGTGGAGCCCTCGTCGACGGTGAGCATCCGGGCGACCGTGTCGACGGCCTCGTGCAGCAGGAGCAGCGCCTGCTCGGCGTGCGTGGCGACGGTCTCGCGGGTCACCTCCGCGGTGACGAACGGGTTGCCGTCCCGGTCCCCGCCGACCCACGACCCGAAGCGCACGATCGGTGGCAGCGGCGGCTGGTCCAGGTCGGCGTCGCCGAGCGCCGCCTCGACCGACCGGTAGAAGCGGGGCACCGCCTCGATGAGCGACTGCCGCACCACGGTGAGGACGGTCTTGACCTCGTCGGCCGGGGTGGGCCGGGTGACGCGCAGGGTCGACGTGCGCGCCAGGATGTCGATGTCCTCGAGCATGCCGCGGCGGGACTGCGCGCGCTCGGACGGCCCGGTCGGCGGGTCGTCGTGCACGTCGAGGTGGTCGGCGATGCGCCGCAGGGCGGACGCCACGGCCCGGCGCCGTGCCTCGGTCGGGTGCGCCGTGAGGACCGGGTGGATCCGCATCCGCTCGATGCGCGCCCGGGCGTCGGGACCGGCCTCGACCACGGCGGGCCGAAGGTCGCCGGTGTCCACCCCACCGGCGAACTCCCCGTCCTCGCGCCGCAGGGAGCGCGCCCGCTGCCGCTCGTCGGCGAGGTTGGTCAGGTGCAGCCGCACCGTGAGCAGCCGGGCGATGCTCTCCACCGTGGCGGGGTCGAGGCCCGAGACCAGCTCGGTCGCGGCGTCGATGTCCTGCGCCCGGCAGCAGGACTCGAGGAGGTCGGTGATCTCGAGGAGGTCAGCGCGACCCGACTCGTCCACGACCTGCCGGTGCAGGGTGCTCAGGAGGGCCAGGTCGGTCAGCATGCTCACCATCCCGAAAGCCTAGGGCGGTGCCGCCGCAGGACCTACGTCGCGTGAGAACATGGGGAGCTCCTGACGGCATACCCGGCCGCCGGGCGGAGACCCGACTGGAAGGACCGTCGAGCCGCATGGACGTCCCCGCCTGGGTCTGGTACGCCACGGTCGGGACCGCAGCCCTCTTCCTCCTCGTCGACGTGGTCCTCATCGCCCGGCGGCCGCACAAGCCCTCGACGCGCGAGGTGTCCCTCTTCCTGGGGTTCTACATCGGGCTGGCGGTGCTCTTCGGCCTCGGCCTGTGGGCGGTCGCGGGCGGCAGGTACGCGGGGGAGTTCTTCGCCGGCTGGCTCACCGAGTACTCGCTGTCGATCGACAACCTCTTCATCTTCCTGCTCATCATGGCGAGGTTCGCCGTCCCGGAGCGGCTGCAGCAGTTCGCCCTGCTCGTCGGCATCATCATCGCGATCATCCTGCGCGGGATCTTCATCGCGCTCGGAGCCGCCGCGATCAACAACTTCTCCTGGGTCTTCTACCTCTTCGGCGCGTTCCTGGTCTACACGGCGGTCCGGCTCGCGCGGGAGGGGGAGAGCGACGACGACGACTTCGAGGAGAACCGCCTGATGAAGGCGGTGGAGCGGCGCTTCCCGGCGACGCCGGAGTACCACGACACCAAGCTGTTCGTGCGCGTCAACCGCCGGCGCCTGGCGACCCCGATGTTGTTCGTCATCCTGGCGCTGGGCACCACCGACCTGCTCTTCGCGCTCGACTCGATCCCGGCGATCTACGGGCTGACCCGCGAGCCCTACATCGTGCTGGTGGCGAACCTCTTCGCCCTCATGGGGCTGCGGCAGCTGTACTTCCTGCTCGGGGGGCTGCTGCGGCGGCTGGTCTACCTCAACATCGGGCTGGCGGTGCTGCTGGCCTTCATCGGGGTCAAGCTGTTCCTCCACGCCCTGCACGAGAACGAGCTGCCGTTCGTCAACGGCGGCGAGGGGCTCCCGGTCCCCGAGATCCCCATCTCGGTCTCGCTCGGGGCCATCGTGGTGATCCTGGGCGTGACGACCGTGGCGAGCCTGGCAAAGACCCGCCGCGACTCGCGGGCGGACGCGGGCAGCGCCACCTGACGGGTGGCCCCCGGCCTGGTCGGCGAGCGGGCTCAGCCGGGCGCGGGGCGAGCGGGCTCAGCCGCGAGGCGGTCGAGCGGGCTCAGCCGGGCGCGTGGTCGGCGGTCACCGCCGGCCCCCGTCGGCCCAGCCCCAGCACGGCGGTGGACGCGGCGACGACCAGGGCCATCCCGGCCAGCTGCTGGGGGTGCAGCCGCTGGCCCAGGACGAGCAGCCCCGCGAGCGCCGCGAAGGCCGGCTCGAGGCTGAGCAGGATGCCGAAGACCCGGGCGCTCAGCCGGCGCAGCGCGAGCAGCTCGAGGGAGTAGGGCAGCACCGAGGAGAGCACGGCGATGCCCAGGCCGATGAGCACGATGCCGGCGTCCCACTCCCGGACGCTGCCGGCCCCGAACGGCAGGACCAGCGCGCTGGCGACCACCATGGCGATGGCGAGCCCGTCCAGCTTCGGGAAGGCGGCCCCGGTACGCCCGCTCAGGACGATGTATGCCGCCCAGCAGGCCCCCGCCGCCCCCGCCAGTCCCAGCCCGACCCAGCTCAGCTCGGTGAGCGGCACCCGGAACGCCTCGGAGATCAGCACGACGCCGAGCGCCGCGGCGGCGACCGCGACGCCGTCGACCCAGCGGCGGGACAGCACCGCGGCCAGCGTCAGCGGGCCGACGAACTCGACCGTGACGGCGACCCCGATCGGCAGGTGGGCCAGTGAGCCGTAGAAGGTGAAGTTCATCAGTCCGAGTGCGACGCCGAAGGCCACCACCGTCAGCCGGGCCGCCCGGTCGTGCCCCCGCCAGCGGGGGCGGACGACGGCCAGCAGGATGACGGTGGCGAAGAGCAGGCGCATCACCACCGAGCCGCCCGCACCGATCCTCGGGATCAGGGTCGCCGCGAGCGCACCCCCCAACTGCACGGAGACGATCCCGCCGAGGACCAGGACCGGTGCGGGGACGGTCTCGGCGCGGCGCACCCGGACAGGCTAGGGGAGGGCGCCGCCGGTGCCGCGCGCGGTCAACCGGCCGGCTGCTCCAGCACCGCCCAGCCCTGTGGCGGCAGCTCGACGGTGCCGCCCTCCAGGCGGGCGTCACCGCACACCAGCGTGCCCGCGCCGGCGGCCGGCACCCGCGTCGCCGTCGGGGCGAGGTTGAGCGCGACGACGACGGCCCCCTCGCCGGTGGCGGTGCGCAGCACGATCTCGGTGTTGTCGAGGTGCACGACGTCGGTGTGGGCGTGCACCAACCACGGCCGCCGCCGGCGCAGCGCCACCAGCTCCTCGTGCGCCCGCAGGACGGCGTGCGCCGCGGGGGCCAGCTCGGCGGGGTCGGGCGGGTAGGCCGGGAACCGCGGCCGCACCTCGTCGTCACCGCCGAAGCGGTGCTCCTTCACCCCCGTCATGGCGAGCTCGTCCCCGGCATACACACTCGGCACCCCGGCGACGGCGAACAGCACGGCCACCGCATGGGGGACGAAGGGCACGCCGACGCTGGAGGCGATGCGCGTCACGTCGTGGTTGCCGACGAAGGTGGACGGGACGAACGTCGAGAGCAGCTCGTTGTGGCGCTCGAGCGCATGGGCGAGCTCGAAGAGGTTGCGGTCGGCGATGCCGTGCCAGATCCCCTGCCACAGCTCGTACTGGGTGACCGAGTCGACGGTCGAGGCGGCCACGATGTCGGCGGCGGGGCCGTGGATCACCTCCCCGCTGAACCAAGCCTGCGGGTGGGCGCGGCGCACGGCCGGCAGGACGCGGGCCCAGAAGGTGGGCGGCACGGCATAGGCGGCGTCAAGGCGCCAGCCGTCGGCCCCTCGGTCCAGCCAGTGGAGCATCACGCGGGTGACGAGGTCCTCCACCGCCGGCGAGGCGTGGTTCAGCGCCACCAGCGCCTCGTGTCCCTCGAAGACCTCCGCGGGCACGGGGTCGCCGGCGCGCCAGCCGCGCCAGTCGACACGGAACATCTCCGCCGTCCCGGCCGCCGGGCCGTCGGCCTTGAGCGGCCGGAACGCCGGGTGGGCGCGGCTGACGTGGTGGAAGACACCGTCGAGGAGGAGCCGGATGCCTCGGTCCCGGCAGGCGGCCACGAGGTGGTCGAAGTCTTGATCGTCGCCGAGGCGAGGGTCGATGCGGAAGTGGTCCACGGTGTCGTAGCCGTGCGTCCGGGAGGCGAAGACCGGCCCCAGCATGATCCCGTTGAGCCCCAGGTGGAGCACGTGGTCGAGCCAGTCCTCGACCTGGCCCAGGCGGTGCACCACCGCGTCGGCGGCGCCGACCTCCCGCGGCTGCAGGGGTGCTCCGGTGAACCCCAGCGGGTAGAGGTGCCACCACATGACGTGCTCGGTCCAGGGCCTCATCGGGTCCTCCCCGGCGCCCCCGGGCGCGTCGCGGCCGCCTCCGCTGGCCGGCTCACCAGCCCCGCTCCCGCCACTCCCGCAGGTGCGGTCGCTCGGCGCCGAGGGTCGAGTCGGCCCCGTGGCCGGGGTAGAACCAGGTGTCGTCGTCGTACACGTCGAAGACCCGGCTGCTGACGTCCTCGATGAGCGCGTCGAAGCTCTGGCCCGGGTTCGTCGTGCTCCCCACGCCTCCCGGGAAGAGGGAGTCCCCGGTGAGGAGGTGGGTGTGTCCCCCCGGGTCGTCGTAGGCGAGCGCCACCGACCCGGGCGTGTGCCCGCGCAGGTGGACCACGTCGAGCACCGCCTCGCCGACCGGGATGCGGTCCCCCTGTCGTAGGCGGACGTCCGGCCGCACCGGCAGCACGTCGGCGTCGTCGGCACCGGCGAAGGTGCGTGCCCCCGTCGCGGAGACCACCGCTGCCAGCGCCCGGACGTGGTCCCGGTGCGAGTGGGTCGTCACCAGTGAGTCCAGCCGGCCGGTGCCCTCGGCGACGAGCGCGAGACACCGCCCGGCGTCGTCGGCGGCGTCCACGAGCAGCTGTGCACCGGTGGCGCGGCAGGTCAGCAGGTAGACGTTGTTGTGCATCGCCGACACCGCCATCTTGCGGATGACCAGCCGGGGCAGCTCCCGGACGTCGCTCGGCCCGCCGGGGGCCACCGTGCCGGTGTAGGTCATGGCCCCCATCGTGCCGGACGGGGGTCACGCCCCGCGGGGGAGTGACGGGACGGGCCTCTGGGACCGGATGCCGTCCTCCCGTCGGCGGGCGAGCCACATCAGGAGCCCCGCGCGGGACCCGCAGACCACCCCGGCCGGGTCACCACTGCGCGGCGGGCTCGTCCGTGACGGTGCAGCCGGGCCGGCACCGCCGACCGTCCAGCGGCCCCCGTCGTCGGCCGCGAGCACCAGGGCCGGCGGTCTGCCGGCCAGAGCCAGGCGGGACACGGCGTCGTCCAGGAAGCGCCCCAGCAGGTCGGGGTGGACGTCCTCGAAGGTGAACCCGGCGTCGAGGTCGACGTGGTGGTAGACCACCTCGCGCAGCCGCACGAAGGGAAGGCCTCCGGAGCTGATCCGGTAGCCGCCACGCCCCTCCACCTCCGCGGCTGCCGGCCCGCCCGTGGAGAAGGCGGCGGCGAGCCGGTCGAACGCCCGGCCGAGCTCGTCGGCAGTGGCGCGCAGGTCGGCGACATGCTCCCGCACCGGTCGTGCCGCCCCGGCCTCGATCTCCGCGTCCCGAGCCGTCGCCCCGCCGGGGTACATCTCCTCCGGCACCCCGGTGCTCGCCCATCGCGCGAGCCGCAGGAGGGCGTCGGCGTTGCGGGACACGTGAGCGAGCACGTGCCCGCGCGACCAGCCGTCGCACAGCGACCACCCGGCCAGGTCGGCGTCCCGGAACCGGCTGGCGGTCTCGACCAGCGCAGCGGTCGCCCCGGCCCCCAGCGCCACGTCCGCGGTGAAGCCGTTCTCCGCGGCCCCGACATCCGGGGCCCTCACCGACTCGGTCCCACCCCTCCTCTCCGGGTCCGTCGTCTCGGGGTCGGTCCTCTCCGGGTCCATCATGTCGGCCTCCTCCCCCTTCACCGGGTCCGTCCTCTCCGGGTCCGTCCTCCTCGGGTCCATCCTGTCGGCCTCCCCCTTCTCGGTGTCCCTCATCACAGGGCCTGCCTCCCGTCGGTGCTCGTGTCGCGGGCCCGCTCCGGCGCGAATTCGGCGCTGTCGGTGCCCGGACCTAGCATTGCTCGGGTGACCCCCGCCCGGACCCCTGACGTGGTGGCGCGCGGTTCGGCGAGCCACGACCGGCTCGTCGTCCACGGCGCCCGCGAGCACAACCTGAAGGACATCTCGGTCGACATCCCGCGCGACGCGCTCGTGGTGTTCACCGGGCTCTCGGGGTCCGGCAAGTCCTCCCTCGCCTTCGACACCATCTTCGCCGAGGGCCAGCGGCGCTACGTCGAGTCGCTGTCGGCCTACGCCCGGCAGTTCCTGGGGCAGATGGACAAGCCCGACGTCGACTTCATCGAGGGCCTGTCCCCGGCGGTCTCGATCGACCAGAAGTCGACCAACCGCAACCCCCGCTCGACCGTCGGCACGGTCACCGAGGTCTACGACTACCTTCGGCTGCTATACGCGCGGGCCGGGCGGCCGCACTGCCCGACCTGCGGCGAGCCGATCACCCGGCAGAGCCCGCAGCAGATCGTCGACCGGCTGCTCGAGCTGCCGGAGCGCACCCGCTTCCAGGTGCTCGCCCCGGTCGTCCGGTCGCGCAAGGGGGAGTACGTCGACCTCTTCTCCGAGCTGCAGTCCAAGGGCTTCGCCCGGGCCCGGGTGGACGGGGAGGTGGTGGCGCTCACCGAGCCGCCCACACTGGAGAAGCAGGTCAAGCACACCATCGACGTCGTCGTCGACCGGCTGGTGGCCAAGGGCACCGACGCCTCCGCCAAGCGCCGCCTCACCGACTCGGTGGAGACCGCCCTCGGGCTGGCGGGCGGGGTGCTGGTCGTGGAGTTCGTGGACAAGGAGGCCGCCGACCCGGAGCGAGAACGTCGCTTCTCCGAGCGGATGGCCTGCCCGAACGACCACGCGATCTCCATGGACGACCTCGAGCCGCGGTCGTTCTCCTTCAACAGCCCGTTCGGTGCCTGCCCGGAGTGCACCGGCATCGGCACCGAGCTCGAGGTCGACCCCGACCTCGTCGTCCCCGACGACGACCTGTCGCTCGCGCAGGGCGCGGTGGCACCGTGGGGCAGCGGCAGCGGGGCGGCCGACTACTTCCAGCGGGTGCTGGCCGCCCTCGCGGACGACCTGAAGTTCTCGATGGACGTGCCGTGGCGCTCCCTGCCGGCGCGGGCCCGGGACGCGGTGCTCCAGGGGCGCGACCACAAGGTGCACGTGCGCTACCGCAACCGCTACGGGCGGGAGCGCTCCTACTCCACCGGTTTCGAGGGGGCCATCCCCTTCGTCAAGCGACGGCACGCGGAGACCGAGTCCGAGTGGAGCCGGGAGCGCTTCGAGGGCTACATGCGCGAGGTCCCGTGCCCGGTGTGCCGGGGGGCCCGGCTCAAGCCCGAGTCGCTGGCCGTCCTCGTCGGGGGCCGGAGCATCGCCGAGGTCTGCGCCCTCTCGCTGGACGAGTCGGCCCGCTTCGTGGCCACGGTCGAGCTCAGCGAGCGCGAGCGGCAGATCGCCGAGCGGGTGATCAAGGAGGTCAACGCCCGGCTCGGCTTCCTGCTCGACGTGGGGCTGGACTACCTCAGCCTGGACCGGCCCGCGGCCACCCTCTCCGGCGGGGAGGCCCAGCGGATCCGGCTCGCCACCCAGATCGGCTCGGGGCTCGTCGGGGTCCTCTACGTCCTGGACGAGCCCAGCATCGGGCTGCACCAGCGCGACAACCACCGGCTGATCGAGACCCTGACCCGGCTGCGCGACCTGGGCAACACGCTCATCGTCGTCGAGCACGACGAGGACACGATCGGCACCGCCGACTGGGTCGTGGACATCGGGCCGGGCGCGGGGGAGCACGGCGGCTCGGTGGTCCACTCCGGCTCCGTGGCCGACCTGCTGACCCACCCCGACTCCCTCACGGGGCAGTACCTCTCGGGGCGCAGGGAGATCCCGGTGCCGGAGGTGCGCCGACCGCAGGAGCGCGGGCGGGCGGTGACCGTCGTCGGCGCCCGGGAGCACAACCTGGACGGGGTGACGGTCTCCTTCCCGCTCGGCAACCTCGTCGCCATCAGCGGGGTGTCGGGCTCGGGCAAGTCGACCCTGGTCAACGACATCCTCTACAACGTCCTGGCCAACCGGCTCAACGGCGCCCGCCACGTGCCCGGCCGCCACAAGTCGGTCACCGGGCTGGAGCACCTGGACAAGGTGGTCCACGTGGACCAGAGCCCGATCGGGCGGACCCCGCGCTCGAACGCGGCGACCTACACCGGTGTCTTCGACCACATCCGGAGGCTCTTCGCCACGACGTCCGAGGCGAAGATCCGGGGCTACCAGCCCGGGCGCTTCTCGTTCAACGTCAAGGGTGGACGCTGCGACGCGTGCTCGGGCGACGGCACGATCAAGATCGAGATGAACTTCCTCCCCGACGTCTACGTGCCCTGCGAGGTGTGCCACGGCGCCCGGTACAACCGGGAGACCCTGGAGGTGCACTTCAAGGGCCGCACCGTCGCCGAGGTGCTCGACATGCCGATCGAGGAGGCAGCGGAGTTCTTCGCCGCCGTGCCGGCGATCGCCCGGCACATGAACACCCTCGTCGAGGTCGGCCTGGGCTACGTCCGGCTCGGGCAGCCGGCGCCGACCCTCTCCGGTGGCGAGGCGCAGCGGGTCAAGCTGGCGAGCGAGCTGCAGAAGCGGTCGTCGGGGCGGACCATCTACGTCCTGGACGAGCCCACCACGGGGCTGCACTTCGAGGACATCCGCAAGCTGCTCGGGGTGCTGCAGGGGCTGGTCGACAAGGGCAACACGGTCCTCGTCATCGAGCACAACCTCGACGTCATCAAGAGCGCGGACTGGGTGGTCGACCTCGGCCCGGAGGGTGGCAACCGGGGCGGGCGCGTCGTCGCGGAGGGGACACCCGAGCAGGTGGCGGCGCGGGAGGACAGCCACACCGGTCGCTACCTCGCCCCGGTGCTGGCGCGGACGGCGCGCACATCCACCCGTCGCCGGCGCAAGTCCGCCTGACCGCCTGACCGGCGCCCACGGCATACCGGGGGTCCTGGCGCTCTCGCTCCTTGGGGCTCGGCCGCGCCGTCCCGGCGCCGCCCGCGCGGAGGCGGAGGCCCGGCTCCCTCAGTCCTCGCCGAGGTAGGCCTTGCGGACCTCGTCGCTGGCGAGCAGCTCCCGGCCGGTGCCGGTGAGGACGATGCGGCCCACCTCGAGCACGTAGCCCTTCGTCGCCCGGCGGAGTGCGGCCTGGGCGTTCTGCTCGACGAGCAGGATCGTCGTGCCCTGCTGCTGCAAGGTGGTGACCGTCGACATGATCCGCTTCATCATCAGCGGCGAGAGCCCCATGGACGGCTCGTCCAGCATGAGCAGCTTGGGCTTGCTCATCATCGCCCGCCCCATCGCCAGCATCTGCTGCTCCCCGCCCGAGAAGGTGCCCGCGGGCTGCTTGCTGCGCTCGCGCAGGATCGGGAACAGCTCGTATGCCGCCTCCAGGTCGTCCCTGATCGTCGCGTCCTTGCGCGAGAAGGCCCCGAGCAGGAGGTTCTCCTCCACGGTGAGCCGGGGGAAGATCTTGCGGCCCTCGGGGGAGTGGGCGACACCGAGGGTGACGATCTGGTGGGCGGGGACCGCCGTGAGGTCCTTGCCCTGGAAGCGCAGCGAGCCGGCGCTCGGCCGGAGCAGGCCGGAGATCGTGCGCAGGGTGGTCGTCTTGCCGGCGCCGTTGGTGCCGATCAGGGTGACGACCTCACCCTCCTCGACGGTGAAGGTGATGCCCTTGACCGCCTTGATCTTGCCGTAGGCGACCTCGAGGTTCGTGACCTCCAGCATCGGGCTCACTGGCTCGACCCCGCATCGGTCGGGTCGGTGGGGAGGGGGGGCATGCCGCTGCTGGGCGGCGCCTCGCCTCCCCGCGCCGTCGCGCCACCGGCGCTCTCACCGTCGCGCTCACCGTCGTCGTCGGCGTCGTCGTCGCCGCCGATGTAGGCCTCGATGACCCGGTGGTCGGACTGGACCTCGGTCGGGGTGCCCTCCACGAGCAGGGCGCCGCGGACCAGGCAGAGCACCCGGTCGCAGAGGCCGAAGATGAACCGCATGTCGTGCTCGATCACGACGACGGCCAGACCGTCGTCGCGGATCCGGAAGATGAGCTGCATCGTCTCCTCGGTCTCGCGC
>DASQFD010000128.1:0-7760 GCA_035633255.1 Dermatophilaceae bacterium
CGCGCCCGCGGCATGCTCTTCTACCGCGTCCTGCAGCTCGCCGTCACACACGCACCCGTGCGCTACCGCGACCTGGTCGCCGACCCCAAGCCCAAGCGCCTCACGCCACGACCGCCGACCCGGCGAGGCCACCCACCGAGCTTGGACCGCCCACTCGCCGACCGCCCGTGGCGCGAGATTCCAAGCACGATAGTCCGGTCAGATGAATAGCCCTATCCTGCCAATAGGCAAGTTCGTCACCACGGTGCCGGTGACGAAGCTGCCTATTGGCAGCAAAGATACGGGCCCGGCTTGGCTGCCGGCTTGGCTGCCGGCTTGGCTGCCGGCTTGGCTCCCGGACTGGCCGCGCCGGCCCAGGGCGATCAGGGCACCCGCAGCACCGCCACGGCACCGGCCGGCAGCGCGATGCGGCCGTCCTCGACCGTGGCCGCGGGCGCGCCCCACTCGAGGACGACGTCGCCGCCCGTGACGGGCAGCGCCTGCTCGGCGTCGGCGAGGTTGACCGCGACGGCGAGACCGCGATGGCGCACGACGAACCACTGCGCGTCCTCGTCGAGGGCGACGTCGACGTCCGCCAGCCGGGTCGGCCCGTCGCCGATGCCGGCCTCCCGCCGCAGGCGGACGAGCGCGGCATACCAGTGGTGCATCCGGGAGTGCCGCTCCCCGGTGACCTCGTCCCAGCGCAGCACGCTCCGCCCGCGGGTCGCCGGGTCCTGCGGGTCCGGCACGTCGTCCTCGCTCCAGCCGTGCGCGGCGAACTCCGCGCGCCGGCCGGTGCGGACCGCCTCGGCGAGCTCGGGGTCGGGGAAGGAGGTGAAGAACTGCCACGGGGTGGAGGCGTCCCACTCCTCCCCCATGAACACCATCGGCGTCCCGGGTCCGAGGAGGTAGACCGCCGCGCCGGCGGCCTGACGCGCGGCGCCGGCGAGCTGGCCGAACCGGTCCCCGGCCATCCGGTTGCCGACCTGGTCGTGCGTCTGCAGGTAGGTGACCAGTCGCCGGGCGTCGAGCCGCTCGGGGTCCACCGGCGCGCCCCACACCTCGCCGCGGAAGCTGGACCAGGTGCCGTCGTGCAGGAAGCCCCGGCCGAGCACCTTGCGGAGCACCGCGAGCGGCCCGCCGTCGGGCAGCGACCGGCAGCGCCCGGCGAAGTCCTCGTAGTAGCCCTGGGTCTCACCGCTGAGCGTGACGTGGAGCGCGTGGTGGACGTCGTCGGCCCACTGCGCCGTCATCCCGCGCCCGCCGGCCGCGGTCGGCGTCACCATCGCCGTGTCGTTGAGGTCGCTCTCGGCGACCAGGTCGAGCGGGCGGCCGAGCTCGGCGGAGAGCGCGGCGACCTCGTCGGACAGCTCCGCCAGCAGGTGGCGTGGCGAGGTGTCGACGATGGCGTGCACGGCGTCGAGGCGCAGCGCGTCGACGTGGAAGTCGCGCAGCCAGCGCAGCGCGTTCTCGACCGCGAAGCGGCGCACCTCGGCCGAGCCCTCGGCGTCGTAGTTGACCGCCGGCCCCCACGGCGTCGGGTGGGTCCGGGTGAAGTAGGGCCCGAACCGGCCGAGGTAGTTCCCCGCCGGCCCGACGTGGTTGTAGACGACGTCGAGGCAGACCCCGAGGCCGCGGGCGTGGCAGGCGTCGACGAAGCGGGCGAGGGCGGCCGGGCCGCCGGAGCCGTCGTAGCCGTCGTAGCCGTCATGGACGGCATACAGGTCGACCCCGTCGTACCCCCAGCCCCACCGCCCGGGGAACGCGGCCACCGGCAGCACCTCGACGAGGTCCACGCCGAGCTCGACGAGGTGGTCGAGCCGCTGGGCGGCGGCGTCGAAGGTGCCCGCCTCGGTGAACGTGCCGACGTGCAGCTCGTAGACGAGGCCGCCGAGCAGGCCCGCGCCGCCGCGGGTCCCGCGCCAGTCGCCGTCGCACCACGGGTGTGCGCTCGGGTCGAACCACCGGCTGGGGCCGTCGACGCCGTGCGGCTGCCAGGCGCTACGCGGGTCGGGCAGGGCGGGTCCCTCGCCGTCGAGGAGGAAGGCGTAGTCGAGCGGCCCGTCCGCGGGCGGCTCGCCCTCCCAGCGCCACCAGCCCCCCTCGCCGGGCGCCATCGGCTCCCGGCGCCGGTCGGCCTCCCCCGGCGGGCCGAGCTCGACCTCGACGGACGACGCATCCGGGGCCCAGACCCGCAGCGCGGTCACGACGTCCTCACCAGCAGCGCGACGGGCAGGGCGGCCAGCAGGTCGCCGAGGCGGCAGCCGCCGGGCCCCGAGGCGACCTCCGCGCCCGTCAGGAGGTCGCGCCAGCGGCCGGCGGGCACCCCCAGCGCGGTCTCGCCCCAGCCGCCGGCCTCGGCGAGCGTGGTCGCCGCCCGCGTCGCCACGGCGAGCACGGCCGGCCCGGAGCCGTCGCCGCGGGCGAGGGCGACGGCGTGCGGGCTGTCGCTCGGCACGCCGGCATACGTCGCCTGCTCCCCGACGAACCACTGCGGGTGGTCGCGGCGCAGACGGAGCGCCCGCGAGGTGACGAGCAGCTTCTCGTCGTCGAGGTCGGCGGGCCCGGCGCCGGCGTCCAGCCGGGCCAGCCGCGCGGCCCGGTCGCCGTAGTCGACGGGGCGCCGGTTGTCGGGGTCGACCAGGGCGAGCAACGTCAGCTCGGTGCCCTGGTAGACGTCGGCCACGCCCGGCATCGTCAGCTGGAGCAGCTTCTGGCCCAGGGTGAAGGCGCGGGCGGAGGCCGACGTGGCGGCCAGCCACCGCTCCACGTGCGCCGCGACCGCCGGGTCCCCGAGGGCGGCGCGGCCGAGTGCCACGACCTCGTCCTCGTATGCCGGGTCGCCGTCCACCCAGGCCGTGTGCAGCTTGGCCTCGCGGACCGCCTTGAGGAGGTACTCCGCCAGGCGCGCGTCGGTGAGCGGCCACGCGCCGACGAGGGTCTGCCACAGGAGGTACTCGGTGGGGCGGTCCACGCGGCTGCCCCGGGCCCCGGCGACCAGCCGTTCCGCCTCGGGCACCCAGTCGGCCCAGTCGTCGGCTCGCTCGGCCAGGGCGGCGAGGCGGGCCCGGACGTCCTCGGCCCGCTTGGTGTCGTGCGTGGTGAGGGTCGTCAGCGTGGTCGGCCAGCTCGCGAGCCGGCTCGCGGCGTGGTCGTGGAAGTCGGCGGCGTCGATGGCGAGGTGCGCCGGGTCGCCGCCGACCTCGTTGGCGCCGGCGAGGCGGAACCAGCGGTAGAACGCGGTGTCCTCGATGCCCTTGGCCATGACCGGGCCACACGTCTGCTGGAAGCGCACCATGAGCTCGCGCTGCACGTCGGACCGCTCGCCGCCGGCGGGCACTGCGGGCGGCCGGCCGTCGTCGGTAGCGGCGCCCTCGCCCCGCACGAGGGCGGTCACCTCGGCGAGCGCCTGGTGGTCGGCGCGGTCGAGGAGGTCGGCGGCCCGCTCCCGGGCCGACTCGAGCACCGCCAGCTGGTCGGGGTCCGGGTCGCTGCCCGGCACCAGGTAGGCGCGGTAGCGGTCCATGCCCACGAGCAGCGCCAGCAGCGCGCGGCGGACCGCCTCGGGGTCCGCCCGCGCCCCGAGCCGCTCGACGAGCCGGAGCAGGCGGTTGACCTCCGCACCCTGGACCCGCTCGACGACGAGCTGCTTGGCGGTCGTGACCACCGTGTCGAGGTCCTCCTCGCCGGGGGCCCGCTCGGCCCAGAGCCGGTCGAGGGTGGCGACGCCGCGGGCGTCGGTGAGCACCTGCTGCACGCGCAGCAGCGCGTCGTAGCCGGTCGTGCCGGCGCACCGCCAGGACGCGGGCAGCTCCTCCTCGCCCTCGAGGATCTTCTCCGCCACCACCCAGGCGCCGCCGGTCACTTCGGCGAGCCGGGCCAGGTAGCCGCCCGGGTCGGCCAGGCCGTCCGGGTGGTCGATGCGCAGCCCGTCGACGGCGCCGGCGCGGTGCAGCTCGCGCAGCAGGGCGTGGGTGGCGTCGAAGACCGCGGGGTCCTCGACCTGCACCGCGATGAGCGTGGTGACGTCGAAGAACCGCCGGTAGTTCAGGTCGGTGGCCGCCTCGCGCCAGTCGGAGAGCCGGTAGGCCTGCGCGCCGACAGCCTCCTCGACCGGCAGACCCTCCGTGCCCGGTCGCAGCGGGAACTCGTGGTCGTAGTAGCGCAGCACCGGCTCGTCCCCGTCGGCGCCGCCGTCCCCGGCGACGCTCAGCTCGCCGGCCCCGAGCACCGAGGCCAGGGGGCCACCCAGCACCGGCATGAGCAGCCGGCCGCCCTCGGCCTGCCACTCCACGTCGAACCAGGAGGCGAAGGGCGACTCCTGCCCTCGCCGCAGGACGTCCCACAGCGCCCGGTTGAGGTGGGTGGGCGTCGGCACCGTCATGTGGTTGGGCACCACGTCGACGACCACCCCCAGCCCGGCCGCGTGCGCGGCGGCGACCAGCCGGTCGAACGCCGCGCGGCCGCCGGCCTCGTCGTTCAGCCGGCCGTGGTCCACGACGTCGTACCCGTGCCGGGACCCGGGCGCGGGTTGCAGGATCGGCGAGAGGTAGAGGTGGGTCACCCCGAGCGAGGCCAGGTATGCCGTCTGCTCCGCCGCGTCGTCGAAGCCGAAGTCCCCGTGCACCTGCAGGCGGTAGGTCGAGACGGGCACCGGCCGGCCCGGGCCGGGACGGTGGGCACCCACGGAGCCGGCCGGCATACCTGCCGGGTCGTTCACGCCCGTGTCTTGGGTGACGTACCGGGGCTGTGCGACTGGGGCAGGCGCGGCCCCCTCAGCACCACCACCGACCGCGGGCCGACGGGCAGCAGCGCCTCGGGAAGGTGCTCGGTCTCGTCCACGACGTCGGCCGCGGTGTCCACCTCGACGTACCACCGGTCGGCCCAGTCCTTGGGCGGGAGGGTGAAGGTGTACTCCTCGTGCGCGGCGTTGAGGAGGATGAGGAAGTCGTCGTCCACGATCGGCTGTCCGCGGTCGTCGGGCTCCGGGATGGCCGCGCCGTTGAGGAAGACCCCGAGCGTGCGGGCCTCACCCCGATTCCAGTCCTCCTGGCTCATGTCCTCGCCGCTGGGCTTGAGCCAGTGGATGTCACCGAGGGTGGACTCACCGCCGTGCTCGGCGCTGCCGGCGAAGAAGCGGCGGCGGCGGAAGACGGGGTGCTCGTGCCGGAGCCGGACGATGTCCCGGGTGAAGGAGAGCAGCCCCTGCTGCATGTCGTCGAGGTCCCAGTCCACCCAGGCCAGCTCGTTGTCCTGGCAGTAGACGTTGTTGTTGCCGGACTGGGTACGGCCCAGCTCGTCACCGTGGGTGATCATCGGCACGCCCTGGGAGAGCAGGAGGGTGGTGAGGAAGTTGCGCTGCTGGCGGGCGCGGAGCGCCTGCACCTCCGGGTCGTCGGTGGGTCCCTCGGCGCCGCAGTTCCAGGACCGGTTGTGGCTCTCCCCGTCGTGGTTGTCCTCGCCGTTGGCGTCGTTGTGCTTCTCGTTGTAGGAGACCAGGTCGCGCAGGGTGAAGCCGTCGTGGGCGGTGACGAAGTTGATGGAGGCGATCGGCTTGCGGCCGCTGTGCTCGTAGAGGTCGCTGCTGCCGGTCAGGCGCGAGCCGAACTCACCGAGCGTGCGCGGCTCGCCGCGCCAGAAGTCGCGGACGGTGTCGCGGTACCGCCCGTTCCACTCCGTCCACAGCGGCGGGAAGCCGCCGACCTGGTAGCCGCCGTCACCGACGTCCCACGGCTCGGCGATCAGCTTGACCTGGGAGATCAGCGGGTCCTGCTGGATGATGTCGAAGAAGGCGGACAGCTTGTCGACCTCGTGGAACTGGCGGGCCAGGGTCGCCGCGAGGTCGAAGCGGAAACCGTCGACGTGCATGTCGAACGCCCAGTACCGCAGCGAGTCCATGATCAGCTGCAGGACGTGCGGGTTGCGCATGAGCAGGCTGTTGCCGGTGCCCGTGGTGTCATAGTAGTGGGCCCGGTCGTCGTCGACGAGGCGGTAGTACGCGGCGTTGTCGATGCCGCGGAAGCAGATGGTCGGGCCCTTCTCGTTGCCCTCGGCCGTGTGGTTGTAGACGACGTCGAGGATGACCTCGATGTTGGCCTCGTGCAGCGCCTTGACCATGGCCTTGAACTCGCTGACCTGCTGGCCGCGCTGGCCGATCGCGTAGCCGTTGTGCGGGGCGAGGAAGCCGATGGTGTTGTAGCCCCAGTAGTTGAACAGGCCCTTGGCCTGCAGGGAGGTGTCGTTGACGAACTGGTGCACGGGCATCAGCTCGATGGCGTTGACGCCGAGCTCGGTGAGGTGGGCGATGATCGCCGGGTGCCCGATGGCGGCGTACGTGCCGCGGATCTCCTCGGGCACCTCGGGGTGGGTCATCGTCAGGCCCTTGACGTGGGCCTCGTAGATGACGGTGTCGTGGTACTCGTGCCGCGGCGGCCGGTCGTGGCCCCAGTCGAAGTACGGGTTGATGACGATGCTGAGCATCGTCTTGCCCAGGGAGTCCTCGGTGTTGCGCTCCTCCGGGTGGTTGAAGTCGTAGGAGAAGAGCGCCTGGTCGTCCTCCACCTGGCCCTCGATGGCCTTGGCGTAGGGGTCCAGCAGCAGCTTGTTCGGGTCGCAGCGGTGGCCCTCGGCGGGGTCGTACGGCCCGTGCACGCGGTAGCCGTAGCGCTGACCGGGCTGGACGTTGGGGAGGTAGCCGTGCCAGACGAAGCCGTCGACCTCCGGCAGGGCGATGCGGCTCTCCACCCCGTCGTCGTCGATGAGGCAGAGCTCGACGTCCTCCGCGATCTCGGAGAAGAGGGCGAAGTTGACGCCGCTCCCGTCGTACGTCGCCCCGAGGGGGTATGCCGATCCGGGCCAGATCTCCATGCGGGGCCTTCCGTGTCAGTGCGGGCGCGGGGCGTGAGGGGCCCCGCCCGGGGACGCCCTCGGCCCCGCGTGTCGTGCGTCGCAGCCCCGAGGGGCCGGGATCGGTAGGGTGCTGAGCGGATCCAACCTACCGAAAACGACCGGAGGTCAAACGGTGAGCAGCACGGCAGCAACGTCAGGACGGGTGGCGGTCGTCACGGGAGCGGCGCGGGGGATCGGGGCCGAGACCGCCCGGCGGCTGGCGGCGGACGGGTATGCCGTCGCCGTCCTGGACCTCGACGAGGGGGCCTGTGAGGCCGTGGCCGAGTCGATCCGGGCGGCCGGTGGGCGGGCCCTCGGCGTGGGGGTCGACGTCACGAGCGCGGAGCAGGTCAGCGCCGGGGTGGCGCGCGTGGTGGAGGAGCTCGGACCGCCCGCGGCGCTGGTCAACAACGCGGGGATCATCCGCGACAACCTGATCTTCAAGATGAGCGAGACCGACTGGGACGCGGTCATCGCGGTGCACCTCAAGGGGGCGTTCCTCATGACCAAGGAGTGCCAGGCGCACATGACCAAGGCCGGCTTCGGCCGGATCGTCAACCTCTCGTCGAGCTCGGCGCAGGGCAACCGCGGCCAGGTCAACTACTCGGCGGCCAAGGCGGGGCTGCAGGGCTTCACCAAGACCCTCGCCATCGAGCTGGGGCGCTTCGGGGTCACGGCGAACTGCGTCGCGCCGGGCTTCATCCAGACCGAGATGACGGCGGCGACGGCGGAGCGGATCGGCGTGCCCTTCGACCAGATGATCAAGGCCGCCGCGGCCAACATCCCGGTGGCGCGGGTCGGCCAGCCGGAGGACATCGCGGCGGCCATCTCCTTCTTCTGCTCGGAGGGGGCCGGCTTCGTCTCCGGCCAGGTCATCTACGTCGCCGGCGGCC
>DASQFD010000129.1:0-15506 GCA_035633255.1 Dermatophilaceae bacterium
CCACGACGGCGAGCCGCTCCCGTGGCCGCAGGTCGAGGTCGACGCCGTGCAGGACGTCGCGTCCGGCCCGGTAGGCGTAGCGCACGCCCCGCACCGAGATGTCGTCGCCGCGCGGCAGCTCGCCGGACGCGGCCCGGTCCGGCGGCACCTCGGCCACGCCGAGGATCCGGGCCAGCGAGGTCCCGGCGAACTGGATCTCGTCCAGCCAGTCGACGACCTCCCCGAGCGGGTCGAGCATCAGCTGGAGGTAGAGGACGACCGCAGTGGCGGCCCCGATGGTGGTGTGCCCGTTCCACGCCAGCCACCCGCCCCACAGGATCGCGCCCGCGACCGGGGCGATGAACCCGAGGTCGAGGCACGGGTACCACCGCATCCGCAGGCCCAGGGTGTAGCGCTCGGCGCGGTAGCACTCCTCGACCGCCTCCTCGAAGCGCTCCCGCCGTGCGTCCTGCAGCGACAGGGCCTCCACGGTGCGGGCGCCCTCGACGGTCTCCGACGCCACGCCGTTCAGCCGCGCGTAGGTGGCGTGCTCCCACAGGTAGCCGTTGCCGGCGCGCCGCAGGTACCACCACGTGGCGGGCAGGTGGAGGACGGCCGGCAGCACCAGCGCGAGCGCCGGCAGCGGCGCGGTGACCGCCGCGGCGACGACGGTGGCGAGGACCGTGGTCACCGAGACGACGATCGCGGGGACCCCGAAGCGGATCACCCGAGCCAGCGCCTCGACGTCGTTGGTCGTCCGCGCCACCAGGTCGCCGGTGCCGGCCCGCTCCACCGTCGACAGCGGCAGGCGCACGGCGTCGGCGATGAAGTCCTCGCGCAGCCGCGCGAAGATGCCCTCGGCGAAGACGAACGCCGACCTGCGGGCGAACCACGTGAGGACGCCCTGGCCGGCCACCGCGGCGGCGAGCACGGCGAGCAGCACGTCGACGCGTGCGGTGGAGCGGTCACCCGCGACCTCGTCCACGACCTGCCCGACCACCCAGGGGGCCACCAGCCCGACGAGCGCCGCGAGACCGTGCCACCCGACGAGGAGCGCGAGCGCACGGCGGTGCTCCCGGAACAGCACCCGGACGTGGGCGAGGACGGTCGCCCGCGCCGCGATGGGCAGGCTGCGCCTGGCGTGGTCGGTCGAGCCCGCCGCCGGCGTCATGCGTCCTCCCCCCGGGTCACGACCGCCCGGTATGCCGGTGCGGTCCGCAGCAGGTCGCGGTGGCGTCCCCGCGCCACCTCACGCCCGTCGGCGAGCAGCACGACGACGTCGGCCTGGTCCAGGAGCAGCGGGCTCGCCGTGACCACCACGGTGGTGCGCCCGGCCCGGTGGCGGACCAGGCGCTGCGCGATCCGGGCCTCGGTGTGCGCGTCCACCGCGCTCGTCGGCTCCAGCAGGACGAGCACCTCGGGGTCGCGCACCAGGGTGCGGGCCAGCGCCAGGCGCTGGCGCTGGCCGCCCGAGAGCGAGCGGCCGCGCTCCTCCAGCTCGCCGTCGAGACCGCCGTCCACCGCGTCGACCGCGTCCGCGGCGTCCGCGACCGCCAGGGCCGTGCGCAGCGCGCCGTCGGCGGCCACCGGGTCGGCGCCGGGCGGCAGCAGCTCACGGCGCACCGGACCGCTGAACAGGTGCGGCTCGGCCTCGGAGACGACGACTCGTGCCCGGACCTGCGCGACCGGCACGTCGTCCAGGCAGTGCTCGCCCCAGCGCACGCCGTGCCGGCCGGGGGTGGTGCGCCCGAGCCGCTCGGCGACCGTCGCCGACTCCTCGGGGCGGGCGCTGACCAGCGCCGTGAGCAGGCCCGGCGCGACGACCACCCCGGAGGCCGGGTCGGTGAGCGGCCCGGTGAGCGGCGCGAAACACGCCCCCGGGAGCGGCCCGGTCAGCGGCCCGGGACCCGCCCCGGGGAGCGGCGCGGTGAGCGGACCCGCCGGGTGGTCGCCGCGCTCGGCGAGGATCCGCACCACCCGCCCCGCCGCCACCCGGGCCGAGGCCAGCTCCTCGGCGAACTCGGTCACCGTGCGCAGCGGGATGCTGAGGAACGCGACGTAGCCGTAGGACGCCACGAGCTCGCCGGGGCTGATGTCACCGGCCAGGGCCAGGTGCGCACCGAGCCCGGTGACGAGGAGCACGAACAGCCCCGGCAGCAGCACCTGGGCCGCGTCGAGCGTCGCCTGCGGCCCGGCCAGGCGGACGCCGGCGTCGCGCACCCGGCCGGACTGGCCGGCATACCGGGTGAGGAAGGCGTCCTCCCCGCCGATCCCGCGCAGCACGCGCAGCCCGGCCACCGTGTCGGCGCCGAGCGCGGTGAGCCGGCCGGCCTCGGTGCGCTGCACCTCCTGCCGGCGCTGCAGCGGGCGCATCAGCAGCCCGACCGTGGCGAGCACGACCGGGCCGCCGGCGAGGACGATCCCCCCCAGCAGGACCGACCCCTGGAGCAGCAGCAGCCCGACGAGCAGGTAGCTGGCGGCCGCACCCGTGAGCCGGGCGACGACCTCGAGGACCGCGCCGAGGCGGTTCATGTCTCGCGCGAAGGAGGTGATCACCTCACCGGCGGGCAGGTCGCGGGTGAGCGCCGGCCCGGCGCGGCGGACCGCCCGGTCCGCGAGCAGGCTGGAACGGTATGCCGCGTCCAGCCAGCTGTGCACGGCGAACCAGTGCCGCACGGTGCCCGCGGCGGCCGTGACGACGCCGAGGACGAGGGTGGCGGCCGCCCACCGGAGCAGCGCGTCCGCGTCGCGGTCGACGAGGGCGTCCACGGCCCGGCCCACGACCGCCGGCAGCAGGGCGATCGGGAGCATCCACAGCACCCCGAAGACCGAGCCCCAGAGGAGGTAGCCGCGCTGTCGCCAGGCGAGCCAGAGCAGGAGGCGGCCGCCGGTCGGCGGCGGCTCCTCCCCCTCTCGCACGGCCCAGGGCCAGTCGGCGGCGGTCACGACCGACCACGCTAGGCCCGCACGCCGCGGCGCTCCACCGAGTTTCCGGCGGTCGGGCTTCCGGCGGGCCGGGTCCCCGCCGGGGGCTCCCCGGGGTTCTGCGGGGTCCACCGAGGCTCCCGGGGCTCTCCATGGTCCTGCGGGGCTCTCCGGGGTGCCCGGCCGGCTCGCGTAGCCTGAACCGGTGTTGCGCACAGCCCTGACGCCGCGCTGGCTGGCGCTGCTCGGGGCCGTCCTCGCCGTCGCGGTGGCCTTCGTGCTCCTCGGGCGGTGGCAGCTCGGCGTGGCCCAGGACAAGGCGACCCGGGAGGCCCTCGCCGAGTCGGCCGCGCAGCGGCCGGTGGGCGTGGAGACGGTGCTGCGGCCCCACGCCACCTTCCGCAACGCCTGGAGCGCCCGTCCGGTCACGGCCACCGGCACGTATGCCGGCTCCGGCCAGCTCCTCGTGCCCGAGCGCCGGCTCGGCGGGCGCCCGGGCTACTGGGTGGTGACGCCGTTCCGCGTGGAGGCGACCGGCGCGACGCTGCCGGTGCTCCGGGGTTTCGTGGAGCGACCGGAGCAGGCCGGAGCGCCCCCGTCCGGCGGCGTGCGGCTCGAGGGTGGCCTCGCGCCCGGCGAGTCGCCGGTCTCCGGCCCGCCGCTGCCGGAGGGGCAGATCGGCTCGGTGGACGTCTCCCTGCTCGTCAACGACTGGCCGGGCGAGCTCTACAACGCCTTCCTCTTCCTCCAGCGCGAGGCGCCGGCGGCGACGGCCGCGGCCCCGGCGGCGGACCCGGCGTCGCTGGGCGCGCTCACCCCGGTGCCCACCCCGCGCGGTGACGTGGGCCTGAACTGGCGCAACGCGGCATACGCGGTGCAGTGGTGGGTGTTCGCGGCCTTCGCCGTCCTCCTCTGGTGGCGGGCGCTGCGGGACGAGAGCCGGCACCGGCCGGACCCCGACGGCGGCACGGGGCCGCCGACGGGCGCGGACCCCGGGCGCGGGACACCGGTCCCGGCGGGCGAGAATGTCACGCGTGACTGAGATCCGCGACGTCGACTCGACCCGCAGGGCCCTGACCATCTTCTCGGTCATGGCCGTGCTGTCCGGTCTCGCCCTCTTCGTCCTCGTCGGGATCCTCGTGGTCAACGGCGGCTTCGGGAAGGGCGGCGCCTCGGAGTGGTGGAGCCCGGTCCACGGGCTCATCTACTTCCTCTACGTCCTCTCCATCGCCAACCTCGGCTTCAAGGTGGGCTGGGGCCTGCCCAAGATGGTCCTGATCATGCTCACCGGATTCGTGCCGCTCCTGCCGTTCTGGGCCGAGCGGCGCTACGTGCGCGAGGTCCGCGGCCGGCTCGAGCCGGCGCGACAGTAGCCTGACCCCCGTGACCGAGACCTCCGACCGTCCGTCGGCGGGACCCTCCCTCGCCGACCGGCCCGTGCTCGTGGTCGACTTCGGCGCGCAGTATGCCCAGCTCATCGCGCGGCGGGTGCGGGAGGCGAGGGTCTTCAGCGAGGTCGTCCCGCACACCATGTCGGCGCGGGAGATGCTCGCCCGCGACCCCGCGGCGATCATCCTCTCCGGCGGGCCCGCCTCGGTCTACGCCGAGGGTGCGCCCGAGCTCGACGCGGCGCTGCTGGAGGCCGGCGTGCCCGTCTTCGGCATGTGCTACGGCTTCCAGGCCATGGCCCAGGCGCTGGGCGGGACGGTCTCGCACACCGGCCTGGGGGAGTACGGCCACACCCAGGCGACGGTCACGGACACCGCCTCCACCCTCTTCCACGGGCAGCCGGTCGAGCAGTCGGTGTGGATGAGCCACGGCGACTCGGTCACCAGCGCCCCGGAGGGGATGGCCGTCACCGCGTCCACCGCCGGGGCGCCCGTCGCGGGGTTCGAGGACGACGAGCGGGCGCTCTACGGCGTGCAGTGGCACCCCGAGGTGATGCACTCGACCTTCGGCCAGCGGGTGCTGGAGAACTTCCTGCACCGCGGCGCCGGGATCGGTGGGGACTGGACACCGGCCAACGTCGTCGAGGAGCTCGTCGCGCAGGTGCGAGAGACGGTCGGTGACCGGCGCGTGCTCTGCGCGCTGTCCGGCGGCGTCGACTCCTCGGTGGCGGCGGCGCTGGTCCAGCGGGCCGTCGGGGACCAGCTCACCTGCGTGTTCGTCGACCACGGGCTGCTGCGGGCCGGCGAGGCCGAGCAGGTCGAGGGGGACTTCGTCGCGGCGACCGGTGTCGACCTCGTGGTGGTGGACGCGCGCGAGCGCTTCCTCGCCGCGCTGGCCGGCGTGTCGGACCCCGAGGAGAAGCGCAAGATCATCGGGCGCGAGTTCATCCGGGTCTTCGAGCAGGCGGCGCGGGACGTCGTCGGTGAGGGGGCGCGCGACGGGCACCCGGTCGAGTTCCTGGTCCAGGGCACGCTCTACCCCGACGTCGTGGAGTCCGGTGGCGGTGCCGGCGCCGCGAACATCAAGTCCCACCACAACGTCGGCGGGCTGCCCGAGGACCTGCAGTTCACCCTCATCGAGCCGCTGCGCCTGCTCTTCAAGGACGAGGTCCGCCAGGTCGGCCTCGAGCTGGGGGTGCCCGACGGGATCGTCTGGCGCCAGCCCTTCCCCGGGCCGGGGCTGGCCATCCGGATCGTCGGCGCCGTGACCGCCGAACGGCTCGAGGTGCTGCGGGCCGCGGACGTCATCGCGCGCCACGAGCTGACCGCAGCGGGGCTGGACCGGTCGATCTGGCAGTGCCCGGTGGTGCTCCTCGCCGACGTGCGGTCCGTGGGCGTCCAGGGCGACGGGCGGACCTACGGCCACCCCGTCGTGCTCCGGCCGGTGTCCTCCGAGGACGCCATGACGGCGGACTGGACCCGCGTGCCCTACGAGGTGCTGGCCCGGATCTCCACGCGCATCACCAACGAGGTGCGCGAGGTCAACCGCGTCGTCCTGGACGTCACGAGCAAGCCGCCCGGCACGATCGAGTGGGAGTGAGCGTGCTGCGCACCGGCGCCGCGGTGCTCGCCGGCCGCGCGGCGCGGGCCGCCACCCGCCTGCGAGGCGGCGGGTCGGCCCTGCCGGGGCTGGTCGTGGAGCGGGTCGACCCCGGCTTCCTGGCCCACGCGCTGGAGCAGGTCCGCGAGGGCGTGGTCGTCGTCAGCGGCACCAACGGCAAGACCACGACGACCAAGATGCTCGTCGCGATCCTGCGGGCGCACGGCAAGGCGGTCTTCACCAACCCGACCGGCTCGAACTTCACGCGCGGGGTGATCTCCTCGATGCTCGGGGAGGTGCGCCTCGGCGGCCGGCTGGACGCCGACTTCGCGGTCGTCGAGCTGGACGAGGCACACGCGCTGCGGTTCACCGCGGCGGTGACACCCACGCACTCCCTGGTCCTCAACGTCGCCCGGGACCAGCTGGACCGCTTCGCGGAGATCGACCACACCGCCGGGCTGCTCGCCACCCTGGCCGGCCAGACCTCACGCGGGGTGGTCCTCAACGCCGACGACTCCTTCGTCGCCCGGATCCGGGACGGCCTGCCCGGCGGCGTCACGGTGCGGTGGTTCGGCGTGCACTCCTCGGCCGCGCACCGGCTGCCCGAGCTGATGGAGCAGGACGTCCGCTTCGAGGGTGCCTTCACGGCGCCGGTGACCGGGCCGGACGACGGGCTGCTCCGTCCGCTGGACGACCGGAGCCTGGCGGTCCTCTTCGGCGCCGGCCACGCCCTGGACGACCCGGCGACGGTGGGCCCCCTGGAGCTGCAGCAGCGCGGGTTCGCGGCGATGATCAACGCGACCGCCGCAGCGACCACCGCCCGCCTGCTGCTCGGCCCGGCGTTCGACCCCGCGGCGGCGGCGGCGGCGCTGCGTGCGGTCCGGCCGCCGTTCGGGCGCGGGGAGGTCGTCGACGTCGACGGCCGGCCGCTGGAGCTGGTGCTGGTGAAGAACCCGGCCGGCTTCACCGTCGCGCTCGGCACCTACGGCACCACGCCCGTCGCGACGATGATCGCGATCAACGACAACTACGCCGACGGGCGCGACGTCTCCTGGCTCTACGACGTGTCCTTCGAGAGCCTGCGCGAGCGCGGGGTGGGGATGGCGAGCGGCGTGCGCGCCTACGACATGGCGCTGCGGCTGGAGTACGACGACGTCCCCGTGGCCGCCGTGGAGCCGGACCTCGACCGGGCGCTGGACGGCTTCCTCGCCGCCCACCCCGGGGAGCCGGTGCGCGTCTTCTGCACCTACACCGCCATGATGGCGCTGCGGCGGACCCTCGCCGCGCGCCACGACCTGCCCGACATCGGCGAGGAGGCGTCGTGACGACACCGCAGCCGGGGCCGCTGGGGCCGGCGGGGCCGCTGCCGCCGGGTCCGCCGGGGCCGTCCGGTCCGAACGCCGGCGACCGGGACGTCGCCATCCTCGGTGAGCCGGCCCGCTCCGGGCTGGTCCCCGCGCACGGGCAGGAGGGCAAGGGGGTGGTGCACCTCGTCCACCTCTACCCCCGCGAGATGAGCATCTACGGCGACCTGGGCAACACCCGCTGCCTCGCCGCCCGGGTCCGCCGCCACGGCTACGTCCCCGTCGTCTCCCAGCACCACCCCGGGGCGCCCTTCCCCGAGCGGGCGCACCTGGTCGTGGGGGGCGGTGGTCAGGACTCGGGGCAGGCCCGGGTCGAGGCGGACCTGGAGGCGGTGGGGGGCCGGCTGCACGAGCTCGCCGGCGCCGGGGTCCCGATGCTCATGATCTGCGGGATGTACCAGCTCTTCGGCAACGCCTTCGTCACCGTCGGCGGTGAGAGCCTGCCCGGGCTCGGGATCCTCGACGTCACGACCCGCGGCAACGCGACCCGGATGATCGGTCCGGTGGTGCTGCGGACGGCATACGGGGACGTGGTGGGGTACGAGAACCACTCCGGTGCCACGGTCCTCGGGCCGGGGCAGGCCCCCTTCGGGGAGGTGGTCGTCGGACACGGCAACAACGGCGAGGACCGCACCGAGGGGGCGCGCACGAACCACGTCTTCGGGACCTACCTGCACGGCCCCCTGCTGCCCGCCAACCCGGCCTTCGCCGACGCGCTCATCGGGCGGGCGGTGGAGGTGGCGACCGGCCGGCCGTTCGAGCCGGAGCCGCTGGACGACCGCACGGCGGAGCAGGCACGCAGCAGGCAGGTGCGCCGACTCGTGTCCTGAGCGGGGCGCGGCGCCCCGCCGGTCGGTCTGCCGGTGACAGGATCTACCCATGCCACGGGTCCTCGCCGCGCTGCTGTCGCCCCGTGGGCTGCTTGCTCTGGTGTCCGGCGCGTTCCTGCTCGACCAGGTGGTCTTCGTCGCCGGCCTCCCGCTGGGCTGGGACGAGTCCATCTACGCCAGCCAGACCGACCCGCGCCGACCCGCGCTCCTCTTCACCGCCCCACGGGCCCGTGGGACCGCCTGGCTCGCGTGGCCGGTCTCGGAGCTGACCGCCTCTCCGGTGGCGCTGCGCGTATGGTTCGCGCTGCTCTCGGCGGTCGCCGCCTACCTCGCGTATGCCGTGTGGCTGCGGGTGCTGCCCGGACGGGCGGTGCCGCTCGCGGCCCTGCTGCTCACGACCCTGTGGACGACGATCTTCTACGGGCCGACGCTGATGCCGAACGTGCTGGTCGCGCTCGCCGGTGTGGCGGTGACCGGCGCGCTCCTGCGGGTGGCCCGAGGTGAGCGCTCCCGGCACCTGCCCTGGGTCATCGGCGGGTCGGTGGCCGGTGCGACGCTCATCCGGCCCGGGGACCTCGTGCCGCTGGTCGGGGCCCTCGCGCTCGCCGTGGGGCTGGTGCCGGCGTGGCGGCGCCGCTGGCTGGCCCTGCTGGGGCCGGTCGCCGCGGGTGCGGCCCTCGGGGCGGTGCCGTGGCTGGTCGAGGCACAGCTGCGCTACGGCTCGGTGCCGGAGCGGGTGCGCGCCGCCCTCCGCGCCCAGTCGACCGGGGAGCGCTTCGTCCCCGACTACCAGCTCCGCTCCCTGGACGGGCCGCTGCTGTGCCGTCCCTGCGTCCGCTCCGAGCAGCCGGTCCCGTGGGAGGGCGTGCTGCTCTGGGGGGTCGGCGCGGCGCTGGTGGCGCTCGCGGTCGTGCTCGCCCTGCGCGGGCCGCTGCGCGACCGGCAGGCTGCGGTCCTGCTCCCCGCGGTGACCGGCGCCGTCGTGGCGGTGCCCTACCTGTTGCTCGTCGGCTACGGCGCCCCGCGGTTCCTCCTGAGCGCCTACGCCCTGTTGGCGCTTCCGGCGGCCTCGGCCCTGACCTGGCTGGTGGCTCCGCGGGGTCGGGTGCGACTGCTGCCCGCCGCGCTCGTGGCCGCCCTGTTGCTCGGGCACGTCGTCGTGCAGACGCGCTGGCTGGAGGCCGTCCGCACCACCGAGGAGCAGGCGCGGGCCAAGTGGGCGGCCGTGGCGGACGGCGTCGCGCGCGCGGGGGTCACGCCGCCGTGCACGCTGCTCGGTCCGACGTCGGCACCCATCGCCTACCTCGCCTCGTGCGACAGCGTGCGTCTCGGGCGCCCCGGCGACGAGCGGTTCACCCTGGCCGACCTGGACGCGGTGAGCAGCACCGAGCGGGTCGCCCTGGTCCTGCGCGGGGGGCAGGCCACCCCTGACTACGCACGGGGGTGGACGCCGGTGACCGACGCCGACCTGCCCGCGCCGTGGCGGATGCTGGTGCCGCCCGGGACGCCGCGCTGAGGGGCTCCGAGCACCCGGTCACGCGACCGGGTGCTCGGAGCCCTCGGGCGGCGGCTGGGCCTTGGTGCTGAACGTCCACGCCAGCCAGCCGATGCCGCCCAGCGGCACCTCCATGAGGTGGGTGAACACCGAGAAGAGGATCACCCCGGCCGCCGCGGGGGCCGGCGGGGAGCCCCAGGCGACCAGGGCCGCCACGGTGGCCGTCTCGGTCACCCCGACGCCGCCGGGGGTGACCCCGACGGCGGTGAGCAGCCGGCCGATGGCGAAGGCGGCGAAGAGGACCCCGAGGTCCTGCTGGACCCCGGTCGTGCGCAGGATCGACACGAAGAGCGCGTAGTACAGCCCGAAGAAGCCGACCATGCCCAGCGTCATCCGGAGCCAGCCCGCACTCACCACGTGGCCGATCCGGCCACGGAGGTCGCGCACCACCGCCTCGACGCTCATCGTGCGCTCGCGCCCGCGACGTCGGAGCAGGGGCGCCAGCGCCCGGTCCAGCCCGCTGCCGATCGCCTGGGCGGCCCGCTCACTGGCGAGCATCGCGACGAAGGCGGCGAGCACGAGGAGTCCGGTCAGGCCGCCGGCCGTGGCGGCGTCGGTCAGGGCAGTCGGCAGGCCGGTGTTCCCCCACCACAGGACGACGATGGCGATGACGGGCAGGGCGATGCGCGCCAGGACGTTCCAGACGCCGGTGACGATGACGGAGGTGGAGGTGGCGCGGTTCGAGAAGCCCCAGGACCGGCAGATGGCGTAGGTCACGACCAGCCCGGCCGCGCCGCCACCGGGCAGGAGGTTGCTGACCGAGGATCCGCACAGGTTGACGATGAGCGCGCGGACGTGGCTGATGCCGGGCAGTGAGCCGGTGATGGTGAAGGTGTAGCACCACAGCCCGGAGAGCATCAGCGCCTGGAAGAACAGCACCGACTGCAGGGGCACGGTGCCGAGCACGTCGCCGATCGCACCCCAGGTGGTCTTGGCGAAGTAGGGCACGCCCCAGACGATGAGCACGACGGCGAGGCCGAGGCCCACCACCACCTCCACCGCCCGTCGGGCGCGGCCCCAGGGCGTGCGGGCGGCCCTGCGCTGCGCCGGGTGGTGCTCTGCCGTGTGGCTCTCTGCGGTGTGGCTCTCTGCGGTGTGGCTCCCTGCGCTGGGGCCGGGCCCGTCGTGGCCGCCGGAGCCGGGGGCGCCGGTCACCTCGCCCGCCGCCCTCCGGGCTCGCTCCGGCTGCGCGACGTCCCGCGCCTCTCCCGGCTCCGAGCCCGGCGCGGTCACGGCAGGCCCTCGAAGACGTCCCGGCGAACGGGTGCCCCGGTCGGAAGGGCCGGGTCGCGGAACCACTCCCGGCCGAAGACTAGGTCGAAGAGCGGTCGTGGCACCCCCAGGAAGGCCCTCAGCGTGCGGTCCGCGCCGCCGTCCGCGGTGGCCTGGGACGCGTGGGCGCGCATCGCGGCCCGCTTGGCGCCGGCATACCGGCGGACGTCGATGCGGTGGGTGATGTCGGCGCGGGCCGTGTAGGCCCGCTCGAACGTCGTGGGGTCGAAGTCGTCGGGGAAGCGGCCGAGCCGGGCCGCGAGCCGAACCCCCCGGGCCAGCGTGTCCCGGGGCGCCGTGGCCTCGAGAAGCAGCGGGGTACCCGCGATGGCGACCGCCCGCGCCCCCACCTCGTGCACGCGCACGTGGTCGCGGTGGCCGTAGCCCCCGGCGGCGTCGTAGCCGAGGAGCACGTCGGCTCGTTCGGTCCGCAGCACCGCCGCGAGCCGCTCCGCCGCCTCCTCGGGCCGCGCGCGGCAGAGGCGCACCCGGCCCGGGGGGTCGGGCAGCAGCTCGGCGCCACTGCCGCTGTCGGCGTACCCGAGCCACTCCACCCGGCTCACGCCGAGGGCGCTCGCGCTCGCCCTCGCCTCGTCGAGCCGGACCGCGCCCAGGCCGGCCCCGGCCCGGAAGTCGGCGGCGGCCAGCCCGACCCCCCCGTCGGTGGCGAGGACGAGCACGACCCGGTGACCCTCCGCCGCGGCGCGCGCCATCGTGCCCGCCGTGAGCAGCGCCTCGTCGTCGGGGTGGGCGTGGAAGGCCACGAGGGTCCTCGTCATCGGGAGCCATCCTCGCCCATGGCAGGCTGTCGCCTCGTGAGGGTGGCCCTGTTGTCGGACTGCTACCTCCCCCGCCTCGGCGGCATCGAGGTCCAGGTGGCCGACCTCGCCGTTCACCTGCGTGCGGCCGGCCACGACGTCGAGGTGGTCACGGCGACCGCGGCCGCCGGCTGGCGGAGCGGGACCGGCCTCGACGACCGGGGCACCACGGTGCACCGGCTCGCCCTGCCCCTGCCCTTCGGCGTGCCGGTGAACCCCCTGGCGCCGCCGGCGGTGCGCCAGCTGCTCGAGGAGGGTCGTTTCGACGTCGCGCACGCGCACATGGGGGTGGTCAGCCCGTTCGCGACCGACCTCGTGGGGGTCGCCCTCGACCTGGGCCTGCCGACCGCCGTGACCTGGCACTGTGTGATCGAGCGGTCGGCCCCGGTCCTGCGGGCGCTGGGGCATGCCCGTCGGTGGGCCGGGCGCGGCGCCGCCCTGAGCGCCGTGTCCGCGATGGCGGCGGAGCGGGTGGAGGCGCTCGCCGGCGTGCCGGTGTCCGTGCTGGGCAACGGCATCGACGTGGGGACGTGGGCGCGACCGGCCGGAGCCGACCCCTCCCCGCCCCGTGGCCCCTCCCCGCCCCCCTTCCCGCCCCCCTCCCCGCCCCCGGGGCCGCACCCGGGCGCCGCCGCCGGCTCCCGGCCGGTCCACGTCGTGAGCGCCCTGCGGCTGGCGCGCCGCAAGCGCCCGCTCGCCGTGCTGCGCGTCCTGCGGCGGACGGCCGAGCTCGTCGACGGCCGGGTCCCGCTGGCCGCGACGGTCGTGGGAGACGGGCCGCAGCGCCCCGTGCTGCGCCGCTACGCCGCGCGCCACGGCATGGACTGGGTCGCCCTTCCCGGCCGGGTGTCGCGCACCGACCTGGCCTCCCTGCACCACGGCGCCGACGCCTACCTGAGCACGGCCCGGCTCGAGGCGTTCGGCATCGCGGCCCTCGAGGCACGCACCGCGGGGCTTCCGGTGGTGGCGCGGCGCGGCACGGGCGTCGAGGACTTCGTCACCGACGGGGTCGGCGGCCTGCTGGCGGACGACGACGAGGGTCTGGCCCTGGCGCTCGCGCGGCTCGTCCTCGACGCGCCCGTGCGGCACCGGCTCGCCGAGCACAACCGCACCACGCCGCCGGCCCAGGCCTGGCCGGAGGTGGTGGCCGAGACCCTGGCCGAGTACCACCGGGCGCTCACCCCCGGCCGGCTGCCGTGATCACCGTCACCGGGCACGCCGGCGGCGCGGAGCGGTTCCGCTTCGCGCTGGCCCACGGGGCCGACCCCGCGGCCGAGCTGGCCGCACGGGGCTGGGCCGGGCAGGTCGTCCGGGCCCACCGCCCGGGGGCGGGTCGCCTCGAGCTCGGGTATGCCGTCGTGCCGGCTCCCGCGGTGGGGGCGCCGACGGCGGCGACGGACGGGTCCTCCCTGCCGGCCGTGCGGCGGGACGTGGGGCTGACCGAGAAGCAGGTTGCCGCGGCGCTGGCGCACCAGCGGGTCGCGGCGTACGCCGTGGTCCGCTCGGTGCGCGGAGTGCTGCTCACCGAGCTGTCCTCGCGGACCAACGCCGCCGGACGGTGGAACCTGCCCGGCGGGGGCGTGGAGCCGCGGGAGGACCCCCTCGCCGCGGTGCGGCGCGAGGTGTCCGAGGAGACCGGACAGGTCATCGAGGCGCCCCGGCTGCTCACGGTGCTGACCGCGCGCTGGGTGGGCCGGTCCCCGCGGGGGCGCGTGGAGGACTTCCATGCGGTCCGGATCTTCTGCACCGCGTGGTGCGGCGAGCCGACCTACCCGGTGGTCCACGACGTGGACGGCTCCACGTCGGACGCCCGGTGGGCTCGGGAGGAGGACCTGGGCGCGATGCCCCTCGCCACCTCGGTGCCCGAGGCGCTCGGCGCGGCCGGGGTCACGGTCCCGGGCCCCTGAGGACGGCCGCGTCGCACGTCGTCAGGACCGGCGGTCGGCGCGGATGCCGAGCAGGCCGAGGAGGACGATGACGGCCCCGACACCGATGACCAGCCCGGGGCCGAGACGGCCCCAGTCCACGTCGACGGTCAACGTCGCCACGAGGAACGCGCCGAGCGCCACGAGCAGCCCCACCAGGCCCGAGAAGACGGTCAGCGGGGCCGGGCCCCTGGGTGCGGCCGGGGGCTCGGGACTCTGCGCGCCGGTGGGACTGGTGGTGTCGATGGGGCGAGTCGTGCCACTGGGACTGGTGGTGTCGGGACTGGTCGTGTCGCTGAGACTGGTCGTCTCCGTGGGCGCAGTGGGGGCCGCGGAGGGCTGGGGGTCGGTGGGACCGGTGGGTGCGGTGGTGGACATCTCAGATCTCCTTCAGGACGAGCTCGCCGGCGCCGAGCGCGGCATGGATGCGGACGGTGGGAGGACCGTCCCCGAAGGTCAGGGTCGTCCGCTGGCCCACCCCACCCTGGGTGAGCGGCTGGTCGGCTCCCGGTCCGGTCCCGGGAACGCGTTGGATCGAGCCGAGACCCACCTGGGCGTCGACGGTCGCGTCCATCCCGGTGGGCAGGACGATGGTCACCTGCCCGGCCCCGACACTGAGGTCGATGGCGACCGGGTCGGTGGGCGTCGCCGTGCTGAGGTCCAGGGCGGTGAGGTCCAGGGTTCCCTCGCCGGCGCTGAGGCGGAAGTCGGCCTGCCCCTGGACGGTGGTCGGCCGCCAGCTGACCGTCTCACCGGGCCCCGCCGAGCGGGACACGCCGGTGCCGACGGCGCCGAGCAGGGCGGCGCCGCAGAGGACCCAGGTGATCGTGGCGGGCAGCCAAGCCCGACGTCCGGTGAGGCCGATCGCGAGGGTCAGCAGGGCCACGGCCGCGAGGGCCACGACCACTCCCAGCAGGCCGGCGGGGCCGGGGAAGCCGGTCGGTCCGTCCAGCGCGTAGCCCGTGCCGAAGCCGAGCACGGCCAGGCCGAACGCCACGAGCCCGAACCACCCGCTGGCCGAGCGTCGGCGGGGGCGGGGCGGCGGCGGCGCCTGCAGTGGGGCGATCGGCCGCGCCGACCCGTGGGGCGTGGACCCGTAGGGCGCCGACCCGTAGGGCGCCGACCCGTAGGGCGCCGGGGGGACCGGCTGCCGGAGGTAGGCCTGCGCGGCGTAGGCGGAGGGGTCCTGGGGCGAGGTGCCCTGGGGGCTGCCGCCCGGGGGCGGCGCCGGGGAGCCGGCGGACGGGCCGGCGGCCGTCGCGGCACCGGGGGGCGGCCCGGCATACCCGGCGGTGGTCGGGTGCCCGGTCTCACCGCTGTCGGGGGAGGCCGCGGGGGGCGACCACGGTGAACCGGCGGGTGTCGTGCTCATGGGGGTGTCTCCTGGTGTCGGCGGGATGAGGGGGGTGGGGTCACGGCGGCTGCGCAGCACGAGCCACAGCACGAGGGCCAGCGGGAGGAGCCACCAGAGCACCCGCAGCGGGCCGCGGTCGACGAGCAGCGCGCCGACGACCAGCACGGCGAGCACCGCCACGAGGACGCCGGCGACGGTGTCACCGCGACCGACGTCCTGGGCCAGGATCCGGCCGCGGGTGTCGGGCAGGAACAGCCACGCGAGGAGGTAGAGGATGATGCCCAGGCCGCCGACGAAGGTGAGGACGACCGCGGCGGCACGGATGAGCAGTGGGTCCACGCCCCACCGGCCGGCCAGCCCCGCGCAGACGCCGCCGAACCACTGCCGGTGGGGGTCACGGAACACGCCCAGGGCGCGCAGGTCGTCCCAGAAGCCGTCGGGACGCGCGGCGCGCGGTGGCGGGCCGGGAGGTATAGGTCCGGGGGGCAGGGGTCCG
>DASQFD010000130.1:0-43651 GCA_035633255.1 Dermatophilaceae bacterium
CCGTGCAGGACCGAGGACACTCGGGTCAGGGCAGCAAAGGGGGGGCGGGTGAACGGTTCGACAAACCGCTGCGGATACTCGGCGGCTCGGGTCGGGGCAGCGACGCGCCGGGTTGCTGCGCTGCTGCTGTGTGCGGTGGTCGCCGGCTGCTCGCTGTTCGGCGGTGGGGGCGAGGGCCGCGGCGACCCTACGCCGGTGCCCGTCACGTCCAGTGCGGTCCTCGATGGTCGCTGGCCGCCTCCGGTGTCTGGGCGTCTTCCGGATGCCACGGCGGCGCGGCTGCAGCGGGAGGTCCAGCGGTGGGTCGACGCGACGTTCTTCTCGGGTGTCACGGCTGCCGTGGTGACACCGGAGGGCACGTGGGCTGGCGCCGCCGGCGTGGACGGGGCCGGGACCCGGCTCGAGCCGGGCTCCGGCATGGCGCTGGCCAGCATCAGCAAGACCTTCACTGCCGCGGAGGTCATGCTCCTCGCCGAGCGCGGGGAGCTCGACCTGGACGCGCCGGCCGCCCGGTTCGTGCGGGTGCCGCAGGTGTCCAACGGGGTGACGGTGCGCCAGCTGCTGGCGCACCGCTCCGGCGTTCCCCAGGCCCCCGACCCGGTCGGCGCGAAGGTCATGAGCACGCCGGACGAGCACTGGTCGCCGCAGCGCGTCCTGGCCTCCGTCCCGGCCCCTCTCGATCAGCCCGGAGCGGAGTTCGACTACAACAACGTCAACTACCTGCTGCTCGGCCTCATCGCGGAGAAGGCGGCGAGGGTCGACCTCGCCACCGCGCTTCGCCGGGACCTCTGGGACCCGCAGGGCCTCGACCGCCTCGCCATGCAGGATGCGCAGCGCCTCGCCCCACCGCTTGCGAGACCCGCCGCCGACGAGATCCCCCGCCCGCCGAAGAACCAGCAGTACCTGCCGTTCCGGTCGTTCGTCAGCGCGTTGGCGGCAGCCGGCGGGGTTGCTGGGGACGCCCAGACCGTCGCCCGCTGGGGATATCTCCTGTACGGCGCCCAGCTGCTCCGCCCCGAGACCGTGGCGCAGATGACGGACTTCGGCGACGGGGACGGGTACGGGCTCGGCACGGCGGACTTCACCCACGGGGTGGCGTACAGGTCCAACATCGACGGTTACGGCCACGAGGGCGACGTCCCCGGCTACCGCACCGTCCTCGCCGTCATCCCGTCACGCCGGATATCCGTCGCCATCCTCACCCCCTCAGCATCCCCCACCATCGGATACGTCCAGTACCTGCTCGAAGCCGGAGGCCTCACCGGTGGCTGACCCGGCTTCGCTGCGTGTCGCCATGGCCGAATTGTCGCCGCGCCCGAGCGGGCCGTTTCAGAACCGTCACGCCGCGGCCAGCTGCAGTCGACACCCCCTATTGCCGCTCCGGCCTAGGTCAGGGCCGCCATCAGGGGCTTACCGCTCATGCCGCGGGTCGCGTGCTCTGCTGGATCCACCTCTACGAGATCAAGAGCGGCGCAGCGCGCCGCGCCGGCCGGGGGCCCGCGATGGGGCCCCGCGCTCCGGCCTGGCGGCCTCCGCGCACCCCACCGCACCCCGGCCTCTCGATCCGCGACTCTGCGAGAATCGCCTGACGACGCAGCGCGCCTCCGAGCCGCCGGCCCTGCGCTCCACTGCCCACCGGCCTCCGAGCCGCCGGCCCTGCGCTCCACTGTCCACCGGCCTCCGGGCCGCCTCAAGGGCGCTGCGCGTCGCTACGCGATGGCCTCCGGCCACCCTTGACCCGACCACTCCGGCCGGCTCCCAGGCTCCGCTACGGGTCGGTGGCTCTCCCTGGGCGGGCGGGCTACCCGCCCCCAATCTGCCCCCAACGCTGTGCACTCCATGCACGGCGGTGCGCCTCGACCGGCGACCGAACACGAGGAGCGCCGCACGCCACCAGCGGCTCGCCGACCTGGGGGTCAAGGGGCCGCAGGTTCAAATCCTGTCAGCCCGACCGTTGCTTGTGCAGGTCGGACCTGTGAGGTCTTGAACACGGCGTTTCGTGCAACATACGTGCAACACGGAACCGTTGGGCCATCGCCGACGCGAGGCCGGGCTCCGCGGGGGATGTCAGGCCAGCTAGCGGGCAGCGCCACCCCGCTGAACTGGGGAAACACGATCGTCGCCTCGTCAGCCGCCACCGGACAGCTGTCTGCGTGACACGCGTGGTCTCATGACTTGAGATGCGAATGGGGCTCAGCCGCCCAGGCTCCGCCGGGCGTCGCACCCGGCGAGCACAGATGGCGGCCCGCTTGCTCGGCACCTCGAGGCTGCTCCCAGTGTCACGTCGCTCAGTCGATGGCTGTCATCGGGCCGAGGGACTTGTTGATGGTACTGCCAGCAGTACCATCAACCGTGCCGTGGCCAGGCGACCCGCGGGTCAACATCCAGAAACGACCACGGAAGGGCCAAGCCCTACCAAGTCAGGCAGGTCCTCGCCGCAATCGACACGAAGGAGGGAACGACATGAGCGCCACCCGTGTCGACATCACCCGGTATACCTACCGGGTCACCTGGTCCGTCGAGGACGACGAGTACATCGCCACCTGCCTGGAGTTCCCGTCGATGTCCTGGCTCGCCGGCACCCAGGAGGACGCCTTGCGTGGCCTTCGTCATGCGATCGCCGAGGTGGTCGAGGACCTGTCGGCCAGCGGCGAACTCGTGCCCGAACCCATCTCGTCGCGCAGCTACTCGGGCAAGTTCAACCTTCGGGTCGGCGAACAGCTGCACCGCAAGCTGGCCAGCGAAGCCGCCGAGGAGCACTTGAGCCTGAACCAGTACGTGGTCCGCCGGCTGAACGGCGCGTCCTGACCGGTGCAGCCAGCGCCGCGAGGACGCCGTCAGCTTCGGGCTGTGGGAATGCGCACCATTGGGCGGTCGACGTCCTCAGGGTCGACCCGGATGGCGCGTGGACCGATGCGGTAGGCGGAGTGGAGCGTGTTTCGATGGCGAACCCCCGGCCGCGTGCAGCGTCGGTGTGGGCGTCGGCGTCGGCGTCGACGGTCCTGACCGACAGGAGGGTGGCGCCGAGGTCGCGCACCTTGGCGAGCAGGCCGTGAAGCTCGGCCTGGTCGGTCACGCGGCCGCGCAGGGTGGTGGTCCCGTCGTCGGCGTGGGTGAGGGTCAGGCCGCCGAACCAGGCCGACCAGCGCCCGTCGAGGTGCCCGTCGATGCGGAGCTCGTAGTCGCCGGTCTGGTGCGGTGTGGGTCGGGTGCTCATCGCGAACCGGCCAGGGCTTCGCGGGTGCGAGAGCTGCGCTCGGGCCGTCGGGAGGGGCGGCGGATGACCCATTCCGCGACGGCGAGGTTGACGGCCCAGCCGGCTCCCATCATCAGGTCCGTGCGGACGACACCGGCACCGAACAGGGCCTCGCCGAACCCCACCGTGAGCGCCTGGGTGCCGGCGCCGAGTGCGAGGGCGTAGGCCCGGATCATCCAGGCGCGGTGCCGGGCGAGGTCCCGTCGCCGGATGGCGGCGAGGCCGAGGATGACGCTGATGGCCATACCCGACCCGAAGAGCAGGCGGAAGAGGTGGAGCAGGTCACCGGTGCCGTCCTTGCGGGGCAACAGCAGCGTCATCCAGAGCGCCGAGAACGCGACGGCGAGGCCGAGTGCGACCAGGACCGCTCCGCTCCCGCGATGCCACCCCGGGTGACGTCGGCGGATGCCGACGGAGAACTGGAACGCGCCGAGGAGGACGTAGCCGATGGCTGCTACGACGTGTACGACGACGGGGGCCGGTGCGGCCGCGAAGCGAGGGTCGGTCGGGAGGAGGTCTGGCCCGCCGAGGATCTCGATGAGACGGATGGTGCCGGCAAGGACCGGAATCGCGGCGAGCGCGATGAGGGCGACCGGCACCCACTGCCCGGTGCGCGGGGTCACCTGGCACCGGCCGGGGTGAGGAGCGGGGTGTCGACCGTGGTCGGCGGTGCTGCGGTGTCGGTGCGCGCGCTGACCCAGAGTGAGTGGCCCAGGGCGATCAAGGCGATGCTGTTCGGGAATGCCAGCAGCCGGTAGAAGGCGTCCGGCATCACGGTGAGCGCGGCGGTGACGACCCCGCCGACGGCGAGGAGCGCGGCTGCCCAGCGGGCCAGGACACGGGCCCGGTACAGCGCGATGCCGAAGACGAGCCCGCCGGTGAGGAAGAGGGCGCCCCCGACGGCGTTCACGACCTGCAGCAGGCCGATGTCCCCGGTGGCACGGCCGCCGGAGGCCACGGACAGGACGTCGTCGACGTAGGAGGGGTTGCTCTGCGCGATGGAGGGCAGGACGGACACGGCGACGACGCTCACGCTCATGATGACGAGGTAGTTGGCAGCGAACAGCAGGTACCCGATCAGGCCGAGCACGCCGATCTGCCTGACCTGGTGCAGGTACATGCCGGTGATTCCGACCAGGGCCAGTGCGGCCATCAGCACCTTCAGGGAGCTGCGGACGGCCATCTCGGTCGTGGTGATGGAGGTGGCGTCGAGGTGCGGGTGGTTGATCTGGACGCCGATGAAGACCAGTCCGGCCGCAGCGGCGGCGACGCCGGCCGCCCTGGTGAGGGTGGTGGGGGTGATGGTCATGTCCGGTTCCTGTCCCTGGTTGGTCCGCGACGCGTGCCGCGGGAGGACTGGAACCTAGAAGCCGAGAGGGTGACCTGACGTCACCAGAAGAGGTGACCGACGTGGTGATGCTCAGCGGGTCCCCGAGCGGGACAGGAGGCCCAGCTGGTGTGCCCTGCTGACGGCCGCGCGCCGGCTGTTGACGCCGAGCTTGGTGTAGATGTGCTTGGTGTGCGTTCGAACCGTGTTCAGGGACACGATCAGCTGGCGCGCGATGGCCGGACCGTCGAGATCTGAGGCAAGGAGCCGCAGCACATCCAGCTCGCGGTCGCTCAACCGGTCCACGAGCCCCACCCCCGGTCCCGCTGCCGGTGCCGTTCCCGGGCCCGACCCACCGGGTGGCTCGGTGGCGGCGCTGCCGGCCGTGGTCACCGCTGCGAGCAGTTCCCGCAGGTAGCCCGACTCCGGCCGGCTCGCCGCGAGCTCGCGCAGCAGATCGGTCAGGACGGGGACCGCGTCGACGAAGACCCGGACCCAGCCGTCCGGCTCAGCGAGCTCAACGGCGTGCCTGAGGGCCTCGAGCGACTCGTCCCGTGCGCCGCCCGCGTGGTGGGCGACGGCCCGGAGCACCTCGAGCTCGATCACCGTGCCCAAGCGCCCACCGGCCTCGGCCGCGGCCAGCAGGCGGTCCAGGAGGGCCGCAGCGTCCTGCAGCGTCTGCGGGGAACCGGTGACAGCGTGCTGCGCCAGCAGGACTCGGGCGAGGGTCGTGTGCTCGTACTCATGCAGGTACGACAGCTCGTCGCCTGCCGCGACCCCGTGTCGGCGCGCCCAGGTGAGTGCCTCGGTCACGTCGCCTCGAGCCGCGAGCGCGCGGGCCCGGGTCGCGTGGATCGGTTGGACGTTCGGTGAGTAGTCGCCGACGTAGACCCGCTCGGCTTCGTCGAGCAGGTCCAGTGCAGCCGACCAGTCGCCCTCGGCCGCCCGCAGGTGCGCCATCCCCACGCGCCACCGGTACGGGTTCTGCGCGAGGGAGGCGCCCTCCCCGAGATCGTCGGAGCGGCGCAGGTAGTCGGCCGCCTTGGCCAGGTCGTTGCGGTACCAAGCCATCCGGCCCAGGCCGACGAGCATGTCGGCGGTGCCCCGCATGACACTCGAGCCGGCCGGAGCAGTCGCCTCCGCGAGTTCGAGGGCCTGGCTGAAGGTGCGTTCCGCGTGGCGCAGCCGGCCCAGCCTGAGCTCCATGTCGGCCATCGCGATCGAACAGCCCAGCACGTCCGTGATGTGCCCGGCGCGGGTCAGCGCCGGGAGGGAGATGGTGTAGCTGGCGTGAGCCGAGCCGAGGTCTCCGGTGGTCCAGGACGCCAGACCGGACAGCGCTGCGGCGGCACCGGTGACCAGGTCGTCACCGTCGGCTGCCGCCTCGATGGCGTGCGTTGCCCGCGTGATGGCACCGGCAGGGTCGCCACCGACGAGCGCGAGTGCGGCTCGGTACATCTCGACGGCCGCGGGCATGCGAGGGAGCTCGTCGCGGTCGACGACCACCAGGTCCGTGCCCGGCTTCGTCAGCAGGTGCTCGACGTGATCGAGGCGCAGGTCGACGCCCTCGAACTCGTTGCTGGCCATCAGGCCTCCGATGAGCGCGATCGCGAGCACCGGGCGGTCGCGCACGACGTCCGCGGGCAGCTCGTGGGCCCATCGGCGCAAGAGGTGGTCGCGCCGCTGACGACCCAGCGTCCGGAAGGTCACCTCGACGAGGTCGGCGGCCCGCTGCGCGTCCCCGCCGGCCAGCGCGTGCCCGACCGCTGCCTCGGTCTGCCCTGCTTCGGCGTACCAATCGGCGGCTCGGCGATGCAGGTCCGAGACCTCACCCGGTCGTTCCTCGAGGAGGTGCGCGTGCAGGACGTCTCCGAAGAGGTGGTGGTAGCGGTACCACGTCCGGTGGCCGTCGAGCGGGACGAGGAAGAGGTTCGCCCTGTCCAGGGCCCTGAGCGTCGCGCTGCCACTCCGGCCGCCGGCGCGCTCCGGCGGGGGGCTGACCGTGTCGCACAGCGACCCGCTGAGCCGATCGAGGATCGAGGTGTCGAGCAGGAAACGGCGTACGTCGTCGGGCTGCCGACCGAGGACCTCGTCGACGAGGTAGTCGACGACGAACCGGTCCTCACCAGCGAACCCGGCGATGAAGGCGGTGCGGTCATCGCGGCCATCGCGGTCGCGCAGCGAGAGCGCCGCCAGCTGGAGGGCGGCGACCCACCCCTCGGTGCGGGCCTCGAGCGCCGTGAGGTCGGCGCTGGTGAGGTCAAGGCCGTTGAGGTCGTTGAGGTAGCTGGACACCTCCTCACCCGTGAAGCGAAGGTCGGTCGCGCGAACCTCCACCAGCGCCCCGCCAGCCCTCAGCCGCGAGAGCGGCAGCGCCGGATCGGCCCGGGTGCCGATGACGAGCCGAAGCTGCGGCGGCAGGTGGTCGACGAGGAAGGTCATCCCGGCCGCGACCTCGACACCGTCAGCGAGGTGGTAGTCGTCGAGGACGACCGTGACCTCACCCGGATGCACGCTCAGCTCGTTCACCACGCCGGCGAGCACCGTCTCCACCGGCGCCTGCCCAGACCGAAGGAGAGTGAGCGCTGCTGCACCAGAACCCGGGAGGGCCCGGTCGAGGGCCAGGAGCACGTACGTCCAGAACGACGTGGCCTCGCGGTCACGCTCGTCCAGTGACACCCAGGCGAGCAGATGCTCGGCGCCAGGCGTGGAGGGGGCACCGGCGAACCACGAGGTCAGCAGTGTCGTCTTGCCGAACCCCGCGGGGGCCGAGACCAGCGTGACCGGGCCCTGCGAGCCGCGAAGCAGCAGATCGGCCAAGCGGGGGCGCAGGACGACCTGCTGGCGCGGCCTGGGCGGGAGGAGCTTGGTCTGCACCAGCGGGTCGGCCATCGGCGCTCCCCTCCCCAGCGGACTCGACCAGTCGAGCGTATGGCAGAAGCCAGCGGGGAGGTCACGGGCCACCACCGCGGCCGCCGTTGTTCGTGACCGTGGGGGATGACGTGCGGGTCGCGGGGACCAACCAACGACGCTCGCGAGCCTCCTCCACACTCGCAAGCCCGTTCAAACAGGCTCGCGAGTGTCAACGCGGCTCGCAAGCCGCCTTCGCGCCCCGCTCACGAGGGGCCGCCGTTGCGGCGGTGAGCTCACGGCATACCGGCGTCCTGGGCGCGGAGGTAGGCGGTGACGGCGGCGACGGCCGGGCAACGGCATCCGGCGTAGCGTCGGAACGCGGAAAGGAGGTGTTCACACATGAAACAGAGCCCCCTCACGCTGGGGGACCCGGACCGACGGTGACGCCCGGCGCGGCGCACCGGCGGCGCGCCTTCACGCCCGGCGAACCTGCAGCGGGCGCATCATCTCGTTGTCCTCGTGCTCGAGGACGTGGCAGTGCCACACGAAGCGTCCCGGCTCGCCGAACCGCACCGCCAGCCGCGTCACCTCCTCCGGATACGCCACGACGGTGTCCTTCCACCCCTGCTCGCCCGGCTCCGGCGGGCGCGGTGGTCCGGACTGCTGGACGCGGCCGTCGTCCTCGTCCACCTCCAGCGGCCGCCGGTCGAGGATTCGGAACATCACCGTGTGCACGTGGATCGGGTGCGCGTCGGCGGTGAGGTTGTGGATCTCCCAGACCTCCGGCTGTCCCGCCACCGGGTCCTCGGTGACCTCGTCCATCCACCGCCGGGGCGTGGGACGCCCGTCGGGGCCGATGGTCCCGAGCAGCGCCGCCACCGGCGCCTCCTCGCCCTCCGCGCTCTCGGACATCCGCTCGAGCAGGGCGAGCCGGCGGACGCGCGCTCCACCGGTGCCCGGAGCGCCGAGCGCCGGCAGGACCAGGTGCCGTGGCGGCGTGGTCCGGTCGTGGCCCTGCCGGGGGACCACGCGCCAGGCCAGCACCTGCCCCGTCGTCCGCGGGTCGGCCACCTCGTCCTCGGGCACCTCGCCGCTGAACGGCCCGTCCGGCCCGACGTTGCGCAGCGCCCACCGCCCGAGCGGGACGTCGGCGAAGTCGACGACGAGGTCCACCCGCTCGGCCGGCGCCAGCAGCAGCCGGTTGCCGCGACCTGCCGTGACGTCGACGGCCGCCGCGAGGAAGCCGCCCTCCGTGCCGACCTGCCACACCGACACCCCCGGCACCCCGCCGAAGTCGAGGTCGAGGGTGCGCGAGTTGCAGCCGTTGAGCACCCGGAAGCGGTAGCGCCGCTGCTCCACCTCGTGCACCGGCCACGCCCGTCCGTTGACCACCATGACGTCGCCGAAGAACTCCGGGTTCCAGATCGGTGGCACGTCCCCCTCGGGTAGGTACGGGCCGGTCACCCCGTCGAAGTGGGCCCGGGTGTCGGGGTAGAAAAGGCTGCCGTCCTCGTGGAAGGCCCGGTCCGCGATGGCGAGGGACACCTCCCGGTATGCCGTGCGCGACGGGAACGGGTCCCCCTCGCGCGGCGCTGGGCCGGGGAGGACCGCCGGGCGTCCCGTCCGGGAGTCCAGGACGGCGTCGTCCCCGCCGGGGCCGCCCCGGACCAGCCAGAAGCCGGCCGGGCCGGCATACACGGTCGCCCTGGTCATGCCCAGGGTGTGGTCGTGGAACCAGTTGGTGCCCGCCCGCTGGTCGTTGGGGTAGTGGTAGGTGACGTGCCCGGGGCCCCACCCGACCCCGTGCTCCTCGTGGGCCCGTTCGGCGAAGCGGTCGAACCAGGTGCCGACGCGGGCGTGGCCGGGGGGCAGGTCACGGGCCTCGGGGAGGTACCACGCCTCGGGGTAGCCGTCGGACTCCTCCCCGACACCCACGGCTCCGTGCAGGTGCGTCACGACCGGCACCGGCCCGCGGTAGGGGCCGGGGGTCTGCGCGAAGGTGGGACAGCCGTCCCGGCCGTCCTCGCCGCCCGGCGGGTTGGCCCAGTGCAGGGTCTGGTCCACGGGCAGCAGGTGGGGGAGGAACCGCCCGTCGGCGTCGACGAGCTCGTTGACCCAGCGCACCCGGACCGGGCGCCCGGCGACGGTCTCGATGATGGCGCTGGGCGCGCCGTGCCCGACCCACTCGCGCCCGGGCCCGCGCTCGGCCCCCGGAGGTGGCGGGTCGAGCGGGCCGTACCCCCACACCGTCGTGGCCGGCATACCGGGTGGCAGCACCTGGGCGGTGAGCTGGCGCACCGACACCTCGTAGAGGTCACCCTCCGCTCCGCCGGGGAGCCGCACCCGGCCGGTCCGGGGCATGACGGGCGGCACCGCGAGGGGGGCGACGAACTTCGGCACCGAGCCGGCGTCCAGCCGGGCCGGCGCCTCGGCGTCCGCGGTGCCGGACGGCGCCTGCGGGGCCTCGACGGCATACGCTCGCCCGCCCACCGCCCCGAGGAGCCACAGACCGCTCCCGCCGCCGGCCGCCCGCACGACGGTCCGCCGGCTCACCCCGGCACCGTCCCCGAAGACCTGCTGCTCGCGCATGGCCACCACCCCCTCCCGTGGTCGGGTGCCGACCACGGTAGCCACGCGCCGGAGCAGGCGTCCGCCCTTCGGGCAGATCCGGCCGCGGTAGGTGACGCTCGTCGCCGACCTCGGCACCCTCGGCGGCGCGGGGGGCCGGACGGCGCCGCAGCTCAGAGAGCGCCGACCATCCGGTCCACGGCCTCCTCGATGACCTCCCGCGAGGCGGCGAGGTTCAGGCGCGCGAAGCCGCTCCCCGGCGCGCCGTAGCGCCGCCCCGGTGACAGCGCCACCCGCCCGCGCTGGAGGAGGACCCTCGCGGGGTCGTCCCCGAGGCCCAGCCCGCGGCAGTCCAGCCAGGCCAGGTAGGTCGCCTCACCGGGCCGGTACCGCACCGCGGGCAGCCGCTCCTCGAGCAGGGCGGCCAGCAGCCGCCGGTTATCGTCCAGCTCGTGCAGGAGCTGGGCCAGCCACTCCCGGCCGTCGTCCAGCGCGGCGGTGTGGGCGATCGCCGCGACGTGGCTGGCGCCGTGGCCGTGCACCTCGTGCAGCCGGCGCAGGTCGTCGACGGCGCCCGGCCCGGCAACGGCCACGGCGGCCTTGAGCCCGGCCAGGTTCCAGCCCTTCGACGGCGAGAACACCGCGAAGCCACGCTCCGCCCCGGGGACGGTCAGGTAGGGCGTGAAGGTCGCCTCCGCGTGCACCAGCGGCGCGTGGATCTCGTCCGAGACCACCCGCACCCCGTGCGCCTCGGCCAGGGCGGCGAGCGTCGCCAGCTCCTCGGGGGTGTGCACGGCCCCGGTCGGGTTCTGCGGGTTGCAGAGCAGGTATGCCGCCCGCCCGCCCGCCGCTGACACCTCGCGGAACGCCACCTCCAGCGACGTGGGGTCGAGCCGGCCCGAGGCGGTGAGCGGCGCCTGGACCACCCGGCGGCCGATCGCCTCGACGAAGCCGAAGAAGGAGTCGTAGCACGGCGGGGACACCACCACCGCCGCCCCCGGGTCGGTGACCAGGCGCAGCAGCTCGGACACCCCGATCATCACGTCCGCGACCACGCGGCACGCCCCGGGGTCGACCTCCCAGCCCCAGCTGTCCACGGCATACCGGGTCGTGGCGGCGACGTAGGCGCCGCCGAGCTCGTAGCCGGTGTCCCCCCGGCGCATCGCGGCCTCCACGGCGGTGACCACGGGCGGGCAGGGGGCGGCGTCCATCTCGGCGACCCACAGCGGCAGGACGTCCGCCGGGTACAGCCGCCACTTCACGCTGGTGCGGTCGCGGCGCAGCTCGGCGGCGGACGCGCCGAGGATCGGGGCAGCCATGCCGGAACCCTATGCGCGGGCCACCTAGGCTGTCGGCCATGGCGGGAGTCCAGGAGCGCGGAGCGTCGGACCGCGTTCTCACCCTCCCCAACGCCCTGTCGCTGCTGCGCCTGCTGGGCGTGCCGGTCTTCCTCTGGGCGATCCTGACCCGCCGCGACGGGCTGGCCCTGACGGTGCTCGCGCTCTCCGGCGTCACCGACTACCTCGACGGCAAGATCGCCCGGCACTACGGGCTCACCTCCCGCGTCGGCGAGCTGCTCGACCCGGTGGCCGATCGGCTCTACATCGTGACCACCCTGCTGGGGCTCGCCTGGCGCGAGATCATCCCGTGGTGGCTGGTCGCCGTGCTCTTCGCGCGGGAGGCGTTCATGGCCGGAGTGGTGCTGGTCGCCAAGCGGCACGGCTGGCTCGGCCTGCCGGTCCACTTCGTCGGCAAGGCGGCGACGTTCAACCTCCTCTACGCCTTCCCCCTCCTCCTGCTCGCCGACGGGGACGGCGCCGTGGCGCGGGCCGCCGAGCCGATCGGCTGGGGCTTCGCCTGGTGGGGGACCGTCCTGTACTGGGTGTCCGCCCTCCTGTATGCCGTCCAGCTCCGCCGGCTGCTCGCCGACGGACCGGTGCCCGCGTGACGTCGGGCGGGGGGCCGAGCGGCGGGGGGCCGACGGGCGGGGGGCCGACGGGCGGGGGGCCTGGCCGGGACCGGCGTCCCGACGCCTCGATGAGCCTGATCACCACGCTGCTGGAACGACCGCTCGACCCGAGCTACGCCGCCGCCGCGGAGCGGCGCGAGGCGGCGGGGCTCCCGCGGGCGACGGGCCTGCGCGCTCCGTGGTTCGTCGCCGCGGCCGTGGTGCTCGGGCTTCTCCTCGGGGTGGCGGCGACGTCGCTGCGGGGCTCGGAGACCGCCAAGACCAGGGCCCGGGCCGAGCTCGTGGCGCAGATCGAGCAGCGACAGCAGCAGGTGGCCGAGCAGGCGCAGCAGGTCGTGGCGCTGCGTTCGGAGGTCACCGCGCTGGACACGCAGGCCCTCGCCACCGTGGACGCCGAGCGGGCTGCCCGGCTGACCTCGCTCTCGGTCACGGCGGGGGCGGGCGCCGTGCGGGGGCCCGGTTTCGTCGTGACCCTCGACGACGCGGTGGGGTCGGGCACGGACAGCCCCGACGGGGACCCGAGGACCTCCGGTGAGGCCCAGGACGGCCGGGTGATCGCCCGGGACGTGCAGATCGTGACCAACAGCGTCTGGGAGGCGGGCGCGGAGGCGGTCTCGGTCAACGGGCAGCGGCTCACGGCGACCTCCGCCATCCGTTTCGCCGGCGACGCCATCCTCGTGGACTACCGCCCCCTGGCCCGCCCCTACGTCGTGACCTCGATCGGTGACCCCGGTGCCCTGCCGGCCGCCTTCGCCGGCGGCAGCGGTGGGGCCTACCTGGCCACCCTGAGGGACGAGTTCGGCATCCGGGTGGGGACCCGGACGGCGGCGGAGGTCACCGTGCCCGCGTCCGGGTCGCTGGCGACTCGCTACGCCCTGCCGTTGGATACTGAGGGGGACGCCACGGGTCCATCGCCCACCGCCACCCCGCCGACCCCCACCTCGGCATCGACCTCCGGAGGTTCCCCGTGATCCCCGCCCTGGGCCTGCTGGTGGGCATCGTCGCGGGACTGCTGCTGCAGCCCGAGGTCCCGATCTGGCTCCAGCCCTACCTGCCGATCGCCGTCATCGCGGCGCTCGACGCGGTGTTCGGGGGGGTCCGCGCGGTCCTCGACGGCATCTTCAGCGACAGGGTGTTCGTCATCTCCTTCCTCTCCAACGTCGTCGTCGCGGCGTTCATCGTCTTCCTCGGGGACAAGCTCGGCGTCGGCAGCCAGCTGTCCACCGGGGTCGTGGTCGTCCTCGGGATCCGGATCTTCTCCAACGTCGCCGCCATCCGCCGGCACCTCTTCCACGCATGACCGGCAGCCAGGAGCCGCACGACCCACCGCCCGACCGGCCGGTGCCTCCCGCCCCGCCGCCGCCCGGCCCCGACGGCTCGCCGTGGCGGCGCCTGCTCCGGGCCGGCCGCGTCCGTGCCACCAAGGCCAACGCCCTGGCCACCGTGCTGGCCGTCGCCCTCGGCTTCGGCATCGTGGTGCAGGTGCGGCAGACGTCGAGCCAGGGCCTGGAGACGCTGCGCGAGGACGAGCTGGTGCGGGTGCTCGACACCGTGGACCAGGAAGGCGCCCGGCTCGGGACCGAGGTGCGTGACCTCGAGCTCTCCCGCGACCGGCTCAGCGCCGGCACCGGTGACGAGGCGGCGCGGAAGGCGGCGCAGGAGCGCCTCGACTCACTCGGCATCCTGGCCGGCACGGTGCCCGCCACCGGGCCCGGCATCGTCCTGACGATCCGCGACCCCAAGGGGGAGGTGACCGCCCCGCTGCTGCTGGACGCCCTGCAGGAGCTTCGTGACGCCGGAGCGGAGACGGTGCAGATCAACGACGTGCGGGTGGTGGCGAGCACCTACTTCACCGACGTCGACGGCGGCATCGAGATCTCCGGCCGGGCAGTGTCGTCGCCCTACGTCGTCACCGCCATCGGGGAGGGCACGACGCTGGCGTCGGCCATGGAGATCCCCGGTGGGGTGAGCGAGTCGGTGCGGCGGGTGGGCGGCGAGGTGGCCGTCGACATCGAGAAGAAGGTCGAGGTGACCGCGTTGCACACCGTTTCGCCGCCTCAGTACGCTCGGCCCGTACCGAACCCCAGCCCCTCGCCCTGAGGGCTGCCGCGCCGCGAAGGAGCACCATGCCCGAGCCGCACTACCCCACCGACCTGCGGTACACCACGGACCACGAGTGGGTCAGGCCCGCTGGCGACGGGATCGTCCGGGTGGGCATCACGGCCTACGCCTCGGACGCCCTCGGCGACGTGGTCTACGTCAGCCTGCCGCCGGTGGGCGAGGGGGTGTCGGCGGGGGACACGTGCGGCGAGGTGGAGTCCACCAAGTCGGTGAGCGACCTGTACGCCCCCCTCGAGGGTGAGGTGACGGCGGTCAACGAGGCCCTGGACGGCACTCCGGAGCTGGTCAACTCCGACCCGTACGGGGACGGCTGGATGTACGAGATGCGACCCGCGGAGGGTGTCGACGTGGACTCCCTGCTGGACGCCGACGCCTATCGCGGCCAGCTCACGCCGTGATCTAGGGTGGGGGCTCCGACGGGGCCGACAGGTCCGACGGGTCCGACGGGAGGCCGGTGGTGATGAGCGGGAACGAGCGGGGTCCGGGCGGCCTGCCGGGGGGCGAGGCCGAAGAGGGAGGACCCGAGGCGACGCGGACCGGAGCCGCGCACGACCCCACGACCATGCGCATCCGCGCGCTCGAGGAGTTCGCGCCCGCCGAGCAGCCCACCGAGAGCGACCACGCCCTCACCCGCGCCGACCAGGCGACCGTCGAGGCGCTGCGTCCGGGCACGGCGCTGCTGGTCGTGCTGCGCGGTCCCAACACCGGGGCGCGCTTCCTCCTGGACGACGACCTCGTCACCTCTGGCCGGCACCCGGACAGCGACATCTTCCTCGACGACGTCACCGTCTCCCGCAAGCACGCGGGCTTCTCCCGGGAGGGCGGCCGCTTCGTCGTGCGCGACGTCGGCTCCCTCAACGGCACCTACGTCAACCGTGAGCGCATCGACTCGGCGACCCTGCAGACCGGCGACGAGGTGCAGATCGGCAAGTTCCGCCTGGTCTTCTACGCCGGGAAGGGCTGACCGGCGCCGGTGTCGTCGGGGCGGGGTGCCGCACGACCCCTTCGGATCGGGGCGGTCGTCGATGCGCTGACCGAGGAGTTCCCCGAGGTCACCATCAGCAAGATCCGCTTCCTCGAGGGGGAGGGGCTGCTCACCCCGCAGCGGACGCCGTCGGGCTATCGGCTGTACTCCACGCAGGACGTGGAGCGGCTGCGCTACGTCCTGCGGGCCCAGCGGGACCACTTCTGGCCGCTCAAGGTCATCAAGGACTCCCTCGACGCCCTGGACCGCGGCCTGCGCCCGGCCGCGGCGGAGGGCGACGGCCGCCCCCGACCGCCGGTCGCGGAGCCCGACCCGGACGTGCCGACGGCCGCCGAGCTCCGTCCTGTCCCCGCCGTCCGGCTCACCCCGGCCGAGGTGCGTGAGGCGAGCGGCCTCGACGCCGACGACCTGACCGCCCTCGAGGGGTTCGGCCTCGTGGGCCGAGACGCCGGGGGGCACTTCGGCGCGGACGACCTGCGGGTGGCGACGGCGGCCGCCGGCCTCGCGGCATACGGCATCCGGGCGCGGCACCTGCGGCCGTTCCGCACCGCCGCCGACCGGGAGGTGGGGCTGGTCGAGCAGGCCCTGGCCGGACGGCCCCCCGGGCGGGAGCGCGACGCGGCGGCGGCCGACCTCGCACGCATGTGCCTGGCACTGCATGCGGCTCTGGTCAGGGGCGGCCTCGGGCGCGGATGACGGGCGTCGGCCCGCGGTGCGGTGAGGTGGTCGCGCCCGAAGGCGCGGGAGGTACCGTGGGGCAATGAAGACGCTCGACGTCCTCGGGGTCCGGGTGGAGATGCCGACCAACCAGCCCATCGTGCTGCTCCGCGAGCGCGGCGGGGACCGGTACCTGCCCATCTGGATCGGGGCGGCCGAGGCGACGGCGATCGCCTTCGCGCAGCAGGGTGTCGTGCCGCCACGCCCCCTCACCCACGACCTGCTCGTCAACGTCCTCGACGGGCTGGGCCACCGCCTCACCCGGGTGCGCATCGTCGCGCTGGTCGACGGGGTCTTCCACGCCATGCTCGACGTCGACGGGGGAGCCGCGGCGGGTGGCACCGACATCGAGTCCCGCTCCTCGGACGCGATCGCCCTGGCCCTGCGGACCGGCGCCGAGATCGTCGCCGACGAGTCCCTGCTCGAGGAGGCCGGGGTCGTCATGGCCAGCGATATGGAGGACGACGAGGTCGAGAAGTTCAAGGAGTTCCTGGAGCAGGTCAGCCCGCAGGACTTCGACACCGGCGCGGCCGGGGACGAGCCGAGCGAGCGGCCGAACTGAGCCGCTAGCCTCATCCTCAACCTGAGGGTTGGTGTTATCGGTGGGGCGTGCGACACGCCTGTGACGAGACTCGACCGGTGGTTGACGTCGATGGGGTACGGGTCTAGCGTCACGGGAGTCGGAAACCACGCGGGTGTAGTCACCCGGCTGTGATTCCCGGCCGTGGTGCCCTTGGCGCCGCGCCGCAGTCAGCGAGACGGGTCCGACGACGGTCCCGGCCGAAGGAGGCCCCGTGAGCGCCATCGAGGAACCGCGCCGGACCCCGGTCCCTTCAGCGGCGCAGGGGCTGCTCTTCGACGACGACCTCCCCGCGCTCGACGAGGAGAGCGGCTACCGCGGGCCAACCGCCTGCCGGGCCGCCGGGATCACCTACCGGCAGCTGGACTACTGGGCCCGCACCGGCCTCGTCGAGCCCTCGGTGCGCGGCGCGACCGGCTCCGGCTCGCAGCGGCTCTACGGCTTCCGCGACATCCTCGCGCTCAAGGTCGTCAAGCGGCTCCTGGACACCGGTGTCTCGCTCCAGCAGATCCGCGGTGCCGTCTCGGTGCTCCGCGAGCGGGGCGTCGAGGACCTCGGGCAGATCACGCTGATGAGCGACGGCGCGTCGGTCTACGAGTGCACCTCGACCCAGGAGGTCGTCGACCTGCTCGCCGGCGGCCAGGGCGTCTTCGGCATCGCGGTCGGCAAGGTGTGGCGTGAGGTGGAGGGGGAGCTCTCCCAGCTGCCGAGCGAGCGGGTCGAGGAGACGCCGGCGGGGGGCGCGGAGGCCCCGACACCCGGCGACGAGCTCGGCGCCCGGCGCGCCGCCCGCCTGGCCTGACGCCAATGCCCGACGCCCGCCTCGCCTGACGCGTGACGCCTGACGCCTGACGCCCCACGTCGCCGGCGTGTCCGGATGGTCGTCCTGGCGCGCTCGGCTGGTAGATTCGGCCCTGCCGCTCACACCGTGCGGGAGAGTCCCCGGCTGGCCCGGGGCGCCGAAGGGGCAAACTCCCCGGAACCTCTCAGGCGCAAAGGACCGCACGCGTCAGGCACCTCTGGAACCCGCCGCCGGGGACAGAGGGGGAGGCCCCAGCCCTTCGCGCGCCAGGAGCCCCACATGACGACCACCGCGCCCCGCCCGTCCGGGACCGCCCCCGCCTCCGCCGGCGACACCGGCGACACCGGCACGGCAGTCGACCTGCCGCTGGACCCGCCCGCCGCCGGTCCCGACGCCGCCGAGCTGCCCGCCTTCGCCGCCCGGCACATCGGCCCGCGGGAGGGCGACGTCGCGGCGATGCTCGAGGTCGTCGGACGGTCCAGCCTGGACGACCTGACGGCGACCGCCGTGCCGGACGCCATCCGCAGCGTCGAGCGCCTCGCCGTCGAGCCCGCCGGGTCCGAGGCCGCTGCGGTCGAGGAGCTCCTTTGCCTGGCCCGGCGCAACACGGTGCGGACCTCCATGATCGGCCTGGGCTACTACGGCACCCGCACGCCGGCCGTCATCACCCGCAACGTCCTCGAGAACCCGGCGTGGTACACCGCCTACACCCCCTACCAGCCGGAGATCAGCCAGGGCCGGCTCGAGGGGCTGCTGAACTTCCAGACCATGGTCGCCGACCTCACGGGGCTGCCCACGGCCGGCGCGTCCCTCCTCGACGAGGCCACCGCCGCCGCCGAGGCGATGACCCTCATGCGCCGCGCGAGCAGGGCGCCGAAGGAGGCCGTGCTCCTCGTCGACCCCGCCGTCTGGCCGCAGACCCTGGGTGTCGTCCGCACCCGGGCGGTGCCGCTCGGCATCGAGGTCGTGGTGGCCGACCTCAGCGACGTCGCCGACGCCGAGGCGATCACCACGGCTGCCGGCGGCCGGCCGGTCTTCGGGGTCCTCGTTCAGTATCCCGACCTGCACGGCCGGCTGCGCGACCATGCCGCGCTGACCGCGGCCGCTCACGAGGCCGGTGCCCTTGTCGCCGCGGCCGCCGACCTGCTCGCCCTCACCCTGGCCACCCCGCCGGGGGAGTGGGGCGCTGACGTGGCCGTGGGCACGACGCAGCGCTTCGGGGTGCCCATGGCCGGGGGCGGCCCGCACGCCGGCTACCTCAGCGTGCGCGCCGGGCTGGAGCGCACGCTGCCGGGGCGGCTGGTCGGGTTGTCCGTCGACGAAGCCGGCGCACCGGCATACCGGCTGGCCCTCCAGACTCGCGAGCAGCACATCCGGCGCGAGAAGGCGACCTCCAACATCTGCACCGCACAGGTGCTGCTCGCCGTCATGGCCAGCATGTATGCCGTCTACCACGGCCCGCGCGGGCTGCGCGCCATCGCGCTGCGGGTCCACGCCCACGCCGCCACCCTGGCCACCGCGCTGCGGGCCGGTGGCCTCGACGTGGGCGAGGGGCCGTTCTTCGACACGCTGAGCGTTCGCGTGCCGGGGCGCGCGGACACGGTCCTGGCCGCGGCCCTCGAGCAGGGGGTCAACCTGTGGCGCCACGACGCCGACACGGTGCTCCTCAGCGTGGACGAGACCACCGAGGACACCGACCTGGCGGCGGTCGCGCGCGCCTTCGGCGTCGCCGAGCCGGGCCCGGTGCAGGCGGCCGCGCCGCAGTGGCCGGAGCCGCTGCTCCGGACGAGCGGCTACCTCACCCACCCGGTCTTCTCCAGCTTCCACTCCGAGACCGCGATGCTGCGCTACCTGCGCCGGCTCGCCGACCGTGACTTCGCGCTGGACCGCGGCATGATCCCGCTGGGGTCCTGCACGATGAAGCTCAACGCCACGACCGAGATGCTCGCCGTGACCTGGCCGGAGTTCGCCGAGCTGCACCCGTTCGCGCCGGCGGACCAGAGCGCCGGCACCCGGGCGCTGATCGAGCAGCTCTCCGCCTGGCTCTGCGACCTCACCGGCTACGACGCCGTGTCGCTGCAGCCCAACGCCGGGTCCCAGGGGGAGCTGTCCGGCCTGCTCGCGATCTCGGCGTACCACCGATCGCGCGGTGAGGACCACCGGCGGGTGTGCCTCATCCCGGCCAGCGCCCACGGCACCAACGCCGCCAGCGCCGTCATGGCCGGCCTGAAGGTCGTCGTGGTCCGCACCGACCCGCTGACCGGGAACGTCGACCTCGACGACCTCAAGGGCAAGGTGGAGCAGCACCGGGACGTCCTGGCCGGGATCATGGTGACCTACCCCTCCACGCACGGCGTCTTCGAGGACACCATCACCGACCTGTGCGCGCTGGTGCACGACGCCGGTGGCCAGGTCTACGTCGACGGCGCGAACCTCAACGCGCTGCTCGGGCTGGCACGGCCCGGGCGCTTCGGCGCCGACGTCTCGCACCTCAACCTGCACAAGACGTTCTGCATCCCGCACGGGGGCGGCGGGCCCGGCGTCGGACCGGTCGCCTGCCGGTCGCACCTGGCGCCGTTCCTGCCCAACCACCCGCTCGACCCGACGGCGGGGCCGGAGTCCGGTGTCGGGCCGGTGGCGGCCGCGCCGTTCGGCTCCGCCGGTATCCTGCCGATCTCGTGGGCGTACGTGCGGCTCATGGGTGGGGCCGGGCTGGCCCGGGCGACCGAGGTCGCGGTGCTGAACGCCAACTACGTCGCGGCGCGGCTGCGCGAGCACTACCCGGTGCTCTACTCGGGGGCGGACGGCCTGGTGGCGCACGAGTGCATCCTCGACCTGCGCGCCATCACCAAGGAGACCGGAGTGACCGTCGACGACGTGGCCAAGCGCCTCGTCGACTACGGGTTCCACGCCCCCACGATGTCCTTCCCGGTGGCGGGGACGCTGATGGTCGAGCCGACCGAGAGCGAGGACATGGGCGAGCTGGACCGTTTCTGCGACGCCATGACCGCGATCCGGCTCGAGATCGACGAGGTGGCCTCGGGCGCGGTGGCCGTCGAGGAGAGCGTGCTGCGGCACGCACCGCACACGGCGGAGTCACTGGCGCGGGAGTGGACCTACGGCTACGACCGGGCGCGCGCGGCATACCCGAGCGGGGTCGACCCCACGGCGAAGTACTGGCCGCCGGTCCGCCGCATCGACGGTGCGTACGGTGACCGGCACCTGGTCTGCTCCTGCCCCGCCCCGGAGGCCTTCGAGGACGACTGACCGGGGCGCCGCGGCGGGCGCGGGGAGTCGGAGGCGTCCGGCTGGCCGCGGATCAGGCGGCCCCAGCCCGGCCGTCCGTGGCGGCGGCCGTGGCGGGAGCGGCGGCGGCGCCGGCGCCGGCGCCGGCGACGGTGGTCGAGATGGTGCTGCCGGTCGTGGTCTTGCGCACCACGACCTGGCTGGGGATGCGACCGCGCAGCTCCGGGACGTGGGAGACCACACCGACGGCGCGACCACCCTCGCGCAGTGAGTCGAGGACGCCGAGAACCTGCTCCAGGCTGTCCTCGTCCAGGCTGCCGAAGCCCTCGTCGACGAAGAGCGTGCCGATGTCCGCGCCCCCGGCCTCCTCCCGGACCGCGTCCGCGAGCCCGAGCGCCAGGGCCAGGGAGGCCATGAAGGACTCGCCACCGGAGAGGCTGGAGGTCTCGCGCGTGCGCCCCGTCCACTGGTCCAGCACGCGCAGGCCCAGACCGCCGCGAGCTCCACCGGCGGCGCGCTCGTCGGAGTGCTCGAGCACGTAGCGGCCGGCACCCATCAGGCGGAGACGTTCGTTCGCGAGGGCGACCACCTTCTCGAGGCGGGCGGCGAGGACGAAGGAGGTCAGCCGCATCCGTAGGGCGTTGTCGGTGCCGGTGCCCGAGACCGCGTCCGCCAGCGTCTTCAGCCGGAGGTGCAGGTCCAGGGCCGGCCCGAGGGTGGCGGCCCGATCCAGGACCGCCGCTGCGAGTGGGGCCAGGGCTCGGGCGGCCCGCTCCGCCGCCCCGGAGTCGTCCTTGGCGCGCAGCAGCGTCGTGCGGGCCTCGGCGGCAGCGGCCTGCAGGGCGGTCACGTCAACGCGCGTCGACCCCAGGGCCACCGCGACGTCGGGCTCGCAGAGCGTCGCCTCCGCCGTGGCCCTGCGGCGGTCGGCGGCGTGGACGTCCTCGGCGAGCCGGTCGACCTCGGGTCCGGGCAGTGCGGCGGCTCGCGCCGCCCCGGCATCGCCGAAGTCGGTGTCCAGGGCCGCCGTGAGTGCCGCCTCGGCGTCCGCCCACCGCCGCGAGGCGTCGGTGTGGGCCTCCTGCGCCTCGGCGAGGGCCTGCGCGGCGCGGGCCGCGCGGACGTGCGCGCGGCCCGTCGCGGCGACCGCCTCGGCATCCGGCGCGGAGGCGGTCCGCGCAGCGGGTCGACCGGTGCCGCACGGGCACTGCTCGGCGTGGCAGGAGGCGAGGGCGAGTGACGCCGCGACGTCCCGGCGCTCCTGCCCGGCTGCCTCGTCCCGCCGCGCCCGGACGGCGACGAGCGCGCTCGCGGCTCGGTCGCGCTTCGCCGAGGCGGCGGCGAGCCGCTCGGTCGCGACCTCCAGGGACTCGTGGGACGCCCGCTCCTCCGCCAGCCGGGTCCGGGCCGACTGCAGGGCCGCCTCGGCGCCGGTCAGGGCCGCCTCCAGGCCGGGACCGTCCACGGCGCCGCCGAGGGCCTGCACCCGGTCCGCCACCGAGCGGGTGAGGGCGGCCACCCGCAGGTCGAGCGTCCCCGCCGCTTCCACGAGGCGGCTGGCCGCCGCGGCCGCGGCGGCCACATCCGCGGCCGACACCGACTGCTCCGTGCGGGCGGGCGCGGGGTGCTCGGCGGCCCCGCACACCGGACAGGGGTCGCCCGGCACCAGGCCGGCAGCGAGCTCGGCCGCCATGCCGTCGAGGCGGCGCGCTCGCAGGTCCAGCTCGCGTCCGCGGGCCGCCTGGGCCTGCTCACGCACGTCGGCCGCCTCCTCGCGCAGGAGGAGGAGCCGCGGCTGGTCCTCGAGCACCGAGCGCCCGACGGCCAGCCGGTCGTGGGCGAGGCTCCGCTCGGCGACGAGGGCGTCGAGGCCGATGCCGACGGCGGTGACCGCCTCGACCTCCGCGCGGGCGGCGGCGACGGTCCGCTCGGCCGCCGAGCGCTCGGCGGTCCGCAGCCCCAGCTCGGACTGCAGGCGGGCGGCGTCGGTCTCTCGGGTCGCGACCACGACCGACCGCTGCTCGGCCGCCGCGGCCAGCCGGAGCAGCTCGGCCACGGTCTCGTCGTGCTGGCCGATCGCCGCGGTGAGCGCGAGGGCGGGCTGCTGCTCGCCGTCCCCGTGGTCCAGACCGAGCACGGCGGCGGCGCGCCGGGCCCCCTCCAGGCGGGTGCGGGCATCCTGCACCTCCGCCTCGGCCCGGTCCCGCGCCTGGAGGTGCCCCGAGACCTCCGCGGCGGACCGGGCGGCGGTCAACCGACGACGCCGGCCGGCGAGCTCCTCCGCCCGCTCGCCCAGCTCGGCCAGCACCTCGCGCGCGTGCTCGCCGCGCTCGGCAGCCGCGCCGCGGAGCCGGCCGGCCGCAAGGTCGGCGGCCGCCTTGTGCTCGGCGGTGGAGGCGGCGTCGAACCGGGCCATGGTGCCGGCCACCCGCCGCTGCACCGCCTCGACGAGCGCCTGGACCTGCGGCACCAGCTCCGGGCTGCCTGCGCCGGGTGGCGTGACCTCCGACGCCAGCGGCTCCGGCTCGGTGACACCCGATCCCAGCGGCTCCGGCTCGGTGCCACCCGATCCCAGCGGCCCGGGCTCGGTGGTACCCGATCCCGGCGGCTCCGCCTCCGTCACGCCCGACGCGGCCACGACCTCGCGCACCCGGGCGAGGTCGACCTCCAGGGCGGCCCGCACCTCCAGGGCGCCGGCCCCCGCCCGGCGCCGGGCCTCGACGAGCCAGCGCTCGACGTCCGCGTAGCGCTCGATGTCGAAGAGCCGCTCCAGCAGCGCGCGTCGCTCCTCGGGCGAGGCGCGCAGGAAGGCGGCGAAGTCCCCCTGGGGCAGCAGGACGACCTTGGCGAACTGCTCCTTGCCCATGCCGAGGACGTCGTCGAGGAGCGCGGCCGCCTCGTCGATCCTCGTGGTGACCGGCACGAGCTCCCCGCAGCGCCACTCGCCGAGCTCCACGGTGGCCGGAAAGGCCCGCACCCCGTCGCCGCGCCTCTTGGGACGGCTGTGGGCGGGGGATCGGCGGATTCGGAACCGGCGCCGCCCACAGCTGAACTCCAGCTCGACCGACGGCACGACGTCGGGGGCGGCGTGGTCGCTGCGCAGGCTCTTCGCGGACCGGGCCCCGGGGACGTCGCCGTAGAGCGCGAAGCACACGGCGTCGAGGAGGCTGGTCTTCCCGGCGCCGGTGGGACCGTGCACGAGGAACAGGCCCGAGGCCGCCAGGGCGTCGACGTCGAGCTCGACCTCCCCGGCGAACGGCCCGAAGGCCCGAGCCCGGAGCCGGTGCACCCTCATCGCGACCCCAGCTTCATCGCGAGCCCACCCTCACGCCGCTCCGGCGACGCCGGACGCCGACTCGGTGCCCGCCAGCGGCGTCGGCGGGGCGGGGCCGGTCGTCGGCGGGAGCGCCTCGGCGCCACCCTCCCCGTCGGAGGCGGCACGGGCCAGCCGGGCCCCCTCGAAGGCCTGCTCGAGCAGCGCCCGCTCGGCATCGCTGGCCCCGGACCCGGCCCGCACGTGGGCGAGGAAGTCGCAGCAGACGTCCACCTCGCCGCGGCCGGCCAGCCGGGCGGCATACGTGCGTGCCTCGGTGACCGTCCCGCGCGGGGAGAAGCGCACGTCGAGGGTGTGCGGGAAGCGGGCCCGCAGCCGGTCCATCGCCCCGGCCGGCCGGACCGGGTCGGTGAGGGTCACCTGGCACCAGGCGCGCTCCGCGTCGGCGTGCCGGGGGTCGCGCAGGAGGTCCTCGAGGTCACCGGTGAGGCAGGCGAGCGACCGCTCGACCGGCGCCTCGACGTCGGTGACCTCGAGCGCGGCGCCGGAGAGGTCGACCAGCCAGGACCCCTTGCGGTGGTGGCACTCGCTGAACGACATGGCCACCGGCGACCCGGAGTAGCGCACGGTCCCGGTCACCTGCTGCCGCCCGTGCAGGTGGCCGAGGGCGACGTAGTCGGCGCCGTCGAACACCTCCGGCGGCACCGCCGAGACCCCGCCGACCGAGATGTCACGCTCGGAGTCGCTCCCGACCCCGCCGGTGACGAAGGCGTGGGCCATGACGACCGTCGTGCGCGTGCCACCGGCACCGGCGCCCCGGCGGACCCGCGCCATGGCGGCTCGCAGCACCCCCGCGTGGGTGGCCTCCTCGGCCCCGAGCGCCCCGGCGGTCAGCGACGGCTCCAGGTAGGGCAGGGGGTGCACCGCGGCGTCGCCGATCACCACCGCGCGCCCGACCGTCTCGACGCCGGTGCGGATGTGCAGGCCGGCCCGCTCGAGCAGGGAGGAGGCGAAGCCCAGGCGGATCGCCGAGTCGTGGTTGCCGCTGGAGAGCACCACCCGGGTGCCGGTGTCCACGAGTCGCTCCACGGCGTCGGAGAGCAGGGCGACGGTGTCGGGGGCGGGCAGGGCCCGGTCGTAGACGTCGCCCGAGACGAGCACCGCGTCGACCTGCTCGCTGCGCACCACCTCGACCAGGGAGTCGAGGAAGGCCGCCTGGGCGTCGAGCAGCCCCACCTGGTGGAAGGAGCGCCCCAGGTGCCAGTCGGAGGTGTGGAGGAACCGCACGCCTGCAGGCTAGGAGCCGCTGCCGACAGTGGCCGGGAGCGAAACGCGGTTCGGTTTCCCGCAGAGCCGGACGGTGTGGTTGGTTGGAGCCCTGTGGCCGCCTCCCGGGCGGCCGCCCGGCCGTTCGGAGGTGGCCCGTGGGCAAAGAGGTGCGCGCCCAGAGCTACACGCGCGAGGAGCGTCAGCGCTACCGCGAGAAGGTGCGTCAGGACCTCGACGTCTTCGAGCGGATGCTCAACCAGAGCTCCTTCGAGTTCGACCGGCCGATGACCGGGCTGGAGATCGAGCTCAACCTCGTCGACGAGCACTTCGACCCGCACTTCCACAACGCGGAGGTGCTGCGGGCCATCGCCGACCCGGGCTTCCAGACCGAGCTGGCGCAGTACAACATCGAGCTCAACGTCCCGCCGCGCCCGCTGCCCGGTGAGGCCACGCTCGAGCTCGAGGGCGACCTCCGGACCTCCCTCAACGCCGCCGACGCCAAGGCGCGCGAGGTCGGCTCGCGCATCGTGTCGATCGGGATCCTGCCCACCCTCATGGCGGAGCACTTCGAGCAGGACTGGATCAGCGACAACAACCGCTACACCGCCCTCAACGACTCCATGCTCTTCGCCCGGGGGGAGGACATCTTCCTCGACATGGAGGGGCCGACGGGGGAGCGCGTGGCGACCTACTGCGACTCCATCGCGCCGGAGTCCGCGTGCACGAGCGTGCAGCTGCACCTGCAGGTCTCCCCCTCGGAGTTCGCCGCCCACTGGAACGCCGCGCAGGCCCTCTCGGCGCCCCAGGTGGCCATGGCGGCGAACAGCCCGTTCTTCTTCGGCAAGCGGCTGCACGCCGAGACCCGCATCGAGCTGTTCAAGCAGGCCACCGACACCCGTCCCGTCGAGCTGAAGAACCAGGGGGTGCGGCCCCGCGTGTTCTTCGGCGAGCGGTGGATCACCTCGATCTTCGACCTCTTCGAGGAGAACGTCCGCTACTTCCCGGTGTTGCTCGCCGAGTGCACCGACGAGGACCCGATGGCCATGCTGGAGGCGGGGGTGGCCCCCGAGCTCGGCGAGCTCCGGCTGCACAACGGCACGATCTACCGCTGGAACCGCCCGATCTACGACAACGTCGGCGACGTGCCGCACCTGCGGGTGGAGAACCGGGTGCTTCCGGCCGGTCCCACCATCGCCGACGTGCTGGCCAACGCCGCCTTCTACTACGGCTCCATCCGGATGCTGGCGCAGGAGGACCGCCCGGTGTGGACCAAGATGAGCTTCTCGGCCTGCGAGGAGAACTTCTCGCGCGCCGCCCGGGACGGCATCGACGCCCGCTTCTACTGGCCGGGCTTCGGGGAGGTCGGCGCCGACGAGCTCGTCCTGCGCCACCTGCTCCCGCTCGCCCACGAGGGCCTGCGCCAGTGGGGCGTCGCGGACGCGGTGCGGGAGCGCTACCTCGGCATCATCGAGGGCCGGTGCGTCACCGGCAGCAACGGCGCGACCTGGCAGACCGAGGCGGTCGCCCGTCTCGAGGCCCGCGGCCTCGATCGCCGGGCGGCCCTGCGGGAGATGCTGCGCGCCTACGTCGCCCACATGGAGGACAACGCCCCGGTGCACACCTGGCCGCTGCCCTAGGGGTTCGCCGCGGCCGGGCCACCGGTCAGCGGCCGCGGAGCGCCTCCCGCGCCGTGACGACCGCGAGGTATGCCGCGGTGAGCAGCAGGAGCACCCCGAACCCGGCCCGCAGGTTGCCCACCACGATGGCGATCACCGCCCACACGCCGACGACGCCGAGGCCGACCACCGCGGCGCCCAGCACGAGGGACACCAAGCGGCGCCGCAACACCGCCTCCACCACGAGCATGACCCCGGCGACGAGCAGCAGGCCGCCGATCGGCGCGTCGCCCCGCAGCAGGAGCACCCCGACTGCGCCGACGAGAAGGCTCGCCGACGCGGCGGCCCAGACACGGAGCAGCCGACCGGAGTCCAGCTCACCGGCACCGACCGGGAGGGCACGCCGCCGCAGGTGCTGGTGGACCGGTTCGTCGCGGACGCCCGCATCGAGCGCGGTCCCGACCCCCTCCACCAGGGTCTGGACGGACGCGTGCTCGGCACGAAGGGCGCCGACCTCCTCGGTGAGCCCTCGCACCGCGGCCCCGGGGCGGTCGGCGCGCAGCCCGAGGGCGCGCTCGGCGGCGTACGCCGCGCGCAGGCGTGCGCGGGTCGCCCCCAGCCGCTCCTCCACCCCGGCCGCCTCGGCTATCAGCCGGTCGCGAGCCCGGCCCATCACCTGCGTCGCCTCGCGGCGGGTCGGCGCGACCTTGTCCAGCCCCGACCAGGCGACCGGTTGGCCCCACGCCTGGCGGACCCGCCCGGACCGCTCGTAGCGCGGGCCCGCCGGGGCCCGCTCACCCCCGAACGGGTCGCTGGTGTCCAGCCCCCACAGGCCGGCGTAGTCCACCACCCACGGGGTGCTCTCGTCGATGACGACCGCGGTCCACGCGAGGTCACCACCCTCCCCGAGCGTCGGTCCGTCTCCGCGCTTGTAGTCGATGTAGGGGATGGACAGGCCGGAGGACGCGGATCCGCCGCTCGGCGCGGACTCCTCGGCGCGCCGTCCCCTCACGAGCCCCAGGAGCCGGCGCACCCACCCGGGCAGCGGCAGCTCGGCGCCGACGAGGTACTCGCCGGGAAGGTAGGCGCCGGAGTGCGAGCCCGCGCCGGAGAAGACCACCGGGTGCTCACCGACCCAGCTGAGGTCCGGGTCGTCCACCCGCCGGCGGAGGTCGTCGCCGACCTCGTCGTGGGAGGAGAAGGCCACCCAGGCAGGACGCAGCGTCGGTGCCGCCTCCGAGGCGTGGGGTCCGTCCGGCTCGCCCGGTACCGCAGGCAGGTCCGGGACCGCAGGCAGGTCCGGCACGAGGTACACGGTGACCTGCTCCCAGTCGGCCTCGTGGTCGTTGACCCCTCCGAAGGTCGAGCGCCAGTCGTTCATCGCGTAGAAGTACCAGTACTGCACGGCGGTGTACCCGGCGTCCCTGGTGACCCGGCCGTAGTAGTGCGGCCGGGCCGGCCCTCCTGCGGCGGCGTAGGAGACCTCGGCCGCGGCCGCGAAGCCCCCCGGCACCCGGCCGCGCAGCAGGAGGGTGACCCGCAGCACGAGGTCCACGAGCCGGGCCAGCAGCCCGACCGCCGCGAACCGGCTGGAGGACCGGAAGCCCGGCCGTGCCGCCCGCCGGCGCCAGGCACGGAAGGCGCGGCGGTCCAGCGGCGCCTCGACGTGCTCGAGCGACAGCCCCGGACCGGGGTGCTCCCTCCCCAGCCGCGCGAGCTCGCTCAGGGTCAGCGACCCGCGCGGCGCCACCTCCACCCTCGCCGAGCCCTCGCCCGCGACGAGAGCGCAGCCGGCGACGTACTCCGCGACCGACATGGGGAAGAACAGCTCCCCCTCGGTGAAGCGCAGCACCGGCTCGAAGCGGCGCAGCAGCGCCAGGTCGGAGGTGCCCCCCGAGGTTTCCGGCGTGTCGTCGTCCACGGGGCCAGCCTGCCCCGGCCTCGACGCCGGGGGAGGGTCGGGCACCGAACGGGGCCGGGTCACGGGGTGTGCGCGGCCGGCACGGGAGCCGGCGCGGCCGGCTCGGGAGCGGGCACGGCGGCATACCGGCGGTTCCACTCGCGGATCGCCGGCTGCTCCCGCTCGTGGACCAGCACCGACACCGCTCCGGCGTCCAGGAGCAGCTTGGCCGCGAACCGGGGCCGCTCCTCGAGGTGGACGGCCGCCAGCACCCGCAGCGCGTGGCCGTGGCCGAAGAGCAGCACGTCCCGGTGCGCGAGCACCGGGTGGGCGCGGGCGAGCACCCGTGACGCCCGCGCCGCCACCTCCTCGACCGTCTCGGCGGCCGGTGCGCCGTGAGCGGTCACCGAGGCGAAGACGGTCCACGGGTAGCCCAGCTCGGCCCGGATCTCGGCGGTGGTGCGCCCCTCGTGGACCCCGTAGTCCCACTCCACCAGGTCCGGCTCGATCTCCGGGGTGAAGCCCGCGAGCTCGCCGGTGCGCCGGGCCCGCTGCAGGGGTGAGGCGAGCACCAGCCCCACGTCCAGCGCGGCCAGCGGCTCCCGGAGCGCCGCGGCGGTCCGCTCGCCCTGCGCCGTCAGCGGGACGTCGGTGGTGCCGGTGTGCCGGCCGGTCTCCGACCACTCCGTGGGACCGTGTCGGACCAGGACCAGCCGGCCGGTCGGGGGGCCGGCTTCGGGGGAGGAGCTCGCCATGGGTGCCACTCTGGCAGGATCCCGGTATGCCGGCTTACGTGGCCTTCCTGCGCGCGGTCAACGTGGGCGGCCGCGTCGTGAGGATGCAGGCCCTCCGCGAGGCCCTGGAGGCCTCCGGCTTCGGTGACGTGCAGACCCACATCCAGAGCGGCAACGTGCGGGTGAGCACACCGCTGCGCTCGGCCGCTCGGGTCGAGGAGCGGCTGGAACGGGTGCTGGGGGAGTGCGCGGGCTTCGACGTGCCGGTGATGGTCCGGACCCCGTCCGGGCTCCGGGCGCTCACCGATGAGGTGGCCGGGATACCGCCGCTGCTCGATCCGCCCGGCCGGCGCTACGTCGCGGTGGCCAAGACGCCGGTGACGGCGGACGCCGCCCGGGCGCTTACGGCATACGAGGCCACCCCGGAGCGGGCCGCGGTGGTGCGCGGTGACGTCCTGCTCGAGCTCGGGGTCGGCTTCCGGGAGGCCAAGCTGCCCGGCGCCCGGCTGGAACGGCTGGCCGGCACCGCGGTGACCGCGCGCGACCTCGGCGTTCTCGACACCCTGGCGGAGAGATGGGGAGCGTGATGGCTGAAGCGGCGGGGCGTGCGATGCCGCCGCGGGCGGTCGCCGTGCCCCACGACCGGCTCGGCACGGTCTCGCGCACCGTCCAGCCCGGTGCTCCCGTCACGATGAGAGAGGTGTGAGGTGGCGCGCTACCTGGAGGTGCATCCGGTCGACCCGCAGCCGCGAGCGATCGCCCAGGCCGTCGCGGTGCTGCGCGACGGCGGCCTGGTCGCCTACCCGACCGACTCCGGCTACGCCCTGGGTGCCGCGCTCGGCAACCAGGAGGCCAAGGACCGCATCCGCGAGATCCGGCGGCTCGATGACAAGCACCACTACACGCTGGTGTGCCGCGACTTCGCCCAGCTCGGGCACTTCGTCCACGTCGACAACCGGGTGTTCCGGGCGGTCAAGGCCGCGACCCCGGGCCCGTACACCTTCATCCTGCCCGCGACCTCGGAGGTGCCCCGGCGCCTGCTGCACCCGAAGAAGCGGACGGTCGGCGTCCGCATCCCGGACCACCCGGTGGTGCGCGCGCTGCTGGCCGAGCTCGGCGAGCCGATCCTCTCCAGCACCCTGCTGCTTCCCGGGGAGGCCGAACCGATGACGGACGGCTGGGAGGTCAAGGAGTCCCTCGACCACGTCGTCGACGTCGTGCTGGACTCCGGCGAGTGCGGAAGCGAGCCGACGACGGTCGTCGACCTGTCCGGCCCCGAGGCGGAGGTGGTGCGCGTCGGGGCCGGCGACCCGAGCCGCTTCGCGTGAGGTCAGCCGCCCAGGCGGTCGAGGAGGGCCACGGCGTCCCAGGGCGCCTCCGGGCCGTGTTCCTCCCGCACGGCTGACCGCGGCGGGAGCCGTCCCCGGGCGTCAGCGCGGGTGCGGTCGCTCGGGCGGGGGCGGGCCCGGCATACCCCCGCGGTTCGGCCGTTACATCTCCTCGTGGGTGTCCGGGTCGCCGCCGAACAGCCGGCCGTCCGGCCGGCCGAGCGCGGTGATCGCGCCGACCTCCTCGTCGGTCAGCTCGAAGCCGAAGACGTCGAGGTTCGCCCGCTGGCGCTCCGGCGTCGCGGACTTGGGCAGTGGCAGGCTGGCGAGCTGGAGGTGCCACCGCAGGACGACCTGCGCGGGCGTGACGCCGTGCGCGGACGCGGCGTCCGCGACAGCCGGTTCGGCGAACGGGGCGCTCGCCTTGCCGAGCGGGCTCCACGCCTCGGTGACGACGCCGAGCTCCGCGTGCACCTCGCGCAGGTGCGCCTGCGGGAACCACGGGTGCATCTCGACCTGGTTGACCGCCGGCACGACGCCGGTGTCGTCGACGACCTCGCGCAGGTGGCGCTCGGGGAAGTTGCTGACCCCGATCGAGCGGACCAGCCCCTCCTCGCGGGCGGCGACCAGCGCCTGCCACGCCTCGCGGTAGCGGCCGCGGCTCGGGTTCGGCCAGTGGACGAGCACGAGGTCGAGCCGCTCGACGCCGATCGCCGCGCACGAGTCCCGGACCGACCGCAGCGCCAGGTCGCGCGCGTGGAACCTGCCGGGCACCTTGGTGGTGACGGCGATGTCGTGGCGTGGAACCCCCGAGCGGCGCAGCGCCTCCCCGACCTCGGTCTCGTTGCGGTAGTTGACCGCCGAGTCCAGCAGCCGGTAGCCGTTCTCCAGCGCCGACACCATGGCGGCGATGCCGTCCTCGCCGCGCAGGGGGTAGGTGCCGAAACCCACCGCCGGGAGCGTGGTCCCGTCAAGCAGCCGGTATGCCGTTCGCACCGTCGTCATGGCCCTTCACCCTAGGTGCGAGGCGCGGCCGGGAGCACCGGCGAGGGCGTCCGTGCCCGTGGGGGGGATCGCTGTTGTCAGGACACCAGCAATCCTCCCCACGAGCGGGGAGGCTCAGAGCTGGGGCCCCGAGGAGCGGAGCTTGTCGACCTCGGTCATCGCCTCGCGCAGCCCGCGCAGCCACTCCTCGGTGTGCTGCCCGACGAGCGTGACGGCCCAGGCCAGGGCCTCGGAGCGGGAGCGGGCGACGCCGGCGTCGACCAGCGTGTCCAGCACCTGGCGCTGTGGTTGCCGCAGCCGGGTCATGACCGGAACGGCGAGGTGGGTGAAGAGCGTGGAGTGCTCACCGATGCGGGCGCCCCAGGCCACCTTGCGGCCGTAGCGGCTCTCCGCCTCGTCGGCGATGCGCATCCGCTCCTCGCGGGTGTCCTCGCGCCAGCGGCTGATCCGGCCCGAGGCCGCCGCCGCCGCCCCCTCACCCTGCACGCCGTCGACGCCGTCGACGGGCGGCAGCTCGCCGGTCACGACGATCTCCTCCCGGTCGACGCTGACCTCGGGCGAGCCGACGAACCAGTCCGAGGGGAGCCGCCCGACGAACCAGTCGGGCGCCTCGTCCGCCGGTGGGAGGTCGGCCTGCTGCCAGCCCCCGGGTCGCCCGAAGCCGCGTCCGCGGCCCCGCGGGTGTGGTGATCCCATGATGTGCCTCCTTGTCCATTACATGATTACACAGCAACGGCAGCCATGTCGAGGGCTATTCCGCTCGAGACGGTCCAGTCGTGGGTCACGCCGGGCCGGGTGCCCACCGGACCGGAGGAGCGTCGGCTGAGGCATCATGCAGTTGGGGCGTCGGTGGCCCATGCGCGGTCGGTTCTCGACGGTGGCCACGGGGGCACGGTGGCCACGGGGGAGGTGGGAATGGGAAGCATTCGGCTGGCTCGTGGCTTCAGGAGGTCGCGCCCAGCACGGCGCTCCGCCGCTGGTTCGGGCACGACCCGAGCAGGTGGAGGAGTTCCCCCGCCGCTACACGGCGGAGCTGGAGGCGGATCCGGAGGCGTTGATGCCGCTGCGGGTCGCGCTCTCGCAGGGTGATGTGACGCTGCTGTGCAGCGCCCGCGATCGCGAGCACGATGTCGCCGTGGTCCTGCGCGAGCACCTCCGCACGCCGACCGACGCCCGCTGACGGGCGACCGGCGCGCTGAGCGCCACGAGCCGCCCGGCGGCGGCCCAGGGGCCCGGGGGAGCACCAGCGCTCTCGCGCTGCCGATGTGGTGCCGCGCGCCTACACTCGGGCCGATCGCACGACACCGGAAATCCAGGGGGACCACCATGAACCGACCACGCGCGCATGGCCACGTCGCCCTCCTTGCGGCCACCGCCCTCGCCCTCGCCGTGGCGGCCTGTGGCTCGGACTCCTCGAGCTCTGGTGGTTCCACCGCGGCCGGGGGAGTCCAGCTCGTCAAGGACGGGGCCCTGACCGTGTGCACCCACCTGTCCTACAAGCCGTTCCAGTTCAAGGACTCCAGCGGGAAGGTGGTCGGCTTCGACGTCGACCTGGCCGACCTGACGGCGAAGAAGCTCGGAGCGACCACGACCATCGTGGACATCGACTTCGCCTCGATGACCTCCGGAGCGGTCTTCGCCGCGAAGAAGTGCGACATCGCGATGGGCGCCATCACCATCACGGACAAGCGCAGGCAGACCGTGCAGTTCTCGGACAACTACTTCAGCGCCAGCCAGGCGCTGCTGACGAAGAAGGACTCCGGAGTCGCCGACCTGCCGGACCTCAAGGGCAAGAAGCTGGGGGTGCAGACCGACACCACCGGCCAGATCTACGGCGAGAAGCAGAAGGCCGCCAACGGATACCAGACCGTCGTCTTCGACGACCTGCCGACCCAGCTGACCGGTCTGCAGTCCGGCCGCGTCCAGGCGATCGTCAACGACAACGGGCCGCTGCTCGACTTCGTCAAGAGCAACCCGACCTTTGCGGTCGTCAAGGAGTTCGACACCGGCGAGCAGTACGGCTTCATGGTGAAGAAGGACGACGCGAACGCGACGAAGCTCGTCGAGGTCTTCAACGCCGAGCTGCGCCGGTCCGTGGCCGACGGGACCTACGCCACCATGTACAAGAAGTGGTTCGGCTCCGAGCCGACCGTCCTGCCGAGCCCCTCGAGCTCGTCCTGAGCGTCATCGCCAGCACCGGGCTGAGGAGAACCCGGTGAGTGCCGCTGCCGCCCCTGCGCCGGCGTCACGCCGACGATCCTCCCCCCGCAAACGCGCCCAGCGAATGCGGGCTGTCCAGTACGCCGTCCTCGTCCTGGGGTTGGCCGCGCTCGCCGCCGTCGCGGACTTCCGGCAGATCCAGCAGGTCTTCTTCCAGCCGGCCCTGATCCGCGACACCCTCACGCAGGGGCTCGGGAGAGCGCTGCTCAACACGGTGACCTACACCACCGGCGCCTTCGTGATCGGGCTGCTCGGCGGGACCGTCCTCGCCCTCATGCGGCTGTCGAAGGTCGGTCCCTACCGCTGGCTCGCCGGCACCTACATCGAGTTCTTCCGCGGGCTGCCGGCCATCGTCGTCCTCATCGCCTTCGGCCTGCTGCCGCTGGCGTTCCCCGGCCTGGAGATCCCGTTCGGGACCTATGGGGTGGTCTGGCTGGCGCTCGGGATCGTCGCCGCGGCATACATGGCCGAGACCATTCGCGCGGGCATCCAGGCGGTGCCGAGAGGTCAGGTCGAGGCGGCGCGCTCCCTGGGTATGCCGGTCGGGGCGGCTACCCGGAAGGTCGTCCTCCCGCAGGCATTCCGGATCGTCACTCCACCGCTGACGAACGAGCTGATCCTTCTCGTCAAGGACTCCTCGCTCGTCTACATCATCGGGTTGTCGGCGGGCGGCTACGACCTCACGAAGTACGGGCGGGACCTGGCGCAGACCAACGCCAACCTCACCCCGCTCGTCGTCGCCGGCCTGTCCTACCTCGTCATCACCCTGCCGCTGACCTTCCTCGTGCGCCGCATGGAGGCGCGCACCGGGCGGTCCCGGTGACCACCGAGGCGCCCGCGGGGGGGACCCGCGCTCGGACCGGCGGGGGAGGGGAGGCGGTCGTCGAGGTCCAGCACCTGAAGAAGTCCTTCGGGTCCGTCGAGGTGCTGAAGGACATCTCGGGGACCATCCGGCGCCGGGAGGTCGTCTGCGTCATCGGCCCGTCGGGGTCGGGGAAGTCGACGCTGCTGCGGTGCGTCAACCTGCTGGAGCAGCCCACCGGGGGACGGGTCCTGATCAACGGCGAGGACGTCACCGACCCGGACTGCGACATCGACGCCGTGCGCAGCCGGGTCGGCATGGTCTTCCAGTCCTTCAACCTCTTCTCGCACCTGACGGTCCTCGCGAACTGCACGGTGGCGCAGACCACCGTCCTCAAGCGCAGTGCGGCCGAGGCGACGAGGACGGCGCTCGCCAACCTTGCCCGGGTCGGGCTGGAAGGACGGGAGACGGCATACCCGGCTCAGCTCTCCGGGGGACAGCAGCAGCGGGTCGCCATCGCCCGCGCGCTCTCGATGGACCCGGACCTCATGCTCTTCGACGAGCCGACCTCCGCGTTGGACCCCGAGCTCGTCGGCGACGTGCTCTCGGTCATGCGGCGGCTCGCGGAGGAGGGGATGACGATGATGGTCGTCACCCACGAGATGGCCTTCGCCCGTGAGGTCGCGGACCGCGTGCTCTTCATGGACGAGGGCGTGATCGTCGAGGAGGGCCCGCCCAGCCAGGTCATCGCCGCCCCGCGGCACGAGCGGACTCGCACCTTCCTTCGGCGTGTGCTCGACCCCACCCATGTCGACCCTGCGGAAGGTGGCGGTGGCGACGGGGAGGCTGCGGGCAGGGCGAGCCGTCCAGCGCGTCGATAGGGGACTGAGGTAGGCGGCGGCGGTCGTCACCACGGGATGTCACGGCCTCGCTCGCTAGGGTGTCCTCGTGCTCGACGACGCGCCTGCGCCCACCATTGCTCGCCGCACGTCGCGGCCCGTACGTCGCTGGTCAAGCCGGCGCCGGCCGTTCACCGACACCGGGATTGGAGCGCAGCGTGTCTGAGGATCGACCCAGCGGCGCGGACGCGGTGGTCTTCCGCCTCATGTACCGCAGCCGCGACCAGCTCCCGGCGCAGGAGCGGCCGGACGAGCTCGGTGACCTGTTCACGACCTCGCGCTCCAACAACAACAAGCGCAACATCACCGGCGCGCTGCTGCTCTCCGGCCACTGGTTCGTCCAGGTGCTCGAAGGACCGGAGCGCGACGTGCGGTCCCTCTACGCGACCATCGCGAAGGACCCTCGGCACGACCGCGTCGAGACCGTGTCGGAGGTGCACGCGCCGGAGCGGGCCTTCGCCCGCTGGTCGATGGCGGAGGTGACCGTGCCGGACTCGGAGATTCCCCTGATCGCCCAGGTCGGTGAGATCTCCGCGGACAGCCACACGATGACGCCGGCGCAGCAGCAGGTGGTGGCCGAGATGCGCGCCGCGCTGGCGGATGCCCCGGACGCCTGAGGGGGAGCAGTCCCTCGGCGGGGGAGCAGTCCCTCGGCGCGGGTCCCCGAGCTAGGCGACATAATGTGGCTTATCGGCGTTCGTGGCAGGCACCGCCCTCGCCCTCAGCCGCCGAGGTAGGCCGCCAGGTGCTCCCCGGTGAGGGTCGAGGCGGCGGCGACCAGGTCGGCCGGCGTGCCCTCGTAGACGATGCGGCCGCCGTCGTGACCGGCTCCGGGGCCGAGGTCGATGATCCAGTCGGCGTGCGCCATCACCGCCTGGTGGTGCTCGATGACGACGACCGACCGGCCGGAGTCGACGAGCCGGTCCAGCAGGGCCAGCAGCTGCTCGACGTCCGCCAGGTGCAGACCGGTCGTCGGCTCGTCCAAGACGTAGACGCTGCCCTTGTCGGCCATCCGGGTGGCCAGCTTCAGGCGCTGCCGCTCGCCCCCGGACAGCGTCGTGAGCGGCTGGCCGAGGCTGACATACCCCAGGCCCACGTCGGAGAGTCGGGTCAGGATCGCGTGCGCGCCCGGGACCCGCGCTTCACCGGCGTCGAAGAACCGGGTGGCCTCGGAGACCGGCATCGCGAGCACCTCGCTGATGTCCCGGCCCCCCAGGCGGTACTCCAGCACCGAGGCCTCGAACCTCCTCCCCTCGCACTCCTCGCAGGTCGACTCGACGGTGGCCATGATGCCGAGGTCGGTGTAGACGACACCGGCGCCGCTGCAGGTCGGGCAGGCGCCCTCAGAGTTGGCGCTGAACAGTGCCGGCCGCACGCCGTTGGCCTTGGCGAACGCCTTGCGGACCGGCTCCAGCAGGCCGGTGTACGTCGCCGGGTTGCTGCGCCGGGAGCCCTTGATGGCGCCCTGGTCGACCACGACGACGCCCTCGCGGTGGGCGACCGAGCCCGAGATGAGCGAGCTCTTGCCCGATCCGGCCACCCCCGTGACGACGACCAGCACCCCGAGGGGGATGTCGACGTCGACGTCGCGCAGGTTGTGGGTGTCGGCGCCGCGCACCTCCAGCGCCCCGGCCGGTGTCCGCACCGCGGCCTTGAGGGACGCGCGGTCCTCCAGGTGCCGACCCGTGACCGTCCCGCTCGTCCGCAGTCCCTCGACGGTGCCCGAGAACACCACCTCGCCACCGGCGGTCCCCGCTCCCGGGCCGAGGTCGACGACGTGGTCGGCGATGAGGATCGTCTCGGGCTTGTGCTCCACCACCAGGACGGTGTTCCCCTTGTCCCGCAGGCGGAGCAGCAGCTGGTTCATCCGCGCGATGTCGTGGGAGTGCAGCCCGATCGTCGGCTCGTCGAAGACATAGGTGACGTCGGTGAGCGAGGAGCCGAGGTGTCGGACCATCTTGGTGCGCTGCGCCTCGCCGCCGGACAGCGTGCCGGACGACCGGTCCAGCGAGAGGTAGCCCAGCCCGATCTGGGTGAAGGAGTCGAGGAGGTGCTGCAGCCCGGCGAGCAGCGGTGCCACCGACGGCTCGCGCACGTCCCGCACCCAGTCCGCCAGGTCGCTGATCTGCATGGCACAGGCCTCGGCGATGTTCGTCCCAGCGATCCTGCTCGACCGTGCGAGCGCGCTCAGCCGGGTGCCGTCGCACTCGGGGCAGGTGGTGAAGGTGACGGCCCGCTCCACGAAGGCGCGGATGTGCGGCTGCATGGCCTCCCGGTCCTTGGCCAGCATGGACTTCTGGATCTTCGGGATCAGGCCCTCGTAGGTGAGGTTGAGCCCATCGACCTGGATCTTGGTCGGCTCCTTGTGGAGCAGGTCGCGCAGCTCCCGCTCGGTGAAGTCGCGGATCGGCTTGTCCATGTCGAAGAAGCCGGAGCCGCCGAAGATGCGGCCGAACCACCCCTCCATGCTGTAGCCGGGGACGGTCAGGGCACCGGCGCGCAGGGACTTGTCGTCGTCGTAGAGCGCGGTCAGGTCGAAGTCGGTGACCGCGCCCATCCCCTCGCAGCGTGGGCACATGCCGCCCACGATCCGAAAGGAGCGACGCTCCTTGACCGTCTGCCCGGCGCGCTCGAGGCGCACGGCGCCAGACCCGCTGATCGAGGCCACGTTGAACGAGAACGCCTGCGGCGAGCCGACGTGCGGCTCCCCCAGCCGGCTGAACAGCATGCGCAGCATGGCGTACGCGTCGGTGGCCGTGCCGACGGTGGAGCGGGGGTTGGAGCCCATCCGCTCCTGGTCGACGAGGATCGCGGTGGTCAGGCCCTCGAGGAGGTCGACGTCGGGCCTGGCCAGCGTCGGCATGAAGCCCTGCACGAAGGCGCTGTAGGTCTCGTTGATCATCCTCTGGGACTCGGCGGCGATCGTGTCGAACACCAGCGAGCTCTTGCCCGAGCCGGAGACACCGGTGAAGGCGGTCAGCCGGCGCTTCGGGATCTCGACACCGACGTCCCGAAGGTTGTTCTCGCGGGCGCCGTGCACCCGGATCACCTCGTGGCCGTCGGCCGCGTGGCGTGGCGGCGGCTGCGGTCCGGTGCTCGTGGACGTGCTCATCGTCCCTCCCTCCCTCCGTACTCCCTCCCGGCGATGCCGACCCGCGCGCCGGGCCGGTCCCCCGCCGGGTCGCGGGACGGCGCGTCCCGCACACCGTACGTCCGGCCACCCGGTGCACCTCAGCCCCGCGCCGCCCCGGGCGGCATCCTGCGGCGGACCAGCCGGGCCGCCTCGACCTCGTAGCGGCTCCCCACGCCGCCGGCGGCGCGGAAGAACCGCCGGCGCAGCGCCCCGCTCACCGCGACCACCTCACCGGCGGCGAGCGAGTCCGCCACCCGGCGGGTTCGCGCTGACCAGCACGCCACGTCGATGGTGTCCACGTGCGTCCGGTCGTCGCCCGGAGCGGCCGGCCGCGGCACGACGACCCGCACCGTCGTCACGGCGTCGCCGCTCGGCAGCACCCGGGGCTCCTCCCGCCCGCTCACCCGGCCGACGAGCTCCACCTGGTTGACATACTCCATCTCCGCTCCTTCCATGACCGGCTCCGCTCCCCACCGTCCCCACCCTCCCCGCCGGCCGCCGCAGGTCTCGCCGGCCGGCAGCCTGCCTGTGGACCGCCGGACACGGAACGGCTTCCTGTGGACGGCGAGCCGGCAGGGAGGGCCTCCCCGGCCAAGGGTTCGCGCCCGTCACGGTCGGCCGCACGGGCCATCGCCGGCAAGGCGCCTGCCTCAACGCCCTGACAACCCACGCCGTGCCTCCTAGACTGAGAGGGAGTCCGGTCGGGGAAGCCGGCGCGGGGACACGAGACATTCGGCAGCGTCCGGTCGGGAGATCCAGCACGATGAGACAGGTCCGGCGTGCGGGTCGCGCCGCGGGCACCGTCGCTGCTGCCCTGACTCTTGCCGTGGCTGCTGCGACCGCCGCCGCCGCCGAACCCGGCGGCTCCGCGTCATCGCCCTCGACCCTCACCTCCACCTCGTCGCCCTCGACCTCCACCTCGTCGCCCTCGACCTCCACCCCCACGTCGTCGCCCTCGACCTCCACGTCGTCGCCCTCGACGTCGCCGCCGTCTTCCAGGCCCACGGCCACCCGGCCCGCGCCCCCCCGGCCGACGTCCTCCCCGGGCCGCCCGACCACCGGCTCGCCCGGCACGACCGCCCCGGCCACCAGGCCCTCCCCGCGCGCGACGAAGGAACTCCCCTCCTCCGACCAGGGCGCGGGCGCCGGCGGCGGGGACACCCGGCTCTCCGACGCCGACCTCGCCGCTCAGGTCGCGGAGGCGAACCGCATCTGGGCCGCCCTCACCGCGTCGAACTCCAGCCTCGCCGGCGCTCTGCTGGAGATGGACCGCCTGTCCAAGCAGTCCAACGCCCTCCTCGAGTCGCTCGCGACGGCGCGGGACACCGAGCGTGCCGCGCACACCAGGGCCGCGGACGCGCGCGCCCGCCTCGCTGCCATCGAGGGCCGGCTCGACCGCGCCCGTCAGGTGATGCGCGAGTGGGCCTTCAGCGTCTACACCGAGGGCGACAGCAGCGTCGAGGTGATCTCCGTGCTCGACGCCATGCTCGCCAGCCCGGACCAGGTGGGCGACCCGATGGGCGACCTGTCGCACCTGACCGACGAGCGGCTCCGCTCGGTGCAGGAGATGCGGGAGCTGACCCAGGAGCAGAGGCTGCTCAAGGTGCTGGCTGCCGACTCCGAGCGTCAGGCGAGCGAGTCGGCCCGCGCCATCGCCGAGGACAAGGCCGAGCTGGACGGTCTGGTGCGGGCGCAGCAGGCGCAGCTCTCGAAGCTGCAGAGCCTGCAGGCCGCCGAGATCGAGAAGGCCGGCCCGGTCGCCGGATACCTCGTGGGGGCCAGCACGCCCGAGGCCAAGGCCGCCGCGCAGCGCCTCCGCGCCGCCCTCGAGGGCTCCGGGGTTGCGGCCGCCGACCTGGCCGGCACCCCCTGCTCGAAGGACGAGGGGTTCTACGGCAACGGCGCCATTCCCGCCAGCGCCCTCTGCCCGCTCTGGGAGGCGCCCGGCGAGGCCCTGCGCCCGCGGCCGGCCGCCGCCTTCAACGCGATGAGCCAGGCCTACGCGAAGGAGACCGGGTCGCCGCTGTGCGTCACCGACTCCTACCGCTCGCTGGGCGAGCAGTATGCCGTGAAGGCGGCCAAGGGCCGCTGGGCCGCGGCGCCGGGGTCGAGCAGGCACGGCCTGGGCATGGCGCTGGACCTCTGCGGCGGCGTCAACGACTTCGGCGCCCCCGCCCACCTGTGGATGAAGCAGAACGCCCCGCTCTACGGGTGGTTCCACCCCGGGTGGGCCTCGGCCGGTGGCTCCCTGCCCGAGCCCTGGCACTGGGAGTTCGCGGGCTGAGCCCGGCCGGGCCGGGCCCCCGGGGGACGTCCGGTCGCTGGGTGCCCGTACTCCTCCCCGGCCTCCGGCGCTGTGCCACGCTCGCTGCATGACATCCGAGGCGGCCACCTCCGGGCCGGTCACCGGGCCGGAGTCGACGACCCGCTACCAGCGCCCGTGGTACTGGTACGACTGGGCCAACTCGGCCTTCGTCACCACCACCGCGACGGTCCTGTTCGGGCCCTACCTGACCGCCGTCGCGACGGAGGCGGCCTGCCCCGGGCTGCCCGACGGAAGCACGTGCACCGCCACCCTCGACGTCCTCGGGGTCCCGGTCGACCCCGGCTCGCTGCACCCCTACACCGTCGCCCTCTCCACCGTGCTCGGGGCGGTGCTGCTGCTCTTCGTCGGCGCGGTCGCCGACCGCTCCCCCCGCCCGGCGCGGCTGCTCGCCCTCTTCGCCGGGGTCGGGGCCGCCGCGGGCACCGCCATGGCCTGGGTCCAGGGCACGGCCTGGGCGCTGGGTGCGGTGCTCCTCGTCGTGGCGAGCATCGCGCTGGGGGCCTCGCTCGTCGTCTACGACGCGATCCTCTGTCGCATCGCCACCCCCGACGACCGTGACCGGGTCTCCTCGCGGGGCTGGGCACTGGGCTACCTCGGCGGCGGCCTGCTCCTCGCCGTGAACTTCCTGCTGCTCAGCACGTCGTCCTCCTGGGGGTGGAGCACCGGCGAGACGGTCCGGTTCAGCATGCTCATGGCGGGCCTGTGGTGGGGGCTGTTCACAGTCATCCCCGTGGTGGGGCTGTGGTCCCTGCGGGGCGTGGAGCGGCCGGCCGTCGCCGGGGAGGCCGGGGCCGTCGGCGGGTCGCTGCGCCAGCTCGCGGACACCTTCGCCCGCCTGCTGACGCTGCGGCAGACGCTCCTCTTCCTCCTGGCGTACATGTTCTACAACGACGGCATCCAGACCGTCATCGGCCAGTCCAGCCTGTACGGCACGGCCGAGCTCGGCTTCCCCGAGCAGACCATGCTCGGGCTCTTCCTGATGGTCCAGTTCGTCGCCTTCGGCGGCGCCCTCCTCTTCGGCGCCGTCGCGGCGCGCGTCGGCGCGAAGCGCACCGTGCTCGCCGGGGTCTGGACCTGGACCGCCGTCGTCGTCGCGGCCTACTTCGTCCCCGAGCGCGCCACCGGCGCGCTCTTCGCCCTCGGCGTCGGCATCGGGCTGGTCATGGGCGGGACCCAGGCCCTGTCCCGCTCCCTCTACACCCAGCTCGTCCCACGGGACCGCGAGGCGGAGTTCTTCAGCCTCTACCAGGCGCTGGAGCGCGGCACCAGCTGGTTCGGGGCGCTGATCTTCGGCCTGGTCCGCCAGCTCACGGGCTCCTACCGCCCCGCGATCGTCGCCCTGGCGCTCTTCTTCGTGCTGGGCGGCCTGCTCCTGGCCCGGGTGGACGTGCGCCGCGGCGTGCTGGAGGCCGGCAACGAGCTCCCCCGCGTCCTGTGAGGGACCGCCACTCCCACTCTCGGCCCCTCGCGCCACCGAGGTGACGCCTGCGTGACACACCCCTGCGCGGGGTGGGTGGAACACCACGAACGGTCCGTGCGTTGACCTCACGAACCCGGTGCACCGACCCACTCCCGCACCGGACCAGCAACCCGGGAGACACCCCATGGCAGAACGCAGCCTGCGCGGCAGCCGTCTCGGCGCCCTGAGCATGGAGACCGACGAGAACGTCGTCCCCAGCGAGCGCCGCATCACCACCTACCTGTGCCCCCAGGGGCACCGCATCGAGCTCCCGTTCTCCGTCGAGGCCGACGTCCCGCCGGTGTGGGAGTGCCGCTGTGGCGCCGAGGCCCGCCTCCAGGGCGGTGGCGCGGACGTCCCCACCAAGCCCACCAAGCACGTCCGCACCCACTGGGACATGCTCCTCGAGCGCCGCTCCATCCCCGAGCTCGAGGAGCTCCTCGAGGAGCGCCTCACGCTGCTGCGCGAGTCGCGCGGCGAGAAGCCGCGCAAGCGCAAGAGCGCCTGACGCTCCCTCCCGGTCCGACGCGGACCGCACCCGGCACCGACGGTATGTCGCCCGCTCCCCCGAGCGGGCGGCATACCGTTCTCCCGTGGCCGGCTCGGGCCTAGCGCTCGGGCGGGGGGTCGACGACCTCGCCGCGCACGACCTCCGGTCGGCCGTTTCCCTCGTGCCTTCCGGGCCCGGCGCCCCCACCGGGACCCGCGCTTCCTCCGGGACCCGCGCTTCCACCGGACCAGGCCCCCTCCCCGGACCCGGCCGGCCCTCTCGGGCCGGCGGCCGTCCTGCTCCCCCACGCCGGGGGCATCGGGCCGAGCAGGCTGCGGGTCACCACCCGCTCCAGCAGCCGGCGGGCCAGCGGCCGCGTCACCGGCAGCAGGCAGAAGAACCCGAACACGTCGGTGACGAAGCCGGGCGTGAGCAGCAGGGTCCCACCGACCAGGACGAGAGCCGCGTCGACGAGCTGCCGGCTCGGCATGCCGCCGCCGCGCAGGGTGCCCGAGAGCGCCCCCCACGTGCGTCCACCCTCCCGGCGGACCAGCCACGCGCCGAGCGCCGACTCGGCGAGGAGCAGCAGCACGGTCGGCCAGGCACCGATGACGCGGCCGACGGCGATGATCACGGCGACCTCGAGGATGGGGACCACGAGGAAGGCCACCCCCATCAGCCAGAGCCACCGCGGCCGCCGGGGACGGGCGGCGTACGGCGTGGCTCCCGGCGATCGGCTCACCGCGCCTCATCGCCCGTGGAGACGTTCAGG
>DASQFD010000131.1:0-14901 GCA_035633255.1 Dermatophilaceae bacterium
CTCGATCAGCGCCCACTGCTCATCGGTCAGGTCGGAGGGATAGCGGCGCGCGGAAGAAGTTGCCATGTCGCAACCCTGACCACATCAGCCACAGCCGTCACGCAGGCACGCCGACCGCTTCCCAAACACGTTCTCAGGCCCGCGCCGCAGCACGGCCCCGGTGCGGTCGGCCTAAGGCCCCGTGCACGGCCGTGAAGCCGTCGGCGTCGGCAAGGACGGTCCAGACGCGGACGTCCCTGCCCGTGCCGTCGTGGTCCTTCTCGAAGACCCGCACGGCGTCGCCGTGGCGGCGGCCGTCACCGCAGACCGGGTACCGGTCACCGTCGAGGTCGAGCTCGAGCGTGGTCTCGTCGAGGAGCTCCGTGAGGTCGGTGGGCGGCCCTCCCCCCCACCGACAGCACGCGGTACGGCCTGAAGGACACGATGTATCGAAATGTCGGCATGGCGCTCCTCCACGGGTATGTGGCGCACTCCCCTGCGGCGCCGGGACACGAACTGGTGGCGACGAGCTCGCGCCGCGGCCACACCCTGCGGTTCGGTGTCGGACGGTCCCCTCCCGCCGATCAGCCCAGCCTGACACAGCGCGACCCCGCAGCGGCCCGCGGGCAAGGGGCAATGGCAGCGTCCCGCGCGCGCACCGGCGTGCCGCCCGCCGGCCGGCCGTCGAAGACGGCGGACGGGTCACCATGACGTCGGTCACGTCCCCCGGCCAGGGGGCGGGGCGGTGAGGATGCTGGAGGGGTGGGCACCAGTGACGTCGCCCTCGAGCTGCGAGGGCTCACGAAGTTCTACGGCCGCCGCCGCGGCATCGAGGACCTGACCCTGACCGTCGAGCACCGCGAGGTCTACGGCTTCCTCGGCCCGAACGGCGCTGGCAAGACCACGACGATCCGGATGCTGCTCGGGCTGACCCGTCCGACGGCCGGCGGCGCCCGGGTGCTCGGGTTGGACCTCGCGGCCGACGGGGCGCGGATCCGTGCCGATGTCGGCTACCTGCCGGGTGACCTGGCGCTCTACGACCGGATGCGGGGCTCGGAGCTGCTGTCCTTCCTCGCGCGGATGCGCGGGGGTGTGCCGAAGGAGGACTACCTCGACCTGGCCGAGCGGCTCGAGCTGGACCTGACGCGTCGGGTGCGGGACCTCTCCAAGGGGAACCGGCAGAAGGTCGGGCTGGTGCAGGCCTTCATGCACCGCCCCCGGCTGCTCGTGCTGGACGAGCCGACGAGCGGGCTGGACCCGCTGGTGCAGCAGGAGTTCCAGCGGCTGGTGAGGGCGTCCGTGGAGGCCGGGGCCACCGTCTTCCTCTCCTCGCACGTCCTCAGCGAGGTCGAGCAGCTGGCCGACCGGGTGGCTATCGTCGACGACGGACGGCTCCTGCTCGTCGCCGACGTCGACGAGCTGAGGGAGCGCGCCGCCCGCCGCGTGGAGCTCGACTTCACCGTCGCTCCGCCGGCCGAGCTGGGGGAGCTGCCGCACGTGCGCGTGCTGGAGGTGCGGGGCCGGACCGCCGTGTGCCTCGTCGCCGGGCCGGTGGGCGAGCTCCTCAAGTTCGCCGTCGACCACGGCGTCGTGGACGTGCACACCCACGACCCCGACCTCGAGGACGCCTTCCTCGGGTACGTGCGCCAGGGAGGGGAGCGATGATGTCCGTCGCCCACGCCGCCACCCGCCGGCACGCCGCCGTGCCGGCCGCCGGCGCCCAGCTGTGGCTGCTCTTCGCGCGCTCGCTCGCCGACCGGTGGCGCTCGCTGCTGGCCTGGGCGGTGGGCCTCGCCGCGATCGCCGCCGTCCAGCTGACGGTGTACCCGTCGGTGAGCTCCTCCCGGCAGGAGATGCAGGCATTCGTCGACCAGTGGCCCGAGGCCTTCCGGGAGGCGTTCGGGCTGGACGCCTACGCCAGCGGACCGGGCTACCTCAACGCCGAGCTGTTCAGCATGGTCGTGCCGTTCGTCCTCGTGGGGGTGGCCATCGGCGCGGCGGCCGCGGCCACTGCCGGTGAGGAGGAGCGGGGGACCGCCGACCTGCTGCTCTCCCTTCCCGTCACGCGAGGCCGCGTGCTCCTCGCGAAGACGCTCGTCATGGTGACGGCCGTGGCGGTCGTCGCGGTGAGCGGCTGGGTCGTGCTCGTGGTCGGCTGCCCCCTGGTCGACCTGTCCATCGACAGCGGCGACCTCGCCGGTGGGTTCGCGATGGCCGCGCTGCTCGGCGTCCTCTACGGAGCCGTGGCGCTGCTGGTCGGGGCCCTGAGCGGCAGCCGCGCGCTCGCGCTGGGCGCCGGCGTAGGACTCGCCCTCGCCGCCTTCCTCCTCGACGCGCTGGCACCCATGGCGGACTGGCTGGAGTCGTGGCAGCAGGCCTCACCGTTCGACTGGGCGTTCGGCAACTCGCCCCTGCTCCAGGGCTCCGACGGCGTCATGGCGCTGCGGATGGTCGGCGTGACGCTGCTGCTGCTCGCCCTGGCGCACCTCGCCTTCCGCCGCCGCGACGTCACCACCCGCTGACCGCTGCGGCCCCCGGCAGGGCACCATCGTCCCGTGAGAGCGATGGTGCTGGACTCCGTCCGGGCCCGACCCCGGGTCCGGGACGTCCCCGCCCCGACCGCCGCGCCGGACGGCGTCGTGCTCCGTGTCCTCGCCACCGGCATGTGCGGCAGCGACTGGCACGCGTGGGCGGGGCACGAGGACCTCACCTTCCCGCACGTGCCGGGCCACGGGCTCGCGGGCGTGGTGGTCGAGGTGGGGAGCGAGGTCCGTCGGTGGCACCTCGGGGACCGGGTCACCGTCCCCTTCGTCTGCGGGTGCGGTCGCTGCGAGTGGTGCCGAGCCGGTGAGGCGCAGGTCTGCCCGCGGCAGCAGCAGCCCGGCTTTACCCACTGGGGGTCCTTCGCGGAGCTCGTGGCCCTGCACGCGGCCGACACCAACCTGGTGACGATCCCCGAGGAGGTCGACGCCACGGCTGCGGCGAGCCTGGGCTGCCGGTTCGCCACGGCATACCGGGCCCTGGTGGCCCGCGCGAGGGTGACGGAGGGCGAGTGGGTGACCGTCATCGGCGCGGGAGGCGTGGGGCTGAGCGCGGTGCTGGTCGCCCGGTCACTGGGCGCCCGCGTGGTGGCGGTGGACCGCAGTCCGGAGGCCCTGGCGCTGGCCTCCGAGCTCGGCGCCGAGCACACCGTCCTGGCGGACGGCAGGGACGTGGCTGCCGCCGTCGCCAACCTCACCGACGGCGGCAGCCACGTCTCCGTCGACGCGGTGGGCAGCCCGCAGACCTGTGCCGCAGCGCTGCTCAGCCTGCGTCGCCGCGGACGACACCTCCAGGTGGGGTTGCTGCCGCCGATCGACGGCGTCCCCCGGGTGCCGATGGCACGGGTGATCGCCTGGGAGCTCGACGTGCTGGGCAGCCACGGGATGGCGGCGGCCGACCACCCGGCGATGATGGCGTCGAACGAGGAGGGTCGGCTGCGGCCGCAGCTCCTGGTGGAGCGAACCATCGGGCTCGAGGAGGCGGCTGAGCTGCTGCCGGTGTTCGAACGGGCGTTCTTGACCGGCGTCACGATGGTGGACCCCGCGCGCTGACGAGCCCGGCGCAGGTTGTCGCGCGCCGCCCCGGTCAGGACCCTGTGTGCCGTGGCTCCCGAAGGGAGGGTCCACCTCACCACCGACTCCAGCACACCTGGGAGGCCCGGGGCGAGCGTCGCGGGGCAGCCGTCTGCTCTCGCAGCGCGGTGCGACACCGTCGCGGTGCTCTCAGCGACCGGGTGCTCGAGTCGCGCGACGGCGGAGCGTCGTCCGACGTCCTCGCCATCGCCATCGCCCTGCGCGCCGTGCTGCCGGGCCGGGTGCACACGATCGCCATGCCGACCGAGGACGTCGAGCTGGCCCTGCGCCTGCGCGTCCAGCACGACAATGTGCTGGGCGGGGTGGAGCAGATCCGCGCCGTGGCCGACCGGCTCACCACCGAGGGCGCCGACCTGGTGCCGGTGCGACGCCTGCTGGACACCTTGGAGGCGGGGCTGCTCCCCCACGAACGTGACGACGAGCGGCTCTCTCTCCCGCTGGTCGGCCGCGCGATGGGTGCCTTGGAGGCCGCCGCGGCGCTGAGCCGCACGCATGCCGAGATCCACCACCAGGTCAGCAGGCTCCGTCACCTGCTCATCGACCTCGACGACGACACGGTCCACGACGAGGACGTCATCGAGCTGCGCCGACTCCTCTACGGGCTCTACGCGGTGCTGCGCCTGCACAACGCCCAGGAGGAGGCGGGCGCCTTCGCCCTGGTCCCCTCGGCCTGACGGCACGCGGCGGGCGCTGGGCCCGGCCCGCTCAACGGGGCCGGTCACGCGCGGGCACCGGGGCCGGACCGGTCCCTTTGTCACCCCGCGGCGGGCAGCAGCCGCAGCGCCCGGGCCAGGAGCACGGCGGCGAGCAGCTGCGACGCGGCCACGACCACGACGAGCGAGGTCAGGGAGCGCTCGTAGAGCCAGCCGGCGAGGGCGCCCCCGGCGACCGCGGCGGCCCCCTGGAACGCGGCGAAGACGCCGTATGCCGTGGCGCGCCGCGGTGCGGCGACGATCTCCGCGACGAGCGCCTTGACGGTCGAGTCCTGCAGCCCGAACGCGAGCCCCCAGACGAGCACCCCGAGCAGCGCCACCCAGAGCCGCCCACCCAGCGCAAGGGCGGGCACGACGGCGACGAGGGCGGGCACGGCATACAGCACCGTCGGGCCGGACCGGTCGTAGAGCCAGCCCACGACGAGCGCGCCGACCGCCTCGGCGAGCATGCCGGCGGCATACACCACCGGCACCAGCGCCTCGGTCGCGAGCCCGGTGACGGTGAGGTGGTAGCCGATGAGGCCGAAGGTGACCAGCCCCCCGGTGACCAGGCTGGCCGCCGCGGCGTACCAGAAGAACGCGGGAGGCAGCCCCGCCCCCCTCACCTGGGCCCACCAGCCCGGCACGGTCGGTGTGCCGGGCGGCACGGCGTCCTGGTGGTGCCCCTCCGCGTCGGGGCGGGGCGCGCCGGCACGGGTCGCCAGCAGCACGACCATGGTCGCGACACCCGGCACCGCCAGGACGGCGAGGCCGGTCCAGAGCGCGCCGGTCACGGCGACGACGGCCGCGACGAGCAGGGGGCCGAGGAAGGCGCCGGTCTGGTCCATGGCCTTGTGCACCCCGAAGCCGCGGCCCCTCCCGACCTGGGCCGCGAACTGCGCGAGCAGGGCCGTCTTGGCCGGGCTGCGCACGGCCTTGCCGGTGCGCTCGAGCAGGATCAGTACCGCGGCGACGGTGAGCCCCGCCGCGCCGAGGAAGGGCGTGACCGCGAGGAGTGGCACGGACACCACCGTGAGGGCGTAGCCGCTGATCGTCGCGGCCCAGTAGCGACCGGTGCGGTCGCTCCACGGCCCGACGAGCAGCCGCAGAAGAAGCGCAGTGCCCTCCCCGGCGCCCGTGACGAGCCCCACGACGAGCGCGCTGGCGCCCAGGCTCGCGAGGAGCGGGCCGTAGACCGAGCGGGCACCCTCGTACACGAGGTCGGCGGCCAGGCTGGTCACGCCGAACATGACGACCACTCGCCACGGCGACCAGGCCGGTCCGCGCGTGGGGGTGCCCGTCGGCTGCTCGGGGGAGGCCGGCACGGTCACCGGGCCACGATAGGCGCACACCGGGCCGGTGGAGGGCTGGCTGGTACCGTGACCGGCCGTGACGGCCAGGGGGCAGTCAGGGCGACCACACCGAGCCTTCGGTCCGGTGGCCGGATCCTCGTCGCGCGCTCGGCTCCTCGCGTCCTTCGTGGTGGGAGTGGTGGTCGCCTTGCTGGCCGCGGCGCTGGGAGGCGGCCGGGCTGCGCCACTGCTGGGCTGGGACGCCCTTGCGCTGGCGTACAGCACGTCCGTGTGGCTCTCGGTGCGGGGCTACGACGCGGCGACGACGGCGGCGCACAGCAAGCGCGACAACCCCTCCAGGCGGTCCGCCGACCTGGTGGTCGTGACGGCCGCGGTGGCCAGCCTGGTCGGCGTCGGCGTCCTGCTGCTCGGCACCGGGTCGAAGGGGGGCTCCGGGGGCGGCGCGGTGCTCGAGGGACTGCTGGGGCTGCTGTCGGTGGGCGCGAGCTGGCTGCTCGTGCACACGCTGTTCACCCTGGAGTACGCGCGCCTCTACTACGAGGAGCCGGTCGGCGGCGTGGACTTCAACTCGGACGAGCGGCCGACGTACCGCGACTTCGCGTACCTCGCCTTCACGCTCGGCATGACCTACCAGGTGTCCGACACGAGCATCGGCTCCAGCGCGGTGCGGGCCGTGGCGCTGCGGCACGCGTTGCTGTCCTACGTCTTCGGGGCGGTCATCATCGCGGCGACCATCAACCTCCTGGTCGGGCTGGCCAACCGGTGACCGGACACCGGCCCCGTCAGCCCGAGGCGGCGGCCAGCTCGGTCAGGGGGGTGCGGGGGTCGGCGAGCACCGCGTCCGGAACGGAGCTCCGCGACTCGATGAGGGCGCGCAGCGGCTCCACGGTGTCCCAGACGCTCACGGCGATGCCGGCGCTCACCCGGTCGTCCACGACGTAGAAGCCGACGAACTCGCGGGAGGCCAGGTCACCGCGCACGACCAGCCGGTCCCACGAGCGCGCGCGCCCGAGGTACTCCAGCCCCAGGTCGTACTGGTCGGAGTAGAAGTACGGCAGCCGGCGGTAGGGCTCACCCCGGCCGAGCATGGCGCGGGCCGCGGCGGGGCCCTGGTTCAGCGCGACGGCCCAGTGCTCGACGTGCAGGTGCGCGCCGTAGAACGGGTGCGACTGGCAGACGACGTCACCGGCGCCGTAGACGTCCGGCGCCGAGGTGCGCAGCATCTCGTCCACGACGACACCGTTGGGCGTCCACCGTGATGCCCGCCGCGGCGGCCAGCTCCGTGCGAGGCAGCACTCCCACCGCGACCACGACGACCTCCGCCGGCAGGTGCGCGCCGTCGAGCGTCTCCACCGCCTCGACGCGCCCGTCGCCCAGGAGGCGGGCGCCTCCGGAGCCCATCCGGAACTGCACCCCAAGCTCGACGTGGAGCCCCTGCAGCGACTGCCCCACCTCGGGCCCGAGCACCCGTTCCAGCGGGGCCTCCAGCGGGTCCACCACGGTGACGTCCGCCCCCAGCATCCGCGCCGAGGCCGCCGACCTCGCACCCGATCCACCCGGCGCCCACCACCACGACGCGCCGGCCCGGGTGGAGCTCGGCCAGGAGGGCCCTCAAGTCAGCGATGGTGCGCAGGTAGTGGACGCCGCGTGCCTCCGCCCCCGGCACGTCGAGCCGTCGAGGCATGGCCCCGGTGGCGACGAGCAGCGCCGAGTAGGCGACGCGGGTGCCGTCGTCGAGCTCCACGAGGTGGGCGCCGGTGTCGATGGAGACGGCGCGCACGCCGGTGCGCAGGGTGATGCCATGGTCGTCGTAGAACGTGGGGTCGTGCACCCGGCTGCCGTCGAAGGGCTTCTCGCGCGCAGTGCCTCCTTGGACAGCGGCGGCCGCTCGTAGGGGGGCTCCGGCTCGTCACCGAGGAGGACCACCTCGCCGTCGTAGCCCTCCTCGCGCAGGGTCTCGGCTGCCTTCGCCCCGGTCAGACAGGTGCCGACGGGGGCGCGTCCCGTGCGGCGCCGGGTCGGCCGTCGCCGCGCGCCCGTCCAGCTCGCCGGCGGGGAGGTCGACGGAGGTCCCGACCACCAGGGCCACCACCCCGACCGACTCGATCCTCTGCCCACTGCCTGCGGGGGCCGGACCGTCAGGGCCGCCCGCGGCGGACGCCGTGCCCGGCACCCGCAACCCGCCGAAGATATTCGCCGACCCTGGCGCGTCACGGCAGACACGCTGGTCACACCCGTCCCGGTAACCGTTGCTCTCGCAAGTCCCCCGGGGGGTCCCGGAGGGCCCTCTCCCGGGACCCGCGCCGCACACCACCGCGGCAGGCCGGCATACCGGCGGTGTGCCGTGCCCCGTCCCCCCGCCCCGCCGGCGGGACCGGCGAGACACCGCCGGCGGCGCCCCACCGGGCTAGCGTGGACGTGGCGGCCGGACGGCCGCCCGCACCGGCGCCGAGGGGAGCGCCGGTTCGCCGGAGCCGGAGGCCTCGACCCCCCACGGGAGAGGTAGAGCTCCCGCAGCGTGGGGGTGGCGCGGTCGAGCCAGAGCGGGCGTGGTGCGTAGTGCAGCGCGGCGGCGGCGACGGCGGCCCCCAGCCCTCTCCCCTGCCGCCAGGCTGCCCAGCTGTGCAGCACCCACCCGTCAGGGCTGCGCTGGTGCCCGAGGAGGATCACGGCGGCGTCGCGGCCGTCGCGGCCGTGCCAGGCGTCTCGGCAGCGCCACCGGATGACGACCGCCACCCGGCGACGCCACCGCTCGCCGGCGCCAGCTCCCGAGGCGACAGCGACCCACAGCTCGAGGGCGAGGTTGACGACCCCGAGCCAGCGGAGCAGCCGGGAACCGACCAACAGGCTCAGCGCCGGCGTGGGCTCCCTGGCGCCGGCCGCGGCGGCCACCGCGTCCAAGACGACAGACACGCTCACCCGGCCAGCGTGGCACCGACGACCGACCGCCGGCGCCGATCGAGGGCGGACCTGTGGACGGCGTGCGCGGACGTGGCTTCACCCTTCCCGCTGCTAACCGTTCTGCCAACGCAGCGGACAGCAACAGCCGCGCGAAACGTCCCCCACCCGCACACCCGAGCAAGCGCCTCGTGCTCACGCGGCCCATCAGCGCACAGGACGGAGGCCCTGACACCAGCGCCATGGAACTACGGATCAGAAGGTTGGGGGTTCGAATCCCTTCGGGCGCGCTCTGTGTTGAGACAGACGACGGGCCCCCGACCAGCGGAAACGCGGTCAGGGCCTTGCTCGTGGCCGGGGCAGGCAACCCGCCCAAACGAGCCATTGACAGCAGCCGTGACAGCAACGCGGTGAGCAGAACAGGCCCGATCACTGGCCGAACACCCCATCGAGGGCGTCCGCCGCCGATCGCAGCGACGACGGCATGACGTGCCCGTAGAGGTCGGTCGTCATACTCAGCTGGCTGTGCCCCAGCAGCTCCATGACGACCCGAGGCGAGACGCCCTGGGCGAGGAGAAGCGAGGCGCATGTGTGGCGCAGGTCATGGAAGCGCAGACGCCGCAGACCCGCTCGTGATGTCGCCTGGTCGAGAAACCGGTTGAGGTTGCGCGGCTCGATCACGGTGCCCTTCGCCGTGGTGAACACCAAACCACTGTCCTGCCAGGATTCACCTGCTCTCTCACGCTCGCGCTGCTGCGCCTCCCGGTGCGTGACGAGGACCGCGACGAGGGTCCGGGGGAGAGGCAGCACCCGCCGGCTCCGGGCCGTCGTGGGTGTGCCGGTGACCAAACCGATGCCCTTGCCGAGCCGCTGGACCGTGGCCCGCACTCGCACGATGCCGGTGTCGAGGTCGACGTCGTCCCACCGGAGCGCCAGCAGCTCGCCCTTCCGCAGACCGAGGGCGACACCGACCGCGAACAGCGCGTGCAGCCGGTGCCCCTGCAACGAGGCGAGGAACCGCACTGCCTCATCACGCGTCCACGGCACCACCTCCTGTCGCTCGACCCGAGGGCCCCTCACCAGCGCGGCGACGTTGCGGTGGACCAGCTGCTCGCGCTCCGCGTCGGCGAGCATCGACCGCAGGACCGCCCGCGTCAGCTGCACCGTCCGAGGCGACGCGCCGGAGTCGGTCACGGCCCCGAGCATGGACCGGACATGCTGCGGCGACAGCGTCACCAGCCGCAGCCGGCCGATGCTCGGGAACACGTAACGTTCCAACACCCACCGGTAGTTGCTCACCGTCGCCGGCTTGAGACCGCCAGCCGCCAGGCGATCCACCCAAGCCACTCCGAAGTGCCTGACCGTTAGCGTCACCGGCGCCGCCGGCACGTGCTTCTTGTTCAGCGCGAGGAGGTCGGCCACCTTCCCTGCGACCTCGATCCGCGACGTGCCGTAGACCTGGCGCCGCTGGCGTCCGCCGTCGCGGTTGAGTACATAGACGGCGCCGGTCCACCGCCCGTCCTTGCGCTGGTAGATCGACCCCTCACCGTTGGCCCTCCTGCTCACGCCGACTCCGCCTCCTCGGAGATCCGTGCCACGTAAGCGCGGACCGCCGCAACCGGAATCCGGCGGCTCCGACCGATCGTCACACTCGTCAGCGTCCTGAGCCGGATCAGGTCGTAGACGGCCGGGCGGCCGATGTTCAGCAGCTCGGCGACCTCCTCCACTCGCAGGAGCAGCTTCTCCTCCATCGTCCTCTCCTCTTCTCACAGTCGCTTCCGTCCCCGATCCGCTCGTGCTGCTCGCCATTGGTCGTACTCGCGGGCGCGGGTCGCGGCGGCGAGGGCGAGGGCTTCCTCGGCGGGGTCGCGCCACCCGGTGCCGGTGTAGGACCAGGAGCCGAGGACGAGGGTGGTCTGGTCCTCGTCCTCGGCGAGGAGGCGGCGTTCGAGGTCGCGGGTGTCGAGGGGGATGCCGGTGCGCCTCGCTTCGGCAGCGAGGGCTCCCCACCGGGCGCGGGAGCGGCGGATCGCGCCGAGGGTGATCGAGTAGCGGCGGGACTTGGTGCCGAAGTGGCCGCGGAACCCGAGCATGTGCACCCACCGGCCCATGGCGGCGTAGTCGTGCCCGGGCGGGTGGTACGCCGCGGCCCGGGCGGCGAGGTCGGCGCACGCGCCCCGGAACGCGGTGACGTGGGGGCGGCGCTGTCCTTCGCCGTGCAGGCCGGAGGCGTCCTTGGTGGCGTACTTGGCGAGGTAGCCGGCGACCTGCTCGGGGGTGAGCGGCCCGCCGGGGTCGTCGCTTCGGGTGCCGGCGGTGACGACGCGGACGTCGAGCTGCGCACCCCAGGCCAGGACCCGCGGCACGTCAGCCTCGTCGACCGGCTCGGCCGGCGCGGTCACCGTGGGGGCGACGTCGCGGACGAGCTGCACGAGGGTGGCGACGTCGAGGCTCGCGGGTGCGGGCGCCCCGGTCCCGTCGGCGGTGGGGCCGTCGAGGCGGATCAGGGCGTGGAAGTGGACCAGGCACCGGTCCTGGTACTCGGCGACCTTCGCGTACTGCACCGAGGCGTACTCGCCGAGCTGGCGTTCGGGGACGCCGAGGTGGGCGGCGACCGCCCGGCGCAGGGCGATGGTGGTGCGGCGCCACAGCTCGGGCGCGTGCCACTGCCACACCACGGCGGAGGTCGTGTCGTGACACTGCGGACACAGCGGCGCCCCGGCCTGGGTGTCGCCGGGGTGGTGGACCTTGGAGCACCACAGCGGCCGGCGGTGCGGGCAGCGGGTCAGGTCGTCCCGGCGCCGGGGTCGGCACGGGTTGCCGCCGCGGTGGCCGTGGACCGGGCCGAAGGACGGGGCGGTGAAGGTGGCGAACAGCAGCGGGTTGTCGGCGACCCGTTCGGGGACGGTCTTCCCGCCGCAGACCCCGGACTTGATCAGGGCGAAGGTGTCCCGGGCGTAGGTGCATGAGCAGGCCGGGCAGACGTGCGCCCGCCGGTTCCCGCACGGCCGGTACAGCGCCCCGAGCGGCGCCCGGGAGGAGTCGTAGGACGACAGCACCTCCCCGGTCGTCTCATCGATGGTGACCGTGGAGCCGGTGAGCCGGACCGGGCGGGCGCAGTTGTGCACCGCGGCGAGGGTGTCGGCGAAGGCGGCCATGGTGCCGTCGCGGAACCGGGCGATCAGCCCCGCCGCGGCCCGCTCGTGCAGGCCCGGCAGGTCGAGGGGGGCGTCCTCACCGTGCCCGGCGAACCGGCCCGGTGGTGCCGCGGCGGCGGTGCTGGCGGTGGGCATGGTGGTGTCGTGCCGGTCAGGCGGCCCGGGTCGGGCGCAGCGCGGCGTCGACGACGTCGGACAGGGGTTCCCCGGCGTGCAGCCGGTCATCGAGCGGGATGCGCTGGGAGGGGTCGAGCCCGCCCCAGATGCCGTACTCCTCGCCGTACAGCAGCGCCGCGGCGAGGCAGCAGCGGCGGACCGGGCACGACCCGCACACCCGGCGGGCCTGCTGGGCGGGCGCGGTCCGGGGATCGTCGAACCAGCCTCCGGCCGGGGACGCGGCGCACCGGCCGCGTTCGCGCCACCGGATCCCGTCCAGCCCGTCGAGGTCGGCCGCGGACGCGTGGACGTAGGGCAGCGGCACCCCGAACGGATGCAGGGCCACGCGTTGCGGCGCGTCGCCCTCGGTCATGGCGACGCACCCCCGACCGGCTCGGCACCATCGACGACCGCAGCCGGGCGGGTCCGTGCGGCACGCGGCGCCCGCGGCGTGCGGGGGCGCCTGGCACGAGGAGCCCCGTCACTCGGCGGGGACGGCACGGGCCGCAGCACCGGGCCGTCGTGGTCGACGTCGCCGGACGACACGGACGGGTCAGCGGCCGGGCGGTGCTCGCCGTCGTCGGGCGGCGGGAGGGTGGTGCAGACCCGGGCCGGGTACCGGGCGGCGAGGTCCCGGATCGTCTCGTCGGGCCAGTAGTCGGCGCGGACCCGGTCGGCGTTGCCCTCGTCGTCGACCACCCACGCGACACCCGGGGCGGCCGGGGAGATCCGGTGCGCCGGCGCCCGCCGGGCTGCCGAGTCACCGAGCACCATGACGGTCTCCTGGTCCGACAGCAGCCGCAGCGCGACCCGCTGGGTAAACAGGTTCCGCATCGTCACCACGTCCTTGCGGGGGTCCTGGACGAATGCGACCACCACGACCCCGAGCGCGCGGCCCTTCGTGAGCAGCCGGGCCAGGAAGCGGGCGGCGTCCACGCGGGTGTCCCGGTCGGCGTACGCGATCAGGTCGGCCAGCTCATCGACGACCAGGACGTGCAGCGGGTCCCCCGGGGTCGGGGTGTGCGAGCGGACCCGCCCGGCCATCGCCGCCCCCCGCCTCTCGGCGACCCCAAGGAGGGTGTCGAGGACGGCGATCGCGCCCTCGCCGGTGTCGGCCACCGTGGTGAACAGGGCGCGGCCCATGTGCAACTCGACCCCGTGCTTGAGGTCGACCCCCCACAACCGCACCGTGTCCGAGGGCACGTATGGCGCCAGCCCGGCGACGGTGCCCCACAGTACCGACCCCTTCCCCGAGCCGGAGCAGCCCGCGGTCAAGGTGTGCCGGCCCGCGACCGTCAGCGCCTAGGTCCCGCCGACGTCCCGCCGGCCCAGCGGCAGCCCATGCCCCGGCGGGTCGGCCAGGCACGAGGCGGGCGGCGTGCCGTGGCGGGCGCCGCGGAGCGCGTCGTGCATGACCAGCTCAACCAGCAGCGTCGACGTCGAGCCCCGGTGCGCGGTGCACCGCCACGACAGGGCGTCCATCGTCGCGGCCAGTGCGGGGACACCCGCCTCGAGGTGGTCCAACGTCTGACCCGCCCGCGCCCGGACCACCAGCGTGACCGTCGACCCGCAGGCACGCACCCGGCGCAGCCGCGGCGCCACCTGCGTCGTGGTCCGCTGCACCGTCCCGTCGAGCAACCGTCGGGTGCGGTGCACGGGTCGGGTCCACCCGCACGCCTCCGCGAGGACGGTCCAATGCCGGCGGAGGTGCCGGCGCCAGCCGCGGCGCCGGGACGGACCGGCGACGAGGCGCTCGTACCCGGCGGGCCAACGCCACGCCCACCCCGCCAACGCCACCGGCAACGCGAGGCCGGCGACCAGCCAGGCCCACACCGGCTCGCCGCGCACCGCCCCGAGCACGACGGCCGGTACCGCCCAGGCGAGGGCGAGACGGGGATGGCTCCGCAGCCAGGTCCAAACCCAGCGGAGCACCCACCAGCCGTGCCGACCCACCGCCGACAACAGCGCGGGCACCCACTCGCCGCGGGTCGCCGTCGTCACGTCACGCCCCGTTCGTGGGCGTCGCACGCCGAGAGGGCGTCCCCGACGCACACCACAGCCTCTTCGAGCCAGCCCGCGCAGTGCACCATCGCCGCCGCGAAACCGGGCACCTGCTCCCCCGCATGGCCCACCGCGAGGACCACCTCGACCGCGTCCTCGGTGCGAGTCCACACCGCCCGCAGCTCCTCGGCCAGCGCGTCGTCCGACGAGACGCCGAACGCCCGCGCCAAGGCGTCCAGGTCGACCACGCTCACGAGGCCGACCCCCACTGTTGCGAGGCCAGGCGGTTGCGACTCTCCTCGTCGGCGACCTCTGCAAGCCGTGCCGCCCAGCCCGCCTCGTCCGTGTGGAGCGCGTCCAGCACCTGATGCAATGGCAACCGGGCTAAACGAACGTACAACTCAGCCCGCTTGGTCACCCGGTGACGAGCTGACACGGAGTCAACGTGCGCCAGCAGCAAGTCACACCACATCGCCGCTTCGTCCTGCGACCGGGTCCGCTCCGGACCCCACTCTGCGGCCGTCACGGCGCGTCCTTCACCGCGGTCCCGCCACCGGACCCGGGAGCTACCATCCCCTCCGCCCGGAACGACCACGCCAGCCGCGGCCGGTTCCCGTTGTCGTCGATCCACGCCAACGCCGTCAACCCGACGAACTCCACCGGCGTCCACGGGAACCCCGACTTGTTCTCCGGTGGCACCGGCTGCACCTTGGCCGCGAAACTTCACCGACACCGCGGTCTCCTTCCGCGACGCCTCCTCATCCGCGTCCAGCACCGTCGCCTGCCACATCAGCAACCCAGAGTCCTTGTCCACCTGCTGAGGCCGCGACCCGTCCTCCCGCGCGGATGCGTTGAAGTCCGTCACCGGCTCCACCGACCCCTTCAGGAACGCCCCCGCCGGGAACACGTCCCCGTGCCCCACCCTGATCTGGAGTGTTCCCGCTTTTTTGGACACGCGGATTAGGCTGCCGATTCGTTGATGTCCCTGTAGCCTAACTCATATTCTGCTGGTGTTAAGTATCCGAGCGTCGAATGGCGTCGGAGCGTGTTGTAGTAGTTCTCGATCCAG
>DASQFD010000132.1:0-22436 GCA_035633255.1 Dermatophilaceae bacterium
GGGTGGCACGCCTGGACGCACCGGCGCGTCAGCGGGCCGGGACCCAGCCGGCGAGGGCGGCGACGCCCGCGTTGGTCGCCTCGGCCAGCGCCACGTCGGCGGCCCGCGCCAGCGAGCGGAGTATGCCGTCCCGCGCCTCCCGGGTGACCGCGTCCACCGCGTCGTGCGGCCCCTCCAGACCGGCGCGGGCCGCGGTGCCCACGGCGCCCGCGAGCCGCACCGCCTCGAGCACGCGCGGGGCCAGCCGCGACGGCAGCGCCCACTCCGCGGCGGTGGGGTGGCCGGCCGAGGCATGGGCGGACCGGGCGTCGAAGGGCGTCCCGCCGACCCGCTCCAGCGCCGCCGTCGACCGGCCGACCTCCTGAAGGAGCCCGCGCGCCGCCGCCCGGGCGTCGAGCGCCTCGACCCGGTGGCGGGGGACCGGGTCCGCCGAGTGGGCACCGAGGTCGAGCACGGTGACGCGGTCCAGCGTCCCGGCTGGTCGGGAGCCTCCCGGTCCGTGCACCGTCAGCGTCGGCACCAGGACCGCGCCCAGCGCCGGGGCGAGCAGGCACTCGCCGGCGGCCACGACGGCATACCGGGTCTCCCGCGAGGCACCCGGCACGGCGGTGAGGTCACCGCTGGCGGGCAGGGCGACGAGGACCGCGCGCTCACCCAGCTCGTGCCACAGCGCGAGCCGCGCGACCACGCCGGAGGCCGGCTCGGCGTCCGGGAGCGCCCGGGCGACCGCGGTCGCCAGCGGCTCGCCGGCCGCCCAGGCGCCGGTCACCCACAGGGCGAGTCGGACGCTCGCGGGCAGCTCGGGCACCGGCTCATCGTAGGAGCCGCGCCGACTAGGGTCGGGACCATGAGCGACGTCCTCGCCTTCGCCGGTGTCACCGTCGTGCGCGGGCAGACCACGCTGCTCGACGACGTGGACTGGGAGGTCGAGGAGGGGGAGCGCTGGGTGGTGCTCGGGCCGAACGGCGCCGGCAAGACCACCCTGCTGCAGCTCGCCTCGGGCCGGATGCACCCCACGCGCGGCGTGGTCGGCATCCTCGGCGAGGTGCTCGGGACGGTCGACGTCTTCGAGCTCCGCCCGCGGATCGGGCTCGCCTCGGCGTCCCTGGCGGAGCGGATCCCCGGCCACGAGCGGGTGGGGGACGTCGTCGTCACCGCGTCGTGGGGCGTGGTCGGGCGCTGGCGCGAGGGCTACGACGAGCTGGACCACGGCCGCGCCGGCGAGCTCCTCGAGGCGCTCGGCGTCGCCCACCTCACCGAGCGCCGGTTCGGGACGCTGAGCGAGGGGGAGCGCAAGCGGGTGCAGATCGCCCGCGCCCTGATGACCGACCCCGAACTCATGCTCCTCGACGAGCCGGCGGCCGGCCTGGACCTCGGTGGCCGAGAGGACCTGGTGCGCCGACTGGGGGTCCTCGCGGCCGACCTCGCGGCGCCGGCGCTCGTGCTGGTGACGCACCACGTCGAGGAGATCCCACCCGGCTTCACCGACGTGCTGCTGCTGCGCGAGGGGAGGGTGGTGGCGGCCGGGCCGCTGCCGCTCACCCTCACCGAGGAGAACCTGGCCACCACCTTCGCCCTGCCGCTGGAGCTCGAGGTGCGCGACGGCCGGTATGCCGCCCGGGCCCGGTGAGCGCGGAGCGCAACCACAGGTGGCAGGGTAGGGGCCATCCGGGTAGGAGCCCCGCTAACGGGGCGGTGCCGACCCGGGGAAGGACCTCGGGCGGGGCGCCCGCACGGGACGGGTCGCAACGGGGAGGTGCGCGGTGGACTGGCTGACCGACAACGCCTGGCTGGCGTGGGTGGGCGTGGCCCTCGTCCTCGCGGCGGTGGAGGCCGCCACGGTGGACCTGGTCTTCCTCATGCTCTGCGGCGGCGCCTTCGCCGGGGCCTTCGCCGCCGCGCTGGGGGTGCCCTTCGTCGGGCAGGTGGCCATCGCCATCGCCGTCGCCGTCCTGCTGCTCGCCCTGGTCCGCCCGCTGATGCGGCGGCGGTTCCTCCAGGGGGACGCGCACCGCAGCATCGGCGCCTCCAGCCTCGTCGGCCGGCAGGCCCGCGTCATCCAGGCCGTCACGGCCGTCGACGGCCGGGTCAAGCTGGGCGGCGAGACGTGGTCGGCCCGCACCACCGAGGGCGGCCCGACGTGCCGGCCCGGTGACGAGGTGCGCGTGGTGGCCATCGACGGCGCCACGGCGATCGTCACCCCCGTCCCCCTGACCACCGAACCGACTCCCTCGGAGCAGTGATGGAAACCTCCACCGTGATCCAGCTCATCGTCCTCGTCCTGCTGCTCCTCTTCGTCGTCATCGTCCTCGTGCGGACGGTGCGGATCGTGGCGCAGCAGACCGCCCTGATCATCGAGCGGCTCGGCCGTTACTCGCGCACGCTGGAGGGCGGCCTGCACTTCCTCGTCCCCTTCGTCGACAAGGTGCGCGCCACCGTCGACCTGCGCGAGCAGGTCGTCTCCTTCCCGCCACAGCCGGTGATCACCAGCGACAACCTCGTCGTCAACATCGACACCGTCATCTACTACTCCGTCATCGACGCCAAGTCCGCCGTCTACGAGATCGCCAACTTCATCCAGGGCATCGAGCAGCTGACGGTGACCACGCTCCGCAACGTCATCGGCTCCCTCGACCTGGAGCAGACCCTGACCAGCCGCGACCAGATCAACGCCCAGCTCCGCGGGGTGCTCGACGAGGCGACCGGGAAGTGGGGCATCCGCGTCAACCGCGTGGAGCTCAAGGCGATCGACCCGCCGACGTCCGTCCAGGAGTCGATGGAGAAGCAGATGAAGGCCGAGCGCGAGCGGCGCGCCCAGATCCTGTATGCCGAGGGCACCAAGCAGTCGGCCATCCTCACCGCCGAGGGCGAGAAGCAGAGCCAGATCCTGCGGGCCGAGGGTTCCGCCCAGGCCCGGATCCTCGAGGCGCAGGGGCAGGCCCGGGCGATCCAGCAGGTCTTCGACGCCATCCACCGGGGCCGGCCGACCCAGAAGCTGCTCGCCTACCAGTACCTCCAGGTGCTGCCGCAGATCGCCCGCGGAGACGCCAACAAGATGTGGATCATCCCCAGCGAGCTCACCGACGCCCTCAAGGGGATCGGCGGCATGCTCGGCGGCGACGGCAACCGCAGTGGCGGCACCGGGGTGGACAGCGAGGACGACTCGTGGCTGGAGTCCTCCCCGCCCCTGGAGAACGCCTTCGACCAGACCACGCTCGAGGACCCGGAGAAGGCGCTCGCCGAGGCCCGGGGCCTTGCCAGCCTCGCCAGCCGGGAGGCCGAGGAGCACGCCCAGCCGGTCGGTCGGGTGCAGCCGCCCATCGGCCGGCCCGCCGACGCGGTGCCCGAGCCGCAGCCCCCCGTGGCGCCGGGGCCGCCCCCGCTCGCACCGCCCGGGATGCCCAGCGCCGAGCCGCCGCCTCCGCCGGCCTGACCGGCCCGCCCACCCGACTAGGGTGGCGCGGTGTCGCTCGCCGAGGCCCTCGCCGTCATCCTCGCCGGGGTGGGCGCCGGCACGATCAACACCATCGTCGGGTCCGGCACGCTGATCACCTTCCCCACGCTGCTGCTCATCGGCGTGCCCCCGGTGAGCGCCAACATCTCCAACAACATCGGACTCGTGCCCGGCAGCCTCACCGGCAGCATCGGCTACCGCCGCGAGCTGGTGGGAGCCAGGCCGACCCTCGCCCGCCTCGTGCCGGCCTCGTTCCTCGGCGGGGTCACCGGGGCGCTGCTGCTCCTCGTCCTGGACCCGGAGCTGTTCCGGGCGATCGTGCCGCTGCTCGTGCTCACCGGGGTCGTCCTCGTCCTGGTCGGCCCGCGGGTCAACGCGTGGGCGGCCCGCCGCCGCACCGAGCGGACGGGGTCCCACGCGGCGCACCAGCGGGCCATGCAGGCCGGCGTGCTCGGCGCCGGGGTCTACGGGGGCTACTTCGGCGCGGCGCAGGGAGTCATCCTCATGGGGGTGATGGGCGCGCTCTCGAGCGAGCCGCTGCAACGGCTCAACGGCTACAAGAACGTCCTCGCGACGGTCGTCAACGCGGTCGCGGCCCTGGTCTTCGTGCTCGTCGCGCCCGACCTGATCGACTGGCTGGTCGCCCTGCTCATCGCGATCGGCTCCATCATCGGCGGGGTGCTCGGCTCGACGGTCGGCCGGCGGCTCAGCCCGACGGCGCTGCGCGCCGTGGTCACCGTCGTCGGCGTCGTGGCCATCGTCCGCCTGGTCGGGTCGGGCTGAGGGCGCAGGACGCCACCGCGTGCCCATCCGGATCGAGCACCCCGACGACCCCCGGGTCCGGGACTACGTCGCCCTCACCGATGTCGCCCTGCGCCGCCGCACCGAGCCGGAGCAGGGCCTCTACGTCGCCGAGTCCGAGAAGGTGATCCGCCGGGCGCTCGCCGCCGGCCACCGCCCGCGGTCGCTCCTCCTCGCCCCGCGCTGGCTCACCGACCTCGCCGACCTCGTCGAGCGGTTGGAGGCCGGCGGCATACCGGTCCTCGTCGGTGCGCACGACGTCCTCGAGGCGCTCACCGGCTTCCACCTGCACCGGGGCGCGCTCGCGGCGATGGAGCGGCCGGCGCTGCCGGCGCTCGCCGACGTCCTGGCGGGGGCGCGCCGGGTGCTGGTGCTCGAGGACGTCGTGGACCACACCAACGTCGGTGCCGTGTTCCGCTCCGCGGCGGCGCTGGGGGTGGACGCCGTCCTGGTGACCCCGCGCTGCGCCGACCCGCTCTACCGCCGCGCCGTGCGCGTGTCGATGGGCACGGTCTTCCAGGTCCCGTGGACGCGCGTGGAGCCGTGGCCGGCCGGGGTGGCCCGGCTGCGGGACGCCGGCTTCACGGTCGCGGCCCTGGCGCTCGCCGAGGAGGCGGTGCCGCTGGACGTGCTCGCCGCGGACCCGCCGGAGCGGCTGGCCCTGGTGCTCGGCACCGAGGGCGACGGCCTGCGTCGTGGCACGCTCGCCGCGGTCGACCTGGTCGTGACCATCCCCATGGCCGGTGCCGTGGACTCCCTCAACGTGGCGGCCGCGGGCGCGGTGGCGGCGTGGGCGCTGCGTCGGTCGCCCACCTGAGCCGGCCGCCCACCTGAGCCGGCCGCCCACCTGAGCGGGCGCGCCTGGGCCGGGCCCGGTCAGCGGACGAAGGCGTCGAGGAGCGCCTCGAGCTCGGCGTGCGGGTCGGTCGTCGTGCCGCCGTGCACCGGACCCGGCTGCACCACCGTGCTGCGGGGCGCCGACACCCACCCGAACCGCCTGCCGGCGTTCGCCAGCGCGGGGCGCCCGCCGCCGGCCACGCCCGCGCACACGTCGGCGATGACGGCGAGGGAGTCCCGCACCGCCTCGAGGTCGAGCCCCGGGTCGAGGGCGCGGAGCCTGCCCTCCTCGAGGTGGCTGCCGACCACGAGCACCTCGGCCGCCTGGCAGAACAGGACCACACCGACGTTGAGGCACTCGCCCCGGTCCACCCGGGGCACGCAGCGCAGGACCACGTACTGGTAGGGCTGGGTGCTCACGCCGCACCTCCCAGCCAGGCGTCCGCCCGGTCCAGGCGGAGCGTGAGGTGCTCGACGTATGCCGTCCGCGCGGCCGCCTCGTCGGCGACCCCGGGGGCGGTCTCGAGCCACTCCTCCGGCACCAGGTCGACGACCTCGGTGAGCAGCGCCGCGTCCACCTGTGGTGCCAGCCGCTCGTGGGCCTCCCGCGGGTCGCCGGACACGTCGGCCAGGACGTGGGTGGAGGCGTCGAAGGGCCGGCTCGCGAACCGGACCGGGTCCGGGCCCCGCGACGGCCACGCGTGGTGGAACCACAGCGCGGCGCCGTGGTCGATGGCGTGCACCTGCCGGTGCCAGAGCAGCAGGTTGGGGTTGGCCCAGGTGCGGTCGACGTTGGCGGTGAGGGCGTCGAGCCACAGGATCGCCGTCGCCTCCTCCCGGGCGGGGGGCCGCGAGCCGTCGTAGCCGAAGGCCCCGGGCAGGAAGTCGACGGCCAGGTTCGTCCCGGGGCTGGCGTGAAGCAGGTCCTGCACCTCCTCGTCCGCCTCGTAGCGGGCGATCGCCGAGGGCAGCTCGACGGTCGCCAGACGGGGGACCCGGATCCCCAGCCGGCGGGCCAGCTCGCCGACGACCACCTCCGCGACCAGCGCCTTGACCCCCTGGCCGGCGCCGCGGAACTTCACGACGTAGGTGCCGAGGTCGTCGGCCTCGACGATGCCCGGCAGCGACCCGCCCTCGCGCAGCGGCGTGACGTAGCGGACCGCCGTGAGGTGCTCGAGCACGCGGACACGCTACCCGTCGGCCGGGCTCCGGCCCGGCCGCCTCCGCCCCGCACCGGCCGGCAGGCCCTAGGGTCGGGGGGAGCCCAGCGAGAAGGAGTGCCGCCCCACCATGTCGCAGACGCCCCCGGACTCCGGAGCCGTCCGCCGCCTCGGCGGCCGCTACCGGCTGGACGGGCCGCTCGGCCGGGGCGGCATGGCCGTGGTCTGGCGGGCCACCGACGAGCTGCTCGGGCGCGAGGTCGCCGTGAAGACCCTCGACCTCACCGGCCCGGACAGCGAGAACGCCGGCGAGCGCTTCCGGCGCGAGGCGCGCGCCACCGCGGCGCTCAACCACCCGAACATCGTGACGGTCTACGACACCGGGGTGGAGGGGGAGACGGCATACCTGGTCATGGAGCTGCTCCCCGGGCCCACGCTCGCGCAGCGGCTCGCCGAGGGGCACCTGTTCCCGGTCCCCGCGGTGCGCGCCATCGGGGCCCAGGTGTGCGCGGCGCTGTCCGCGGCGCACGGGGCGGGCATCGTCCACCGGGACGTCAAGCCGGGCAACATCGCGTATGCCGCGGACGGCACCGTCAAGGTGCTGGACTTCGGGATCACCCAGATCCTCGACGAGGCGCTCGGGCACCACCGGCTGACCATGACGAACACCGTCATCGGGACGGCGGAGTACCTCGCGCCGGAGCAGGCCTCGGGCGGTCGCGTCGACGAGCGCGCCGACCTCTACGCGCTCGGGTGCGTGCTGTTCGCCCTGCTCACCGGCGACCCGCCGTTCCGGGCGCCGGAGCCGGTCGCCGTCCTCATGGCCCACGCGACGAAGCCGGCCCCCGACGTGCGGGACCGGCGCCCCGACACCCCGCCCGACCTCGCGGCCCTGGTCGCCGTGCTCCTCGCCAAGGACCCGGCCGACCGACCCGGCAGCGCCGCCGAGGTCGCCGAGCACCTGCGGGCGCGCACCGCCCCGGCGACGGAGGTGCTGGCCCCGCTCGCGGCCACGACGGCCGCGCCGGCTCCGGCCCCCGTGACCGAGCCGGTCGCCGCCGCGAGGGCCGAGGAGCGGCACGGGGCGCGGCGCTGGGTGCCCTGGCTGGTGCTGGCGCTGCTCGTGGCCGGCGTCACGGCATACCTGCTCACCCGTCCCGACGACGGCACCGGGGCGGGGACGAGCCCGCCGGCCACCAGCGCGCCGGTCACCACCGCGCCCAGCCCGACGACGGAGGCGAGCACTCCCACGTCCACGACCACGGTCACCCGCACCCAGACGCCGACGCAGTCGGCGAGCCCCACCACCACCGCCAGCAGCCCCACGCCCCCTGGTACGACCGCCGCCCAGGTGCTCGCCGCCGCGGACGCGTTCGGCCAGAGCGCCCAGGCGACGACCGCCTCCGGCGACCTGCGGGGGGGCGCGGCGCAGGCCGTCCCCCGGCACCTCGCCGACCTCCGCAAGGCCGTCGGGGACGCGGACCGGAAGGAGGCGACCGCGGCGCTGGAGCGGATCGACGCCGCACTCGCCGACGCCACGGCGGCAGGGGAGCTGAGCCGGGCCGGTGCCGAGGCGCTGGCCACGCCGTTCACGACGCTCCAGCGGGCGGTCTCCTCCTGGAACCCCTGATCAAACCGTGACGCACGGTCAGAACCCCTGAGGCACGGTTGGGACCCCTGACGACGAGGCCCTGCCGATCGGTGTCCGAGGGGGGACTTGAACCCCCACCCTCTATACGAGGACTAGCACCTCAAGCTAGCGCGTCTGCCTATTCCGCCACCCGGACGAGGTGGACGCGGGCGGCGGGGCGCCTGCGTCAGCGGGGAACGATACACGCCCCCGGCCACCCTCCCGAAATCCACCTAGGGTGGCCGCATGACGGCTCCCGCCCCCCGCGCCGCGCCCCCGTCCACCCCGGAGGACGAGGTGGTCCGGATCTGCTCGGACCTCATCCGCATCGACACCAGCAACTACGGGAACGGCGCCGGCCCGGGGGAGCGGGAGGCGGCGGAGTATGCCGTGCGCCTGCTGCGCGAGGTCGGCCTCGACCCGGTCGTGCTGGAGTCCGAGCCGGGCCGGAGCACCGTCGTCGTGCGGCTGCCGGGCGCGGACCCGGCCCGCCCGGCGCTGTGCGTCCACGGGCACCTCGACGTCGTGCCGGCCCAGGGCGAGGACTGGCAGGTGCCGCCCTTCTCCGGGGAGGTGCGGGACGGCTGCGTGTGGGGCCGCGGCGCCGTCGACATGAAGGACATGGTCGCGATGGTGCTCGCCGTGGTGCGCCACCTGGCGCGGACGGGGACGGTGCCGCCGCGCGACCTGGTCGTCGTCCTCTTCGCCGACGAGGAGGCCGGCGGCGTGCTCGGGTCCCGCTGGCTGGTCCGGGCGCACCCGGAGCTGCTAGAGGGGGTGACGGAGGCGATCAGCGAGGTCGGGGGGTACAGCGTCACGGTGCCGGACCGGGCGGGGCAGCCCCGGCGGACCTACCTGCTGCAGACCGCCGAGAAGGGCATCCTCTGGCTCCGCCTGACCGCGACGGGCCGCGCCGGGCACGGCTCGGTGCCCAACGACGCCAACGCCGTGGTCCGGCTCGCCGAGGCCGTGGCGCGCGTGGCGGCGCACCCGTGGCCCCGCGAGTACGTCGCCTCCGTCCGCGGCCTGCTCGACGGGCTCGCCGAGCTGACCGGCACGGCGTGGACCGAGGCGGACCCGGAGGAGCTGCTGGCGCACCTGCGCGGGGCGTCGGGGTTCGTGCGGGCGACGCTGCAGGACACCGGCAACGTGACGATGCTCGAGGCGGGCTACAAGCACAACGTCATCCCGCAGACCGCCTCGGCGGCCGTCGACTGCCGCTTCCTGCCCGGGCACGAGGACGGGCTGCTCGGGACCATCGAGCGGCTGGCGGGCGAGCGCGTGGCGGTGGAGGTCGTCCACCGGGACGTCGCCCTCGACGCACCCTTCGGCGGGCCGCTCGTCGAGGCCATGGTGGCGGCCCTGCGGGCCGAGGACCCCGAGGCCGAGGTGCTGCCGTACTGCCTCTCCGGCGGCACCGACAACAAGGCGCTGTCCACGCTGGGGATCACCGGCTACGGGTTCGCCCCCCTGCGGTTGCCGGCGGACCTCGACTTCGCCCCGATGTTCCACGGGGTCGACGAGCGGGTGCCGGTGGAGTCGCTTCGCTTCGGCACCCGCGTCCTGCTGCGGCTGCTCACCACCTACTGAGCCGCATGGGGCGCACCCGTGGCCGACGCGGCCGCGCCCGTGGCCTCGCGGCCGCGCCTGCCCACGGGGGCGCAGCCGCGTGCTGCCCTCAGCGGGTGAGCAGCGGGCGGGCGCGGATGATTCGCCGCCGGAGCCAGGTGCGGGTCAGGCCGCCGACGTAGGTGCGGGTCCGGTGGAGCTCCCAGTGGCCGTACTCGGCCTGCTCGGTCAGCGCCCGGCGGATCTCGACACGCCCGGTCTCCCGGGGGAAGGACAGCACCCGGTACTCGTACTCGAACACGGGGCCCATTGTGCGGCACGACCCGATACGGTCGAACCATGAGCGAGGACCCGCGAGCCGCCCTGACCGCCCTCGTCGCGGCGCTCGAGCGCCACCTGGAGGCGGCCTCCCAGCGGCGGGGCGATGACGACCCGACCGTGCTCGCGGCCTACGACGACATCGCCGAGGCGTTCGACCTCTACGACACCGCGCTCTACGACGCCTTCGGCGAGGCCACCCCCCTCGACGTCTTTTCCGGTGACGACGAGGACTCCGACGACGACGAGGAGTCGGACGAGGACTCCGACGACGAGGTGGTGCTGGACGACCACGACGACGAGGACGGTGACGCGGGGCGCCTGTACTCCGGGCTCGACGTCACGGACGCCACCGACCTCGACGACGAGGACACCGGCCGCCCCTGAGCCGCCCCGACCTCCCGCCCCCCGGCCGATACGCTGGGGCCATGCGACTCGGCGTGAACCTCGGCTACTTCGGTCTCGGCATGGACGAGGACATCGAGGTCCTGGCCGTCGAGGCCGACCGGCTGGGCTACGCGGTCGCCTGGGTCGCCGAGGCGTACGGCTCCGACGCCCCCACGGTGCTCGGCTACCTCGCCGCCCGGACCGAGCGGATCGACCTCGGCTCCGCGGTCATGCAGATCCCCGGCCGCACCCCCGCCATGACGGCGATGACGGCGGCGACCCTGGACCGCCTGTCCGGGGGCCGCTTCCGGCTGGGGCTGGGCGTGTCGGGGCCACAGGTCAGCGAGGGCTGGCACGGCGTGCGCTTCGACGCCCCGCTCGGGCGGACGCGGGAGTACGTCGAGATCGTCCGCCTGGCCCTGGCCCGCAAGAAGGTCGAGCACTCCGGCCGGCACTACCCGCTGCCGCTTCCGGACGGCCCGGGCAAGGCGCTCCGCCTCACGATTGCCCCGGCTCGCTGGGACCTGCCGATCTACCTGGCCGCGGTCGGGCCGAAGAACCTCGAGCTGACCGGCGAGGTCGCGGACGGCTGGCTCGCGATCTTCTTCTCGCCGGAGCACTCGCGGGAGTCCCTGGACGCGGTCGCCGCCGGCCGGCGCCGCGCCGGCCGGGGCACCGCCGCGGACCCCCTCGCCGGCTTCGACGTCGTGCCCACCGTCCCGGTCTGCCTGGCCGAGGACGTTCGAGCCGGGTACGCCGCGGTCAGCGGCTACGCCGCGCTCTACCTCGGCGGCATGGGGTCGCGGGAGAAGAACTTCTACAACCAGCTGGCCCGCCGGATGGGGTTCGACCGCGAGGCCGAGCGGGTCCAGGACCTGTTCCTCGCCGGCCGCCACCGCGAGGCGGCCGAGGCCGTGCCGACCGACTTCCTCGACGCGACGGCCCTGATCGGCCCACCCGCGCGCGTCGCCTCCCGGCTGCCCCGCTACGCCGAGGCGGGCGTCACGACCCTGACCGTGGCCCCCTTCGCCGCCAACCGCGACCAGCGGCTGGCGACCCTGCGGGGGATGGCCGAGATCGTCCGGAGCGCCGGCCTCGCCGAGGCGCCCGCTCCGGCCTGACAGCACCGCACACCACCGCACACCACCGCACCCGCCTGACTCGCACCGCGGCACGACCGCGTCGGACCAGCCCGTGCCCTCCCACCGGAAGGACCCATGCCCCCCGTCGAGCTGACCTACCTTCAGGCCGTGATCCTCGGCGTCGTCGAAGGGCTCACCGAGTTCCTCCCGGTGTCCTCGACCGGGCACCTGACCATCACCGAGCAGCTGCTCGGGCTGCCGGTCGACGCACCGGCGGTCACGGCATACACGGCCATCATCCAGTTCGGCGCCATCGTGGCGACGTTCCTGTACTTCGCCAGGAAGATCGCCCGGCTGTTCCTCGCCTGGGTGCGGGGCCTGCGCGACCCGGCGCAGCGCACGCACGACTACCAGCTCGCCTGGGCGGTCATCGCCGGCAGCCTCCCCGTCGGGATCGTCGGCTTCGTCCTGCGGGACCTGATCTCCGGCCCGCTGCGGAGCCTGTGGGTGGTCGCCGCGGCGCTGATCCTGTGGAGCGCCGTCATGTGGGTCGCGGAGCGGCGGCACGACGTCCTCGAGCGGCAGGGCCTGCAGCGCGGCGAGGGCTCGGTCACGCTGCGCGACGGCGTGGTCATCGGGCTCGTGCAGTGCTTCTCGCTGATACCCGGCGTCTCGCGGTCCGGTGCCACCATCTCCGCCGGCCTGATGCGCGGCATCGACCGGGTGACCGCGACCGAGCTGTCCTTCTTCCTCGCCATCCCGGCCCTCACCGCCGCGGGCATCTTCCAGGCCGTCCAGGAGCGGGACGGGGTCGCCGCCCTGGGCATCGGCCAGGTGCTCGTCGGGATGGTCGTGGCGTTCGTCGTCGCCTACGCCTCCATCGCCTGGCTGCTGCGCTTCGTGCGCGGCCACTCCCTGAACTACTTCGTCGGCTACCGGGTGGCGCTCGGACTGGGCCTGGTCGTGGCGCTCTCGGCGGGCTGGATGTCCGCGACCTGACGCGGTCAGGACCGGTCAGCACCGGTCAGCACCGGTGGGCGCTGGTCACAGCCAGCGGTGCCGCTTGAAGGTGAGGTAGAGCGCGCCCACCACGGCCGCCATCAGGGCGAGCACCGCGGGGTAGCCCCACGAGGACTCCAGCTCGGGCATGTGCTCGAAGTTCATGCCGTAGATCCCGGCGATCATCGTCGGCACCGCGGCCATGGCCACGTACGCCGAGATCTTGCGCATGTCCTCGTTCTGCCGCACCGACACCTGGGTGAGGTGGGCACCGAGCATGTCGGTGAGCAGCCGGTCGTAGGACTCGACGTGGTCGACCACGGCGTTGAGGTGGTCGCTGACGTCCCGGAAGAGGTGCCGGAGCTCCTTGTCGCGCACCGGGCTGTGCGGGCTGGTGTGCAGCATCGAGACCGCGGTGGTGATGGGCAGCGCCGCCCGGCGGAACTCCAGCACCTCGCGCTTGAGCCGGTAGATGGCGTTGGCGTCCGCGCCCTCGCCGGTGAAGACCGACTCCTCCATCTGCTCGATGTCCCTGGCCACCTCCCGGTCGATGTCGCCGTAGGTGTCGACGACGTCGTCGACGATCGCGTGCAGGACGGCGTACGGCCCGAGCCGGAGCAGCCCGGGGTCCTCCTCCAGCTGGCGCCGGAGGCCGGCGAGCGGGCTGAGCTCACCGCTGCGGACGGTGACCACGAAGTGGTCACCGACGAAGACGTTGACCTCACCGGTCTCGATGTCCGAGGTGGAGTCCAGGTACCGCAGCGTCTTCAGGACGACGAACAGGCTGCCGTCGTAGGCCTCGATCTTGCCGCGCTGCCCACCCTTGATCGCGTCCTCGATCGCGAGCGGGTGCAGTCCCAGCTCCGAGTCGACCTGGGCGAACTCGGCCCGCGTGGGGTCCTTCAGCCCGATCCACAGGAAGTCACCGGTTCCGCTGCCGGCCCGCAGCGCGGCGAGCTCGTCGCTCAGGTCACCGCACGGGCGGCGCACCCCCCCGCAGTACACGGCAACGTCGACGATCACCTCGCCATTGTGGCCCCCGTAGGGTGAGCGCGTGGCCACCTGCGTCGTCGTGCGGCACGGGCACTCGACCGCCAACGCCGAGGGACTGCTCGCCGGGTGGACCCCCGGCGTGCTGCTGACCGAGCGGGGGCGCGCCCAGGTGGCCGCCCTGCGGGCCCGGCTGCACGGCATACCCATCCGGCTGGTGGCCACGAGCCCACTCGAGCGGTGCCGCGAGACCGCAGCGGCGCTCACGCCCGCGGGCACCCCGGTCCTGGTCGACGACGCCCTCGGCGAGTGCCGCTACGGGGCCTGGACCGGGCGCAAGCTGGCCGACCTGGCCACGGACCCCCTCTGGCGCGTCGTCCAGGACGACCCGGCTGCGGCGCGGTTCCCCGACGGGGAGGGGCAGCCCGCGGAGTCGATGGCGGAGATGTCCGCGCGGGTCGTGGCGGCGGTGCGCCGGCACGACGCCGCGGTCGAGGCGGAGCACGGGCCGCACGCGGTGTGGCTGGCGGTGAGCCACGGCGACCCCATCAAGGCCGTGCTCGCCGACGCCCTCGGCTCCGGCCTGGCACACGTCCAGCGGGTCCACGTGGACCCGGCCTCGGTGTCGGTGGTCCGGTGGTCGGCCGGCCGGCCCATGGTGCTCGCGACGAACCGGCCGGGGGAGGGCGTGGCCGAGCTGGTCGCCGCCCCAACGGACGCGGTGCCCGCCGGGGACGCCCCGGTGGGGGGTGGGGGTGGCTGACGGGCCTTGTTGCGAATAGTGTGCAACAAGCACGACCGCCGCGCCCGCCCGACGCCCGCCTCGCACCCAGGAGCCCATCATGCACGTACCCGACGGTTTCCTGGACGCGCCGACGTCGATCGCCACCGGCGTCGTCGCGGCTGCCGGCATCGGGATGGCCCTGCGGGGGGCTCGCAGGGAGCTCGACGACCGCACCGCGCCGCTGGCCGGGCTGGTCGCCGTCTTCGTCTTCGCCGCCCAGATGGTCAACTTCCCGGTCGGGGCCGGCACCTCCGGCCACCTGCTCGGCGGCACCCTGGCCGCCGTGCTCGTCGGCCCGTGGACGGCCACGCTCTGCCTCACGGTGGTCCTCACGGTCCAGGCGCTGCTCTTCGCCGACGGCGGCCTGACGGCGCTCGGGACCAACATCACCCTGATGGGGCTGGTGGGGGTGTGGTCGGGCTGGCTGGTCTTCACCGCCCTGCGGGCGCTGTTCGTCCGCAGCCCGGCGGGCGTGCCGGTGGCGGCCGGGATCGCCGCGGCCGTGTCCGTCCCCACCGCGGCGCTCGCCTTCGTCGGCCTGTATGCCGTGGGCGGCGCCGCCCCGGTGCCGCTCGGCACGCTCACGGCGGCGATGGTCGGCTGGCACGTCGTCATCGGGATCGGCGAGGGGTTCATCACCGCCCTGGCCGTCTCCAGCGTCGTCGCGACCCGCCCCGACCTCGTCCACGGAGCCCGCACGGTGCTCCCGGCCGGCGCGCTGGAGATCCGGGCCGGGGTGCCCGCGTGACCCGCGGCCGGCCGTCCACCCGGCGGCTCGTCGCCGTCGGTCTCGTCGTCAGCCTGCTGGTGGCCGGTGTGGTCTCGGGCTTCGCCTCGAGCCACCCCGACGGGCTGGAGTTCGTCGCGGGCCGGCTCGGCTTCGCCGGCTCCGGCGCCGGGCACGCCGCGGCCGACTCCCCGCTGGCGGACTACGCCGTGCGGGGCGTGGACGGGCCGCTGTCCGGCGGCCTCGCCGGTGTGCTCGGTGTGCTCGTCGTGGGGCTGGTCGCCTTCGCGCTGGGGGCCCTGCTCCGGCACCGGTCCCCGTCCGGGAAGCGCTGAGGTGGGTGGGGGCCCCGGGCCGCACCTCCACGTCGAGGGCACCACGGTCGTCCACCGACTGCCCGCGCACGCCAAGCTCGTCGGACTGCTCGTCCTCGTCCTCACCGTCGTGGCCCTGCCCGCCGCCCCGCCCTGGCCCTTCGCCGTGGCTTCGCTGGTGGTGCTGTCCGTCGTCGCGGCCACCCGGGTGCCGGCGCGCTCGGTGCTGACCCGCGCGGCGGTCGAGCTGCCGTTCGTCGTCTTCGCGGTGCTGCTGCCCTTCGTCGCCTCCGGGCCGCGGGTGGAGGTCGGCCCGTTCCGCCTCTCGCAGGCCGGGCTCACCGGGGCCTGGCTGCTCCTCGTCAAGGGGACGCTCGGCGTCCTCGCCGCGATCGCCTTCTCGACGACCACCTCGCCGCGCGACCTCGTGCGCGGGCTTCGCGCGCTTCGGGTGCCGGGGCCGCTGGTGCAGATCCTCTCCTTCATGGTGCGCTACCTCGGCGTCGTGGGGGAGGAGATGGGCCGCATGCGGGTGGCGCGCGAGTCCCGCGGCTTCACCGCGCGCTCGGTGCGCGCCTGGCCGGTCCTCGCCGCGAGCACCGGCACCCTCTTCCTGCGCAGCTATGAGCGGGGGGAGCGGGTGCACCTGGCCATGGTGGCCCGCGGCTACACCGGGGCCATGCCCGACACGGACCCGCTGCGGGCGACCGGGCCGCAGTGGGGCGTGGCGCTGCTGCCGGCCCTGGTCGTGGCGGTGGCCGGCCTGGCGGGGCGGTGGGCATGACGGCGCCGGTGCTGGACGTCCGCGGCCTCGCCTACGCCTACCCCGGCGGCCAGCAGGCGCTCTACGGGGTCGACCTGCACGTCCACCGCGGGGAGCGGGTGGCCCTGCTCGGGCCGAACGGGGCGGGAAAGACCACCTTGGTGCTGCACCTGAACGGCATCCTGCGACCCGGGGCCGGCAGCGTCACGGTGTCCGGGCTGCCGGTCCGGCCGGAGCACGACGCCGAGGTCCGCCGCCGGGTGGGGATCGTCTTCCAGGACCCCGACGACCAGCTCTTCATGCCGACGGTCCGCGACGACGTCGCCTTCGGTCCGGCCAACCTCGGGCTGCGCGGTCCGGAGCTGCAGGAGCGGGTGCACGAGAGCCTCGCGGCGGTCGGCATGCTCGACGTCGTCGACCGGCCCCCGCACCACCTGTCCTTCGGCCAGCGCCGCCGCGTGGCCGTCGCCACGGTGCTCGCCATGCGCCCCGAGGTGCTGGTGCTCGACGAGCCCTCCTCCAACCTCGACCCGGCGTCCCGCAGGGAGCTCGCGGACATCGTCAGGGGCCTGGAGGTCACGCTGCTCATGGTGACCCACGACCTGCCCTACGCGGTCGAGCTGTGCGAGCGGTCGGTGGTGCTCTCCGGCGGGGTGGTCGTCGCCGACGGGCGCACCCGGGACGTCCTCGCCGACACCGCCCTCCTGGCCGGGCACCGCCTCGAGCTGCCCTACGGGTTCGTCCTGGAGGCGCCCTCGCGGGAGGGCTGAGCGGGTGCCACCCGGGGCCCCGCGTCGTGCCGAGGCGCCGGGTTAGGCTCGGCTCCATGGCCGTGCAGGAGTTCGACCCGCCGGAGCGGTTCGTCGCGGGCACGGTCGGCCCGCCCGGGCAGCGCACCTTCTTCCTCCAGATCCGGGGCCAGGGGCGGCTCACCTCGGTCTCGCTGGAGAAGCAGCAGGTCAGCATCCTCGCCGACCGCCTCCTCGACCTGCTCGACGGGGTGGCCGGCGGGGAGGCCGCCGAGCCGTCCGGCGGGTCCCCGGACACCGCCGCCCTCGACACCCCGATCGAGGACGAGTTCCGGGTGAACACCCTCTCCCTCGCCTGGGACGACGGGCGCCACGTCGTCGTCATCGAGGCGCACGACCACGACCCCGACGAGGAGGGCCCGGACGAGGACGCGCCGGCCGGCCCGGCGGCGCTGCACAGCCTGCGTGTCGTCCTGTCGCCGGCTCCCGCCCGCGCGTTCGCCCGTCGGTGCCAGGCCCTGGTCTCCGCCGGGCGCCCACCCTGCCCCTTCTGCGGCCAGCCACTCGACGCCGGCGGCCACATCTGCCCCCGTGCCAACGGGTACCGACGCTGAGGTCACGGAGGTCCTCTCCCGCGGGGACCTCCGGCCGCTCGGACGGATCGCCGAGTCCTCCAACCACGCCGTGCTCTGCGAGGTCGTGCTGGGGGAGCGGACCGTGCTGGCCGTGCACAAGCCGGCCCGCCTGGAGCGGCACCTGTGGGACTACCCACCGGGCACGCTCACCGGACGCGAGCGCGCGGCCTACCTGCTCTGCAGCGCCGGGGGCTTCGGCGTGGTGCCGGCGACGGTCCTGCGTGACGACGGCCCGTGGGGCCCCGGGTCGGTGCAGGCCTGGGTGGGGGACCCCGCGGAGCCGCCGGAGCTGGTGGTGGACGTGGTCCGGGTGGACGCCGTGCCCGCGGGCTGGCTCGCCGTCGTCGAGGGCGACTCGCCCTACGGCCACCGGGTGCTCGTGGCCCACTCGGGCGAGCCGGCGGTGCGCACCACCGCCGTCTTCGACGCCCTCCTCAACAACTCCGACCGCAAGGGCGGCCACCTCGTGCGTGACGGTGACGCCGTCCGGGGCTTCGACCACGGGGTCAGCCTCGGGGTGGAGCCGAAGCTCCGCACGGTGCTGTGGGGCTGGGCCGGCCGGCCCCTGCCCGACTCGGACCTGGAGCGGGTCGAGCGGGTCCGGGGGGAGCTCGACCGGCGCGGCGGGCCGCTCGGGGAGCTCGAGGAGCTGCTGGACCGGGAGGAGCGCGAGGCGCTGCGGCGCCGGGCGGACCGCCTGCTCGCGGCCCGCCGCCACCCTCGCCCGCGGGCCGGATGGCCCTCGATCCCGTGGCCGGCGATGTGAGCGGCTCCCCGTAGGCTGGGAAGCGTGAAGTCCTGGCCGGCCCCCGCGATCCCTGCGCTCCCGGGCCGGGGCATCCCGCTGCGGCTGCACGACACGGCGAGCGGCACGGTGCGTCCGGTCGCGCCCGGGCCGGTGGCGCGGATGTACGTCTGCGGCATCACCCCCTACGACGCGACCCACCTGGGGCACGCGGCGACCTACGTGACCTTCGACGTGGTGAACCGGGTGCTGCGCGACGGCGGCCACGGGGTCCGCTACGTGCAGAACACCACCGACGTCGACGACCCGCTGCTGGAGCGGGCCGCCCGCGACGGGGTCGACTGGCGCGCGCTGGCAGCGGAGCAGCTGGACCTCTACCGCGAGGACATGACCGCCCTCGGGGTGATCCCCCCGGACCCTTTCGTCGGGGTGGTGGAGTCCATGGACCCGATCGCGCAGGCCGTGCGGCGGCTGCTGGCGGCCGGGGCGGCATACCGGCTTCCGGTCCCGCCCGGGGAGGCCGGGGCGGCCGAGGAAACCGGGGCGGCCGGGGAAGCGAGAGAGACCGGGGAGGCCGGGGAGCCGCCCGGCGACGACGTGTACTTCGACCTGGCCAGCGCTCCCACCTTCGGCACCGTCTCGGGCTGGACGCGCGCACACATGCTCGAGAAGGCGGCCGAGCGCGGCGGGGACCCGGAGCGGCCCGGCAAGCGCGACCCGCTCGACCCGCTGCTGTGGCGGGCGGCGCGGCCCGGGGAGCCGTCCTGGCCCGACGAGGTGCTGGGCGCCGGCCGGCCCGGCTGGCACGTGGAGTGCACGGTGATCTGCGTGCACCACCTCGGGACGGCCGTCGACGTCAAGGGCGGCGGGTCCGACCTCGTCTTCCCCCACCACGAGATGAGCGCCGCGCAGGCGAGCGTGCTCACCGGCGGTGACCTCTTCGCGCGGCTGTGGGCGCACCAAGGCATGGTCGGCTACCGGGGCGAGAAGATGAGCAAGTCCCAGGGCAACCTCGTGCTCGTCTCACGGCTGCGCGCTCAGGGGGTCGACCCCGCCGTCGTGCGGATGGTCCTGCTCGAGCACCACTACCGCTCGGACTGGGACTTCACCGAGGCACAGCTGGAGTCGGCCGCGGACCGGCTCGCCTGCTGGCGGGCCGCCCTGTCGCTCGCCGGCGCCCCCCCGGCCGACCTGCTGCTCGACCGGGTCCGCGAGGCCCTGGCCGACGACCTGGACACCCCGCGGGCGCTGGCCCTGGTCGACGACTGGGCGACCGCGGCGGTGCGCCGCGGGGGGAGGGACGCCGAGGCGCCGGGGCTGGTCTCGCGGATGGTCGACGCGCTGCTCGGCGTGCGCCTCTGAGCGACCGGCTCAGCCCTCGGGGGGCTCGCTGCCGCGGCGGCGGAGGTAGCGCTCGAACTCCTTGGCGATCGCGTCGCCGCTCGCCTCCGGCAGCTCGGCGGTGTCCTGGGCCTCCTCGAGGGAGGTGACGTACTCCGAGATCTCGGTGTCGGAGGTGGCGAGCTCGTCGACGCCGCGCTCCCAGGCCCGGGCGTCCTCCTCGAGGTCGAGGTGCTCGATCGGTGCGTCGAGCAGTCCCTCCAGGCACGACAGGAGCGCCAGGGTGGCCTTCGGGGAGGGTGAGTGGCCGGCATAGTGCGGCACCGCTGCCCACGCGCTGATGGAGTCGATGCCGACCTGCACCGCCGCGTCGGCGAGGACCCCGACGATGCCCGTCGGGCCCTCGTAGGTGCTGGCCTCGATGTCGTGCCGCTGGCGGGTGTCCTGGCTGTCCGAGGTCGCGGTGACCGGGATGGGCCGGGTGTGGGCCACGTCGGCGAGCAGCGCGCCCAGGGTGATGACCTCGGTCACGTCGGCCGCCTGGGCGAGCTCCATGAGCTCGATGGCGAAGGCGCGCCACCGGAAGGACGGCTCCACCCCGTGCACGAGGATGACGTCGCGGCCCACCGCGGTGTCCGTCGCCACGAGCACCCGGGTGGTCCGCCAGCTGATCCGACGCTTCCCGCCGTCCTGGACCACCCGCGGCCGGTTGACCTGGAAGTCGTAGTACTCCTCCGGGTCCAGCGCGGCGACGGCCTCGGCGTCCCACACGTCGGCGAGGTGCTCGACCACGGCGCTCGCGGCCTCCCCGGCGTCGTTCCAGCCCTCGAACGCCGCGATCATCACGGCGTCACTCAGCTCGGGCAGGTCCTCGAGCTCGATCACGTAGGCCCTCCTCGGTGGTGGGGTCCCACCCTACGCACGGCGTCCGACGGAGGGCGGGCACGCTCGTAGACTCGCGGACATGCCGTTGCCCGCCGCGGTCCTGTGGGATATGGACGGCACCCTCGTGGACACCGAGCCGTACTGGCTGGAGGCCGAGCACGGCGTCGTGGAGCAGCACGGCGGCACCTGGGGACCGGAGTACGCCGCGCAGCTGGTCGGCAGCGACCTGCTCGTCTCCGCCGCGTTCATCCGCGAGCACGGCAACGTCCCGTGGACGCCGGAACGCATCGTCGACGAGCTGCTCGGGCGCGTGGTGGCGCGGGTGCGGGACCACGTGCCGTGGCGGCCCGGCGCCCGGGAGCTGCTCGAGGACCTGCGTGCCTCGGGCGTGCCGACGGCACTGGTGACCATGTCGTGGCGCTCCCTGGCCGACGCCGTGCTGGGCGCCCTGCCCGAGGGCTCCTTCGCCGCCGTCGTCACCGGGGACGAGGTGGCGCACGGCAAGCCACACCCCGCGCCCTACCTCGCCGCGGCGCGGACCCTCGGCGTCGAGCCCGGTGACTGCGTCGCCATCGAGGACAGCCCCACCGGGGTCCGCTCGGCCGTCGCGGCCGGGGTGCCCACGATCGCCGTGCCCAACGCCGTCGCGGTGCCGGTCATCCGGGGCGCCGTGCACGTCCCGAGCCTGCGCGGGCTGCGTGCGGCGGACCTCCTGGTCCTGCTCGACGGCCACCGCCACTGAGCCACCGCAGCCACCGCGGCGCGCTCACGCCAGGAGTGAGGAGGGGGTCTCCACGCGGCCCCGCCGGGCGAGGTAGCCGTGCCACAGCACCCGGGCCGCCGCCGAGCGGTGCGGGCGCCACCGGTCGCCCACGGCGTCGAGGGCGGCGGCGGACGGCAACACCGGCAGGCCGAGCGCCTCGGCTGTCGCCACCTGCAGCGCCCGGTCCCCGACCGGCCACAGGTCCGGGCGGCGCAGGCACGCGAGGAGGTAGACGTCCGCCGTCCACCGGCCGATGCCGGTCACCGCCATGAGCGCCGCCCGCGCCTCCCGGTCCTCGAGCGTCCCCAGGGCGTCCAGGTCGAGGTCCGACGTCAGCAGCGCGGTGGCCAGCGCCCGCAGGTACCGGTCCTTCTGCCGGGACACCCCGTCGGCACGCAGCTCCTCCGGGGTGGCCGCCAGCACCGCGTCGGGGCGCAGACCACCCAGGCGCACCGACAGGCGGCGGTAGGCCGCCGCCGCGGACGCCAGCGACACCTGCTGCTCCAGGACCAGCAGGACCAGGCTGGGAAAGCCCTCGGGCCGTACCCACATGACCGGTATGCCGTGCGCGCTCACGACACGGGCCAGGTCGGCGTCGGACGCGCAGAGCCGGCGGATGGCGGCCTCGAAGGCGAGCTGGTCCACCCCGGGAACCCTACGGCGGGCACCTGGCGCCGCACCGCACCTCGGGCCCGGGGCCTCGGGTCCGGGGCCTCGGGTCTGGGGCCTCGGGTCTGGGACCTCGGGTCTGGGACCTCGGGGCGACCTCCGGCCCCGGGCCGGGGCTACCGTGGCCGGATGCGCATGGACCGCGGCGGTGCCGTCCTCCTTCTCGTCGACCTCCAGGAGCGGCTGGTGCCGGCCCTCCACGGCGGCGACGGTGTCGTGAGCCGGGCCGTGCGGTGCGCCGAGGCGGCCCGGCTGCTCGAGGTCCCGGTGCGCGCCACGGAGCAGAACCCGGCCGGCCTCGGCCCCACGGTGGCGCCGCTGCGCGGTGCCGCCGACGCCGTCCTGGCCAAGACCTCCTTCTCGGCCGTGGCCGACCCCCACTGGGCGGACCTGCTGCCACCGCAGACCCGGCAGGTGGTCGTGGCCGGCTGCGAGGCGCACGTGTGCGTCCTGCAGACGGTGCTCGACGTGCTCGACCTCGGGCTCGGCGTGGCCGTGGTCGCCGACGCCACGGGGTCGCGGGACCCGCGCGACCGGGACGCCGCGATGGCGCGGGCGGCCCGGTCCGGCGCCGACGTCGTGACCTCGGAGATGGTGCTCTTCGAGTGGCTGGGCGACGCCGCGCACCCGCGCTTCCGGGAGGTGCAGAAGCTCCTGCGGTGACCGGCCGCCCAGCCCCTGACCGCCCCCACCGCCTCCGGCCGCCCAGACCCCCGACCACCCAGTCTCCGACCACCCAGTCTCCGACCGCCCAGCCCCCCGGCGGCTAGGAAACTTGGGGGTCTGAACTTTGGCGTTTTGCGGCTCTCCTGACTGATCCGTGGGTCATTTCCG